>JBIJCR010000004.1:0-74776 GCA_044344595.1 Terrimicrobiaceae bacterium
AGGAGGGCAGGATGGAGAGAATTGACAGAAAAGGCTTTGGCTTTTGTTTGATATCGCACAAATCATTTCAAACCCATCGCATCATAAACAGATCATCCTCTGTGTTCTCTGTGCGCTCTGTGGTTAATTCTGCTGTATTCGGGTTCAATCTCACAATGGCTGGAGTATCTCGAGGCGCAGCCCCCCTGAGCGGAAAGCCTCAAAATCCGTATCGCGGGTTACCCATGTGCAGCCGTGCTCCAAAGCGACTGCAGCATGCTGGGCATCGGCTACCAGCTTGCCTTGTGTAGTCGTGGTAGCACAGAATTCCTTGACCAATTTCCAGTGGTTTTCGCCCGGGCTGATCCAATGACAATTCTTCAATGTTACCAGGGAGTCGATCACCGCAAGAGCCTGATGGAGAGGTGTGGGGGCAGGGGCAAAGCGGGGATGGGTTACGATGCGGACGAAGGCAACAGCGACAAGAGCCGACAAGGCGAAGGGCTCTGATCCATTAGCCAATCGCTCAACCCACGAGCGATAGAATTCATGATTGGGATCCTCGCGGCGGTGGGCATAAACCAGAATGTTGACATCGGGCATTTGCATTGGAATTTACCGCCCCTCATCCCGGAGCTCGGCCAACTCCCCGGCTGTTTGGTGAAAATGAAGTGGCTCACCGTAGACGGGCATCGTAAAGGCACTTCGATTTCCCTCGGAAGGTTTTAAAAAAAAATAATTCCGAAGTGCTGTATTCACCAGTTCACTAAGTGTCGCCCCCCTATCGCCGGCCTCTCGCTTCGCGCGTCGAAAAAGTTGGTCATCTAAAATCAGCGTTGTTCTCATACATGCATACATACATATTCGGAGTGATATGTCAAGCTTAATTTTTGAATCACCTCAACAGATAATGCCTTCTGGAAGCGGCGTTCAATGTTCCAGATTTTCATTCTCGTAATTAACATAATGCGTGATATTTTTGAAGAACCTCGTGAGGATTGCCTATCGCCTCAAGGCGAGATTGATGAATGAGCATGACTCTATCGGCAAAGCGCTCCATCGATTCGGCACTGTGAGTTACTAGGATAATCGTTCGCCCCTTCCGGCGGCATTCCTCAAAATGGGCAAAGCATTTCTCGGCAAAAACGAAATCACCGACAGCAAGGACCTCATCCAAAAGCAGGATGGGCGACTCGACTTGCATGGCGACGGCAAAGGCCAGGCGAACGGACATTCCGCTGGAGTAGTGCTTGACTTGCAACTCCATAAACTGCTCCAACTCGGCGAAGCGCACGATCTTCTCGTAGCGGTCCGAAACATCGTGCCGCGTCATTCCCATGATCGTGGCGCTGAGGAAAACATTCTCTCGACCAGTGAGCTCAGGATTGAACCCCACCCCCAGCTCCAGCATCGGTGCGATGCGCCCGTGGATTGTCACTTCACTCCCCTTGTCGGGTCGGTAGATACCTGCCAAGATTTTGAGCAAAGTCGATTTGCCTGAACCATTTCGGCCGATGATGCCAAAGAACTCGCCCTGCATGACTTCGAAATTAATATCATCCAACGTCTTGCGAGCCTTCACCTCATTGCGTTGATGAAATTTCATAAGGCGCTCGCGCAGAGTGCCACGGCGCTCTCCCGGAAGGCGGAAGGTTTTTGAAAGATTTTTTACAGTAATTGCCGGTTGCATAAAATTAGAGGTCCTCCGTCATTTCGGCTTCCTTCCATTTGAAGACAAAAACTCCCAAAGCAAACAAGGTCAAGCTGATGCCAATAACATAGGCGTATCCCACTGGAGTGACTTGGCCTGTGCCAACTAGGAAATTCCGTGAGTAATCCAAAATACCGCTCATCGGATTAAGATAAACATAGAAGCGCCATTTTTCTGGCACGCTGCTCATGGGATACATCACCGGCGTGAGCCAAAAACCGAGCTGCACGGCTACTTCCCAGAGATTGATGGTATCCCGGATTTTCACAACAACGATACTGAGAATAAGCCCGATTCCCATCGCTAAAAGATAAAGCGCAAGGACTAGTGGCAAAAAATACAGCATGCGCGGATGCCAGGAGAGACCATCGATGAGAGCGAATACAAGGAAGATCAGCAGATTGAAAAACAGCCCGAGGAACGCACTCGACACCGCCGATGCAACCAGAATGATACGAGGCAGATAAACTTTCCGAATGAGCGTGTAGTTTCCAATAAAGCCATGCATGCCGGCCGTTGTGGCCTCGACAAAGAAATTCCAGAGAATGATACCGAGCAAAAGGAATAATTTGTAATGAGGAGCGCTTTGCTTCATGAACATCGTGAATACGATGTAAAGCACGCTAAAAAGCGCTAATGGCTTGAGCAAGGACCAAATATAACCCAAGATGCTGCCATAATAGCGCATCTTGAAATTTGTCCAAGTCAGTGTGTAAAAAAGACGCCAAGTGTAACTAAGTTCGAACTGCTGATTCATTATTAAGTGGTTTTTTAAATCCGCTCGATCTCCGGTTTCATGTTCAATTTTCGTCAAAATCCCATAGCGAAGACACGGTGACATCCGACCCCTCAGCGAGTGGTCTCGACTCAGCTGTCCTGCAACAGATAATTTTTCTTTTCAAACTCTTTTCACCGTGCAGAGCCGTAAATTTTGAAAAGGCGGCTGCTTGGTGCGCCGAGGGCATGGTGCTGGCTTTGGCTTCAACAGCAATGAATTCCTCCGGTCCGACTTCCATCAACAGATCGATCTCATCTCCCGCTGCCGTGCGCCAAAACCACAACGGCCTCGGATCCGCTTGAAGACATCGCATCTTCCGTGCCTCTGACACCACCGCATTTTCCCAGACCGCACCCCAATAATGACTCGCCTGCACATCCGACCAAGACTGAAAGCCAAGCAAAAAGATCAACATCCCGGTTTCTTGAAAGTAAATCTTTGGCGTTTTGATAAGCCTTTTACCCCGATTCAAATGATAAGGCTCCAAAAGAAAAATCTGCTGGCTTGCTTCCAAAATAGAAATCCAAGCTCTTGCTGTTCCCACGGAAATGCCAACATCTCTGGCCAACTCGCTGAACACACAAAGTTGCCCAGCCCGCAGGGCAACCGCGCGTAAAAAACGATCGAAGTCTCGCAAACTTCCGATATTTCCAAGTGTGCGGACATCCCTCTCCAAATAAGTCGCAAGATAAGATGACAGCCAAAGCGTTCGGTCGAGATCACCGCGTTGCCAAAGCTCCGGAAAACCTCCCCTCCATAAATAGCGATCCAATGCCACCGGATCATTGATTCCCAACTCACGGCTTGATAACATCGGGAGGGTAAGAACAGCACATCGCCCGGCGAGGGATTCTGAAACGCTACCCAGACTCGAAAACTGCTGAGACCCAGTGAGAAGAAACCTTCCCGGACACCGATTCGCATCGATCAACACCTTCAGGTGACGCGTTAGCTCGGGCACATACTGAAATTCATCCAGGATCAATGGTTCATGTCGTCTGGAAAGAAAACTGGCTGGATCAGCTGCAGCAAAAGCAGCGTCCGATGGGATGTCAAAAGTGACATAGTCCGCTTCGGGCATCAGCGCCCGGGCTAATGTCGTCTTGCCCGACTGGCGAGCCCCAGTCACAACTACAGCTGGAAACTGCTTCAAGGCAGCAAGCAAAGCAAATTTAAGCTTTCTGTCAATCATCAATGTTGATAATCTACATTGTTGATGTTCATCTGTCAATTCTATTCCTGATCCAGTAAACTTCGGGCTGATCGAATGCAGGCAGATCGTGAGGCGTGGAAATGATCATTATCTCCCGTATTCCAGCAAGCATAAACACCGAGATCGGGTAATAATGAGGTGGACCCCGAAAATCGGACCAGCGGTTAAGAGATAAAAAGGGGTGGTTGGACGAGGTCAATAAAACTACAACCAACCACAGAAATGAAAGCCAAAACAAGCCCCAGCAGAGAGGCGAATGTCAAAAAAAACAGGTCACACTCCTGTCTAAGATTTTATAGAGTCCACAGGATTAATCACCGCTTGGAATCCCGAATCAGCAAAATCCTTCGTATTTCGAGTGTAAAATGTTTTAACTCCATAACTCACCAATGTGGCGGCTAAAATGGCATCATGCGTGCGACGATATGGAAAATGAGGGGATCCTAAATTTTGAAGAACAACATTCCAGCACTCTGCATTGTAACAGCAATGCATGATCCCCAACTGATCTCGCAATATCGATACATGATTTGCTGCCTCTTTAGCTGACAAAGGATATGACATCACCTTGGGATTACGGATTGCGCGGTACAGCTCAAGATACACTTGATCCGCAATCACCCAGCCAGAGGGCTCATCAATGACTTTCTGCAGAAATGCTTTGCAAACAAAATGCTCAGCAGCATCCTCATTGGCCGCATAGAGCAAGAGATTTGTATCCAGACTAGACAGGCTCATCGTTATAGAGTTCCTCTTTCAACTTTTCAGCGGAAACCAAAATCTCACCGCCACGGAAAGTGGGTAACTTTGGATTTTGCACAGGCTTGCTCGGCTTCATCTCAAGAAATTTTTCAACCGCTCTACGGATAATCTCGCTTACCGGGCGATCCTCCTCAGCAGCCACTGCACGCACTCTACCCATCAGTGGATTTGGAAATAAAACTTGGATTTTTTGCATGGATCAGTGCTTCGCATGGATTACAACTTCTGTCAATGATTTTTTAGCGTCTTTACCAGCCTCTCTTACATCGTGAAACGGGGACTCCAAGACAGGGTCTGCATACACGCTGCGCGACTCCTGGAAACATCTTGGCAATGAGTGTGATCTGAAATTTTTGTGGCTAGAAAAAAATGTATGTCCCGCACCCAGAGATTTTACAACTTTTCTTGAAGAAGCTGGTCTTCAGCGAGTGATTGAAAATGCGGGTCGCGGTGGACAAGCACGGCTTTGCGGCTTGCAGCCGATGCGGCGATCAAACAACTCGTGCACTCTTTCGGCGCCGGATTCGCCTCGATAATGCGCCAAAAGAGCAGATGTATCGAGCAAGTAGATCATGCGGAATTATTTTTGCGTGCATTTGTGAGTTCCGCAACCGGTGATCGGCTAGGCGAGAACTTGGCGCCCGCCCCCATCAATCGCCGAAACAAAACTTGCCTGTCAGGAATCACGCGAAGAATGATCTCTTCCGGTTGACCCGTTGGCGACCAATCGAATGTATAGCCAAGTTTAATTTGTTATATGCAAACTAATTACGACGTAATAGAAATCATGTTTTTCGTGGTAACGGTAGTTGTCATGGTATTATTGATTAACCATGATTGGTACTCAGACAACGGCAAAACTTTTGGTTTTGCCACAAAGAGTCGCAAGAAGGTGCTTTTGCTGACCAATTCTGTATGACGGATTTTTTCAAAAGCAATGGCCTTATCAGAGAAAATCCTTACTTTTCGAGAAGCACATCGAGCACTTGATCGACCCCATGCTTCCAATCGGGCAAGTGAAGCCCGAAGACGGCGCGGAATTTTGAGGTGTCGAGGCGGGAATTCGCCGGGCGGGTAGCGGGGGTGGGATATTCGGCGGCGGGAATGGGCAGTATGTGCTGGGGGGTGGCTTGGAGGTTTAGATTGGCAACTGTAGCTTTGGCGACAATATGCTGCGCGAAGCCATGCCAGCTTGTTTCGCCGCCAGCGGCGAGATGGTAGAGGCCAAAGGGGAAATTTTCCCTGCCATTGCCATTGCGGAGGTAGCGCGTGGTGATGTGGGTGGAGGCATCGGCGAGGAGTGCAGCTCCGGTGGGAGCGCCGAACTGGTCGGCAACGATGCGGAGTTCGTCCCGACTGGAAGCGAGACGGAGGATGGTTTTGATGAAATTTTTCCCGTGCACACCAAAGACCCAGCTGGTGCGGAAAATGAGGTGGTCGGCACCACTGGCAGCTAGGGCATTTTCGCCTTCGAGCTTCGTTTCGCCATAGACGCCGAGCGGATTCGTAGCGTCCTCTTCGCAGTAGGCGGAGGGTTTTGTGCCATCAAAGACATAGTCGGTCGAATAGTGGATAACGAGTGCGTCCAGTTTCGCGGCCTCCTCGCCAAGGATTCCGGGAGCGCTGGCATTGACAGCGCGCGCCAAATCCGGCTCGGACTCGGCTTTATCGACAGCGGTGTAGGCGCCGGCGCTGAAGATCACATCCGGCTTGGCCGTGCGCACGGCGGCACGGATCGAGTCGGGATTCGAGAGGTCGCAGGCGTCTCGTCCGCAGGCCGCCACCTCGCCGAGCGGAGCGAGAGCCCGCTGGAGTTCGAAGCCGAGCTGACCATTGGCACCGGTGATGAAAAAGCGGGGGGGTTTAAGCGAATGGGAATTGACCACAGAGAGCACGGAGAATTGCGGGTGGGATGAAGAGAGCTTTTGTTTTTAAAATCTGCCGCGCTGAGCGCGAGTCAGAGCGCTACCGAAGGAAACGAGTTCGCGGATGAGGGGCTTCCATGAACTCCTCCAGCTTGGATCGGACCTCACTGATATTTCTCACACTCCGCGAACGAAGCAGCCTCGGCATCTTTCGGTGAAATAATCGGATCGATCCCGATGGGCAGCGGCCAGTCGATGCCGATGGCGGGATCGTTCCAGCGCAGGGCGCGCTCGGTCGCCGGTGCATACACATTCGTGCACTTGTAGTGGAAGTCCGACATCTCGCTCACGACCAAAAATCCATGTGCGCAACCAGCCGGTACCCACAGGCGCTCGTGGGCATCACTCGTCAGCATGTAGCCATCCCATTTTCCAAATGTGGGCGAGCTTTCCCGCAAATCGACGAGCACATCGAAGACCGTTCCCGATGTGACCCACACGAGCTTACCCTGCGCCGCATCGCCGCTCTGGTAGTGCAGCCCACGCAGCACATTTTTCGCCGATCGGCTGTGATTGTCCTGCACAAAATCCGCATCAATTCCCAGCTTGGCGAAAGTCTCTTTGTTCCAGGATTCCAGAAAAAAACCGCGCGCGTCACCAAATACACGAGGCCGCAAGAGGTAGGCACCATCAATTTTTGTCGGATACTTTGTCATGGAATTTTAAGCTCGGTCTTTGCTGCCAGCCGTTTGATGCGGTTTTCTGCAATGCGTTCTTGAATTTTTTGCATTTCCTCCATCCAAATGATTTTTTCCCGAAAGGAGGTCTCAAGCCCAAGAAGCAGGGAATTCAATTCCGCACCTTCGAAGGTGCACGATTTCCAGCCAGGGTGATTTACCAACTCCGGATTCATTTTTTGTAAGACGCAATTTTTTCAAGCGCCTCCAAATCCGCCAAGTCTTTTAGGCGATTCGCTGCACGCTTCATTTCCAAGAGAGTCTCCAAACGAATGATACGCGCATCGATTCCAGGCGCAAGTGGCTCCAAAACCGCCTGCTCGTATTCGGTATCAAAGTCGAAAGGTTCGTAAACAAAGATATCGACCGGGGTGGTTCGGTGATTCTCGCTGTGCAATTGGAAAACCAGCATCCCTTTCTCCCTGAGCCATTCCTCCCGTTGTAGGGGATCGGCAAATTGCTCGGCAGACACGGGGATTCGGGGGTGATAACCAAGCGATCCGAGTGACTCCAATGCACTCAGAAGATTCTGCGGCAAAAGCTGCACCACCAAATCCAAATCAACAGTTGTGCGCTGATACCCATGCGCCATCACCGCCAAGCCGCCGACAATCAAATAACGAACACCCGCCGCGTTCAGTGTGCCTACTACCGCCTCAATGCTCCTCAATTCCATTTAAATTGTCCCATTCCCGCGCGAAGCGCGGGCAAGCTACCGCCTTTGGTCATCGGCGAAAAATTTTCCACCGGTCCAAATCCCAAGCAAAATGTCTTCCCGTTTTTCACAGGTTTGCCGCGCAGGGCGGCGCAGCTTATTTGACTAAAAATTTCAAGAGCCAAGGCAGCATGCTTTCGCCACGCTCCAGCCAGTGCTTCAGGCGCTCCAGACGATCCTCGGCGGTCGCTCGGTCGCCCGATTCCATCCTGCTTGCGAGGGATTCCATCGTGCCGATCCTCTCCAGAGCCCGATCCAGCCTGGGTTTGAGCTCCTCCTGAATGAATGCCGTTGCAAATTTGCTCAACTCCAAGTCAGCCACATAGTGATCCCGGCGGTCGCCCGGCATGTAAACCGACTTTACCGCACCGACAGATCGCAGGACCTTCAACCCCTGGCTCGCTGCTCCTAGGCTGATTTCCAGCCGAGTCATGATGTCATCCATAGACAAAGCGCGCGATGACACGAAAAGCAGACCATAAATCTCCCCAACCGACTTCTGCAGGCCGATCAGCTTAAAAAAGTCGATGAAAAGTTCGATCGACTCGACCTCCAGAGCCGAAAGCGATTCGGCTTTGACTTCGAGCGTGGCAGGAGCGACTTGCATTGATGCGCCGCAGAAAATCAGAACACTTCAAGCTCTTCAATAAAAAATGAAATAACTGACTTGCGTCCGGAATGCCAGTTCGACGATCTCCTGCGCAACAAGCGCTTGAGTGCTCGAGAGATGGGATGGCAGCATGATGCTCAAGGCTAAGCGGAAGGCGAGCAGCTTCTTGCCATCGCGGGTTTCAATCCGGCAGGAACATTATCAAAGCACGACTTCGGCTTGAATTTCATGCTATGTGGTAGAGCGAGATTCATTGCCTTGAATTTGAAAAATTGCTCTCGATTCGGCGACTTGTCTCGCGGAGTCTTCAGGCCCTTGTCTCGCATGGATAAACTTCAAAAAGCGCTGAAAGCAACTTTCGGCTACGATGGATTTCGCCCGCTCCAGCGCGAGATCATGGAGGCGAACCTCGCCGGGCGGGATTCGTTTGCGCTGCTGCCCACAGGCGGCGGCAAGTCGCTGTGCTTCCAGTTGCCGGCTCTTTTGAGGGAAGGTTTGACTCTTGTTGTTTCTCCTCTGATTGCTTTGATGAAGGATCAGGTGAACCAACTAGAGGCGGCGGGTGTGGAGGCGACATTTTTGAATTCCTCGCTCGGCGTCAAGGAAACGAAAGCGCGTCTGGCGGGGCTGCATCAGGGCCGCTACAAGCTCCTCTACGCCGCTCCAGAGCGCCTCATGCTCGACCATTGGCAGGAGAACCTTCGTGCCTGGAATGTCGCCGCGATCGCGATTGACGAGGCCCACTGCATATCCGAGTGGGGCCATGATTTCCGCCCCGAGTATCGTCAGATCGCCCGGCTTCGGGAGTGGCTTCCCGACATTCCCCTCATGGCACTCACAGCGACGGCCACCGAGCGTGTGCGCAATGACATCGTCAAGCACCTGCGCCTTCGCGACCCCGAGGTCTTTGTGGCGAGCTTCAACCGTCCGAACCTCTCCTATCGCGTCATTCCCAAGGAGCAGCCGACGAAGCAGATTCTGGACTTCATCAAATCGCGGCCGATGGATAGCGGCATCGTGTATTGCGCCACGCGGGCCTCGGCAGACCGTGTGGCGGAAAGCCTTTCAGAGCGCGGATTCCCCGCCGTGCCCTATCACGCCGGCCTCACAAACAACGAGCGGGCCCAAAACCAGGAACTCTTCATCCGCGACGAGACGCGCATCGTCTGCGCCACCATCGCCTTCGGCATGGGCATCAACAAACCCAATGTGCGCTGGGTGATTCACCACGACCTTCCCAAAAATATCGAGGGCTATTATCAGGAAACCGGGCGCGCCGGCCGAGATGGACTCCCCGGCGACTGCCTCCTGCTCTTCAGTGCGGGCGATGCCGCCAAGCAGACGCACTTCATCGATGAAATGAGCGACGCCCGCGAGCAGCGCATAGCCCGCGAGCAGTTGCGACTCATGCTGGGATATGCGGACTGCCCGACCTGCCGACGCCGCGAGCTTCTGAACTACTTCGCGGAGACCTATACGGAGCCGAATTGCGGCTCGTGCGACAACTGCCTCCAGCCCCGGGAGAGCTACAATGCCACCACCCATGCGCAGAAGCTGCTCTCGTGCGTTTACCGCGTCCGGCAGGGCGGGCGCTTCGGCGTCGGCATGAACCACCTCATCGAGATTCTCACCGGCTCCACGAATGAAAAAATCCAACGCTGGGGGCATGATCAGCTCAGCACGTATGGCATCGGCAAAGAGCTCACCCGCGCTCAGTGGAGCGCTATCGGGCGTGATCTCCTGCGCCTCGGCTACCTCGCGCAGGATGCCGGACAATTTCCCACCATCGCCCTCACCGATCTCGGACTCGACGCCTTGAAATCCCGCCGCGTCATCATGCTCTCAAAGCCGGTAGAGCTGAAAAAGATCAGCGTTCCGCGCACCGGCGAAATCGAGTGCGACGAGACACTCTTCGACCGCCTGCGCAAACTCCGCAAACGCCTCGCCGACGAGCGCGGCGTGCCTGCCTACGTGATCTTCGGCGACAACACACTCCGCCAGATGGCCCGCGAATACCCGACCCATATCGACGCTCTACGCATGATCGGCGGCATGGGCGAAAAGAAACTTGCCGAGTTTGGCAACATCTTCACAAACGAAGTCGCCGCCTACCTGCGGACTTATCCAAAAGTGGACTTCAGCGGAGATTAGCGCTCACGGAAGACGGAGGAGAACAGGCCCGCCATAGGCTTTGCCACTTTTGGCTTAAACGAGCACGGCCTGTTACAGTGAAAAAATTACCAAGAGAGATTTAAGCGGGAGTAAAATTAGTCGTATTTAATTTTTGTTAAACAACATAAATGATCTAAAATACAGGCTCATGTCAGTCGCACTTTTTCATGCAGCCCATGTTTTTTCAAGACATTGGCTCACGAAAAATCGTTGCCGATTTCACCGGCGGCAACCTGAGCTCCGATGGCGGTCTACTTCTGCTTCTTTAAACCAATGCAGGGGTGGGCATCAGCGGCTCTTAGCCTTGGCGATGGACTATGAGGATATCAATGACGATGCCGACTTGAGGCGCGATCCGCTCCTGACTGCCGCTGCGGGGAAGGAGGATGCACTCGAAGCCGAACGCCGCTGCACGGAGGATTCGAGGTCGGCTTGCGCCAGTGCGTCCACGCTCAAGCGCTTGTAGGTGGAGTCGAACTTTTCGACCGGAAACAAATTTACACTCCTAGACAAGAATTTCCGCTCTGGCTCTGATCATTTCAATGCCTCGACAGCACTGCCGGGAAGATGCCGAGCAGCTGGTGATTTTTGGGGCTAAATGATTAGTCAGAGTGAAATTGTCGGCTATGGATCGGCCACAGATGGTCTGCTGAGATGTCTGATTCTATTCACGCAGCAGGTTCCTAAAGGGCGATTTATCGGCAATCGCACATTACTTTTGTTCCCAGCGTTCAAGGGATTCCTCGTGGAGGTGGCGCCGTTTGAAATGGCGGGAAATGATGCCATAGCGTGGGCTCAAGAGGTAGGCGAGGAGGAAGAGCATTCCGAGTATGAGCACGATGGCTGGGCCGGATGGGATGTTTGCCCAGAAGGAAACAAGAAGACCCACGACGGCGCCGAATGTTCCAAGTGCGGCACCTCCCCAAAGCATGACATCGAAGGAATCGCTGAGGAGGTAGATGGTTGCAGCGGGGAGGATGAGGAGGCCGAGTGAGAGCAGGACGCCGACGGCCTGCAGGGATGAAACCATGGCCAAGACGATTAATAAAATAAGCATTCCAAGAAGCATCCCGATTGGCACGCCTTGGGTTTTTGCAACGGAGGCTTCGAAAATGGTGAGGAGGAGCGGACGCTGAAATGCAACGAGAAGGAGCATGGCCAAACAGGTGATTGCATAACTGGTCCAGAGGTCGCTATCTCCGACGCCAAGGATATTTCCGAACAGGAAATGGTCGAGGCTCACTTTGACTCCAGCATATTTGATGAGGGCAATACCGATCGCGAATGCAACGATGTACATTGCCGCGATGGCGGTTTCCTCTTTCACCCTTGAGCTTCGGGAAATGAGGTGTCCGCCGAGAGCCACGAAGACTGCTGCGAGGAGGCCGCCAAAGAGAAGGCCGAGCGGGGAGAGGCCGATCAGGATTGCGGCCAGGGCGAGTCCGGGCAGGAGCGAGTGGGAGAGGGCGTCCGCCATGAGGGCAAGGCGGCGGATGACGACAAACGCTCCGAGAAATCCGTTGGTGAATCCCACGAGCACGCAGGCCAGCAGGGCGCGGCGCATGAAGTCGTATTCGAAGGGTTCGAGAATCCAGTTCATGAGTGGTGGTGGTGCGCGTGTCCGCTGAAAACATGCACGGCGTAGGCGCGGTCGAGGTTGTCTTTGGTGAAGGCCTCGGCGGTGGGACCGCATGCCACGAGTTCGCCGTTCAAAAGCAGGATGTGGTCGAAGAGGGCTTCCACGCTTTTGAGATCGTGGTGTGAGGCCATGATAAGTTTGCCCGCCTCGCGCAGGCGGCGCATGGCTTGGGCAAATGATTCCACCGCATTGCGGTCGAGGCCGGTGAATGGCTCGTCGAGCAGATAGATATCGGCTTTCTGGGCCCATGCCCGGGCCAGGAAGGCGCGTTGTTGCTGGCCGCCGGAGAGGGCAGAAATCTGGCGGTCCGCGATATCTTCCAAATCGCAAATGCGCAGCGCCTCCTCGACGGCAAAATGGTCGTGGGCACCGAAGCGGCGCCATTTTCCAAGTGCGGGATAGCGCCCCATTTCGACGAGTCCGCGCACCGTGACGGGAAAATCCCAGTCGACCGCCTCGCGTTGCGGTACATAGGCGATCTCGCGGCCGGATGTCCCCTCGACCTGGTGTCCGCGAAACTCGATGCGCCCGGTTTCGAGCGGGAGCAATCCGGCAATGGCCTTCAAAAGCGTGGTCTTGCCGGCGCCGTTGGGGCCGAGTAGTGCCACGCAGGAACCGCACGAAAGGGTGGCGCTGAGATGGTGGACGGCGGGGATGCGGTTGTAGCTCACCGTGACATCCTCGAGGTGAAGTTTGTGGCTCATGGCTTGGAAATGGTTACCACATCCTCCACAAGTTCGTTTCCCCAGAAGGTCGAATCGGCGAGGGTTCTTCCCGCGAGGCGCACCTCCACGCGCAGGGCCGAGTTTACGGCGGCGGGGTGGAAGTTTGCAAAAACGGCGAGGTCCTCCGGTTCGGCAGCGTCCATCGTGAAAGAAGCCGAGAGTGAGGTCGCGGGGCCTGTGGATTCCACGGAGGGCTGATTGGTAACGCGCACAGCCAGGCGGGCTGGAGCGGACGCGGTGAGCAAGACATCATAAACGGCCATGTTTTGAGGCTCGATTGGCGCGAAGACTGGAGGCGGCGCGGACGGAGCGGGTCGTGTGAGGAGCCAAACCGGCACTCCAAGAAGCGCAAGAGCGGCAGCCACCAAGTACAGACGCAGAAGAGGGGAACCTCGCACGGCTTATTTCAGCGCCTCCACGATAGTAGAGACATTGCTTTTCATCATGCCTTCGTAAGTCGCAGCCACACCGCTGCCAAGTCCATCCGCACAGAGCGCGCCGCCGGGTTTTGCGCCGGTCTCGTTCGTGATTTGCTCAAGAACCTTGGGATTCTCGATATTCTCAGCAAAAATGGCTTTAACTTTGCGGGCTTTGATTTCCTCGATGAGACGCCTCACTTTTTGAGAGGAGGGCTGGTCGGATGTCGAAATGCCCTGCACGGCGAATACCTCGAAGCCGTTGTCCTTCGCAAAATATCCCAGCGCATCGTGGGACGTGACAAGCACACGGCTCGCCTTGGGAAGCGCGGCGAGCTGGAGGCGGACCCATTTGGAAAGCGCGGCTAGGCTGTTCTGGAGCCTTTTGGCGTTTGCCTCATACGCGGCCTTGCCTGCGGGGTCGGCCGCGACAAATGCGTCGCAGATTTGCGCCGCCACCGCTTGGACATTGGGAATGCTGTGCCACCAGTGGGGATCGGCTGAACCGTGGCTGTGCGCGTGCGTGTGGTCGTGATCCTCATGGCCCTCGCAGTCAGCTTCGATCGGTTTCACGACATCCCCGCCTACTACAAGGCGAACGCCGGCCTTTTCAAGGCTCGGCCGCAGCTTGTCGAGGTAGCCTTCAAAACCAAGGCCGCTGGCAAGAAGAATTTGGGATTTGGCGATGGTTTTTCTATCCCCCGGCGTAGGTTCGTAGATGTGGGGATCGACTCCAGGTTTGACGATCTCGGTCACCTCCACGCGTTCAGCGCCAATGTCGCGGGCTAGATCGGCCATTACTGTACTGAGTGAGGCCACGCGAAGCGGTTCGGCCTGCGCAAAGGTCGTCCATGCCAGAACGACGGAAGCAATCAGCGATTTGTTCATTATCAACAAAAATGACTCGTCCCTGTCATGCAAGTCAATTGCAAAAAAGACCCGCATTGGGTTTGAATCGACAGAGAAATCCCATCAGGGTAAGAATGAGTTTTTACTAATTATGGCTGATTATGATTTAATCGTGGTGGGCGGGGGACCTGCAGGTTATGTGGGTGCGATTCGCGCGGGACAACTCGGAAAAAAGGTGGCGGTGATTGAAATGGACCGCGCCGGCGGCACTTGTTTGAATTGGGGCTGCATCCCCACCAAATCACTTCTCAAGAATGCCGAAGTCTATCAGACAATCAAAAACCACGCCGGTGACTTTGGTTTGAAAGTCGATGGCCTGACTTACGAGTGGGACAAAGTGATCGGCCGCAGCCGCAAAGTCGCAGACCGCCTCGCGGGGGGCATCGAGATGCTTTTCAAGAAAAACAAGGTCGATTACATTCGTGGCGAGGCTTCGATTCCGAAAGCCGGAGTCGTGGAGGTCACCGACAAAGATGGCAAAAAAGCCGAGCATAAGGCGGCGAAAATCCTTATTGCCACAGGCGTTGTGAGCCGCGAAATGCCGGGCTTCCCATTCAATGGAACGAGCGTGATTGGCAGCCGTCAGGCCATGGTTTTGGAGAAGCAGCCAAAAGAAATCATCATCATCGGAGCCGGCGCAATTGGCATCGAGTTCGCGTATTTCTTCAACGCATTCGGCTCGAAGGTAACCGTTGTGGAAATGATGCCCAACATCCTTCCCGTCGAGGACACCGAGGTCAGCCAAGCTCTTGAAAAATCGCTCGCCAAGCAGGGCATCAAGCTACTCACCGGCACAAAAGTCGATAAAGCGGAGACTACGAACAAAGGCGTTCGACTCACCGTGAGTGGCAAGGCCACGGAAACGCTCGAGGCAGATATAGCGCTGGTGGCCATCGGCGTTTCGCCTCTCATGCCGAAAGGCGTGAAGCTCGAAACCGATGCCAAGGGTTATCTCAAAACCAACGACAGCTATGAAACCAACGTCAAAGGCATATACGGCGCGGGCGACATCATTGGGCCGCCATGGCTAGCGCATGTTGCCAGCTACGAAGCAGTCCAGTGTGTCGAAGGAATGTTCGCCGGCAAGAAACCTAAAAAAGTTGCCATCTTCCCAGGCTGCACCTATTGCCAACCGCAGGTCGCCAGCGTGGGTCTCACCGAGCGCGCGGCTGTCGAGAAGGGAATCAAATTCAAGGTTGGCAAGTTCCCGTTCATGGCCAGCGGCAAAGCTCTGGCTGTCGGCGAGAGCGAGGGGTTTGTGAAACTCCTCGTCGGCGAGAAGCACGGCGAGATCCTCGGAGCGCACATCATTGGCGCCGATGCCACAGAAATGATCGCCGAGCTAGGACTTGCTATCAATATGGAGGCGACCTACGAGGAAATCACGGCCACGATCCATGCCCATCCAACACTGAGTGAAGCCATCCACGAGGCTGCCCACGCATCGCAGGGTCACGCGATTCACTTCTAAGCAACGAGCCCTTCACAGGGTATTGTCTTTGGAGTAGAGCGAGGTATCGAGCTGTGCGGCTAGTTCGGCTGCTGCTATGAGATTCGTGGCCGAGTGCTGATACCGCGCGGCGTGTCCGATCAAATTCGTTGTGACCAAAGGATCGACATCTTGACAGATCATTTTGTCACGCATGCCGACAATCCATGCTTCGAACTCGGCGATGGCTGCGCGCAGCGGAGCGGCATCCACGGAGGATGAGCGGCCTGTTGAAAAAGAGACGGCGATTTGTTTAAGAATTTCGGCGGACAGCTCGCGGATTTTTTTTGTAAGTGCAAGGCCGTCCTCCGTCTTACCGGGATCGTATTCCCAGATCCGATTCGCAGTGAAGCGATCCAGTTGATCGACCAGGGCGCGGAGTTTTTGAATTTCGGCTTTACTATAAACGGGACTAACGAGATTCGCGAGGCGCAGCTCGATTTCGCTGGGCAACTGACTCAGGCGGGACACTCCTTCCAGCGACGGGGGGCCCAAGACAAGTGACTCGTACTGGATGCGCAGCATTTCTTGAAAACGGTCGCGCATTTCGCGCTGCGGCAAAAGCGGCCAGAACATGCGTTGAAAGAAGGCGGCGATGATGGTGCCGGCTGAGATGCCAAAGAAAATATCCGCAATGGCTTGGAAGGAGACTGGTTCCTGAGCATTTAGGCCCATAGCGCCCACAAGCCCCATCATCGAGATATTCATTGCCGTGGATACGCCGGCGGTCCGGTAAGCCTTCTGTCCATAGACGAACATCCAAGTAAAAATCAGGGTGTTCATCACTGCGTAGCTGGATAGGAGCGGCGCGGCGAGCAAGAGTCCGAGGCACAGAAAAAAAATGCACGGTATGGATGCAACAACCACATGCCATGCGCGTTGGTCTCCGCGCCCCTCGGGGCTAATCGGGAGAAGACAACAAAACAACCAGGCGCATAGCACCATCGTGGCGCCACCTGGAGGCTGTACCCAGTTCATTAGAACCATCGCGGCAACCAATGATATGGCAGAGCGAATTCCATTTGTGATCCAAAAGGCGGGAGGCACCCCTGGAACAAGCCAGTGGAGATCGAGCGCCTGGCGCTTTTTTGTTTTCACCGGTGACCTATTCAAAAGCTCGAGGCCACGCGCGAGTTCTCGGTGGATTTCCTCCAACGACAAGCAGTCGAGACTCATTCCCAGAATGTCATCCAACTCGACGTCCCGCGAACGGGGATCGCGACGGAGATCTACGATGGCGTGTTTGAGGGCGTCCATAGCAGCATTAATGGCCACCGCCCCCTGCCGCAGGTCGGCAGAGTCTTGCTTGGGTGCTCCGAGCAGGGCGAGTTGCGCTTCAATGGCTTCGTGCACTGCGACAAGCTGATGACCCGCCTTAGCAAGGTAAAAGGAATTTTTCCAACCCAATCCGGCGAGTGGCCTGATCGAGCCGTGGATTCGACTGATCACGGACAGAAGCTCGACATAGTTTTCGCTCCTAGTTCGGAAATAGCGGCTCTCGCGTCCACCGAATCGGAGGAGTTGCCGGAGTCGATTCAAACGCGCCTCGATGGCTGTGCCATTCACAGGAGCGCCGGAGCGGGCGTTGGAGAAAAGGTCGTGCAAATCGAGAAATGCACCACGCAGGCCGATTAAAAATTCATCGGCTGCGTATCTCGGCCAGAGCAGGCTTTGCACGAGCATCACCGCAAGGATGCCGATGCAGACCTCCTGAATCCTCCAGATCATAAACTGCCATGACATTTCAGGCCTTCCCAGCCCATTGCTGCACACGACAACGGCCGTCATGGCGCAAAGCAAGAACGCATAGGGGTAGCGCGCTTGGCCGAACATAGCGGTCGTAGCGGCAACGAACAATCCCAGCAGGCTCAAATAGATCAGCGGGTCTTGCTCGAAAGAGGCCGTGAGGAGGTAGCCGACAACACCGCCGATTACAGTTCCAATAATTCGAAGAATAGATTTCTCCTCAATCGCTCCGATGTATTGGGCCACCATAAGAACAAAGACTGTGAAAAGGGCCCAGGTGGGCTCCTGGCTTTTATTCAAGAGCGTGGCAAAAACCGCGAGTATCCCGGCAATGCCGAATTTCACACTGAAGCGGAAGGCTCCATCGCGCGGCAACGCTGTGATAGCCTTACAAAACAAGCCCAGCGCGGAAGATGGCGATGCAGCAAATTCGGCGGTGGTGTTCATCGAAAAGCCACGAGCTTATCCATGCCGAGCAGGCCGACAACGAAAGAAAGAACTTTACCCGCTCCGCGCTCCCGCAATGATTTCCTGCTCATGAGCGAGAAACAACAGACAGCCGTCTCTCCAAGACGGGAAGAAGATTTTCCGGAATGGTATCAGCAGGTCATCCGCGCGGCGGATTTGGCCGAGAACTCGGAGGTGAGGGGCTGCATGGTTATCAAGCCTTGGGGCTATGCTCTCTGGGAGCGCATGCAGGCTGTGCTGGACAGTATGTTCAAAGCAACCGGCCATAAGAACGCCTATTTCCCGCTCTTCATTCCACTCAGCTACCTCGAGAAGGAAGCCGCCCATGTGGAGGGTTTCGCCAAGGAATGCGCCGTCGTGACGCACCACCGGCTTGAGGCCCGCGACGGCAAACTCGTGCCTGCCGGCGAACTCACCGAGCCGTTGGTCGTGCGCCCGACCTCCGAGACCATAATCGGAGCCGCCTATGCCCGCTGGGTAAAATCCTGGCGTGATCTTCCGATTCTTCTCAACCAGTGGGCCAATGTCGTCCGCTGGGAAATGCGACCCCGCCTCTTTCTCCGAACCGCCGAGTTTCTCTGGCAGGAGGGGCACACGGCCCACGAAACCAGCGCCGAAGCGGAAGAGGAAACGATGAAAATGCTCCGCGTTTACGAAACCTTCGCGCGCGAATTTCTCGCCCTGCCGGTTCTATGCGGCGAGAAGAGCGAGGGTGAGCGCTTCCCTGGTGCTGAGCGCACCTATTGCATCGAGGCGATGGTACAAGACCGCAAAGCCATCCAAGCCGGAACCTCGCACTTCCTTGGTCAGAATTTCTCAAAAGCCGCCGGCATTCAGTTCCAATCGCGCGAGGGTCAACTCGAGCACGCTTGGACGACGAGTTGGGGCGTGAGCACCAGGCTCATCGGAACCCTTATCATGATGCACTCGGATGACGATGGACTCGTCGTCCCGCCGCGCATTGCCGCCACACATGTCGTCATTGTGCCGATCACGCCCAAGGAGGACAGCAAAGCCGAGATCCTGGAAGCCGCTGAAAATCTCGCCGCCAGCCTGCGCTCGATTGCTTTCCACGGGGCTCCGCTGGGCGTGGAGGTCGATTCCCGTGACCTCGGCGGCGGTGTCAAAAACTGGGAGTGGATCAAAAAAGGCGTGCCAATCCGCATCGAGATCGGTCCGCGCGACCTCGCACAGGGAACCGCCGCCGTCGCCCGCCGCGACAAGGGTCCGAAGGAAAAAGAATTTCTCCCGCTCGCGGAGATTCCGCAACGCGCCACAGCCATGCTTGAGGAAATCCAGAGTACGCTCCTCCAGCGCGCGACGGAATTCCGCGATGCCAACATGGTGAAGATCGATACTCAGGACGAATTCTACAAATTCTTCACACCGCAAAACGCCGCGAAACCTGAAATCCATGGAGGCTTTGCCCTCACCCACTGGAACGGCAGCACCAAGATCGAGGAACAAATCAAAACCGATCTCAAAGTGACCATCCGCTGCATTCCCTTCGATGAATCACCAGAGTCGGGCACCTGCCCGTTCAGCGGCGAACCCAGCCGCCAGCGCGTGGTCTGGGCGAAATCGTATTGACGACAAGACGCCGTTCCCATGCAGCCCGACGCCACACCTCCTTTCCGCGAGGCGGTGAGGTTTTGGTTGAAGCTCGGGTGTATTGGATTCGGCGGCCCCGCCGGGCAGATTGCGATCATGCACCGCGAACTTGTCGAGCGGCGTCGGTGGATCGCTGAGGCGGATTTCTCGAAGGCACTGGATTTTTGCATGCTTCTGCCGGGCCCCGAAGCCCAGCAGCTGGCGACCTGGCTCGGCTGGTGTTTGCACGGAACAAAGGGCGGCGTCACAGCGGGTGCTTTGTTCGTGCTGCCAGCGGCTTTTCTTCTTCTCGGCTTAAGCTGGCTCTACATGGCCGGCGGGCATCTGCCGTGGCTGGCGGATGTTTTCAGAGGTCTCGCGGCGGCAGTGGTCGCTCTCGTGTTTGCGGCTGTTCCCCGACTTGCTCGAAGGGCTCTGAAAAATCCCCTTCACTGGGTTTTGGCGGCGGCTTCGTTTTGCGCGATCCAGTTTTTCAACGCCCCGTTCATCGCCATCCTTCTCGTGGCTGCGATTTCGGGTTGGATTTCGACGAGAAGCCAGCCGTCTGCCCCGAGAAACAACGCTGAGGCGTCGTCTTGGCGAGGCGCACTGGCGATGGCGAGTATTTGCCTGCTGCTTTGGTGGACACCAATCCTAGGCGTGGCTACATGGCTTGGCTGGGAAAGCGCCCCCGCGCGGATGGGTTTATTCTTCAGCCAGGCAGCGGTGGTGACATTCGGCGGAGCCTATGCCGTGCTGCCCTATGTCACCCGACACGCTGTCGAAACACATGGATGGTTGACCGAAGCGCAAATGATTTCCGGCCTTGCCCTTGCGGAGACGACACCGGGGCCTTTGATCATGGTGCTGCAATTCGTGGGTTTTGTGGGCGGTTGGCAAAATCCGGGATCTCTCCCGCCAGCCAGCGCTGCGGTCTTGTGTGCCGCGCTGTCGACATGGGTCACTTTTCTGCCCTCGTTTCTTTTCATTTTGGCGGGCGGGCCGCATATTGAAAAAATTTTCGCCCTGCCGTGGCTGTCCGGCGCTCTTTCAGGCATCACAGCCGCTGTGGTCGGCGTGGTTCTGAATCTCGCTGTGGATTTTTCGCGCCACGCGCTGTGGCCAGCCAACAGCGGAACCGATTGGTTCGTCGGCCTGCTTGCTGTTGTGGCGTTTCTTGCATTGAACCGCTTCCCCTCGGCACTCTTAACAGTGGTGGTATTCTGCGGTTCGGCAGGATGGCTCGCTGGGCTTTGGGAGTTCCTGCCAATTGGTCCGTGAACACGGCCGCCGGCGCGTGCCAACCTGGACGAAATTCAAGCCCTGTCGGCGGAGGTTGTCTCCTCTGGCAGGGCAGCCTCTCCCGCCAGTTCGGAGGGTGCGATAGTTTGGATGCGGCATTCTCCGATGTGGATGCCGCCTTTTTCCACCACCATGGCGCGCGAGGTTACCGGACCTTCAAGGCAACCGCCGCTCAGGATTTGAATGATACCATTACAGTGGATGGTGGCGCGCAGTCTTCCTTGGATCGTAATGTGGTCGGCCTCCAGTGGCTGCGAGCACTCGATGGCGGCTCGTTTTTCCACAAGGATAGAATCCGCCGTGATGCGCCCTGTACAAGGCTTCTGCAAATTCAGGCGAACCTCACCCTCGCAGCGCAGGTGGCCATTAAATGCGCCTTCGATACGCGCCGATCCGCAGATGATCCAGGGATTTGAAAGCGATCCCTTGGCTCCAATTTTCAGCAGTCCACGGGTATCAACCGCCCGCGACGAATGCGCGGTGATGTTCACCTCAATCAACTCGATCGGTGCATAGCAACCCGGGCAGATCGTGCTCTGGGCTTTCTGCGAAACCTGGTGGGTCCGCCCGCATTTCAGGCAATGAACGGGCTTGCCGGATTCCATCTTTTTCCCGGCGAAGGAGGGAAGTTCCGTGACTCCAGATGAGCGCACCCCTTCAGCGGTGGCTAAATAGTGGGCCCCGCAGGAGCGGCAGTTTGTGGATATGAGATGGGGAGGCTCAAGCTGCACGAAACCGCAGACCGGACACCGGAATGGTGACTTCGGCGGTGAGGTTGGCATTTGGCCTTAGGCCGCGTCCTCAGTGATAGAAGGTTTGGGAGCGATGCCTCGCGAAGCGTTTTTCGAGGGGGTCACCTCGGAGTGGCCAATGAAGGTCGCGCCCTCCTCAATGATGATGCGCATAGCCTTGAGGTCGCCGAGGAGCTCGGCGTTAGATTTCAATTCGCAACGTTCTTGGACAGTCACATTGCCATTCACGGTACCGTGGATAATAACAGTTTTGGTGCGGACATCGCCTTTGATTACGGCATTTTTGCCTAAGGTGAGCGTACCTTCGGAGATGATCTCGCCGTCGAGTTTGCCGTCGAAAATCATTTCACTGTCAAATTTCAAGGTTCCTGTCAGTTCAACATCACTTGTAAGGATGTTTTTGGAAGTGGAGGGTTCTGAGACGAGAGAAGTGATGTTATTAAGGTTCATGATTCAGAGCAAGCTATACACTTGTTCGCGCGGTGGTCAATGTCACGAGTTTTTGAAAAGCCGGGCCATTTTTCGATGCAGGTGTAAAAGTTGTTTGTTGACGCATAGCACGGCGAACCGATAGCTTGCCCCGCTCGCGCGACTGCGCGGTACAGAAACAAATCAATTCTTTTTCATGGAAACAGCGACCAGACTTCAACAACTCACACCATCCCTCACTCTTGCCGTTGACAGCAAGGCCAAGGCCATGAAAGCCGAAGGCATTGAAGTTTACGGCTTCGGCGCTGGAGAGCCCGACATGGATACTCCAGAGCATATCAAGGCGGCCGCTATCAAGGCCCTTCAAGATGGTCGCACCAAATACACTCCCAGCTCCGGTATCCCTGAACTTCGTCAGGCGATTTCTCAAAAATTTCTCAAAGACAACGGCCTCGATTACAAGCCGAGCCAAGTAGTCGTCAGTAGCGGAGCCAAACACTCGTGTTTCAACGCGATCGCTGCGGTAGTGAACGAAGGCGACGAGGTGATCATTCCCGCTCCCTACTGGCTGAGTTATCCCGAGATGGTTCGCCTCGTAGGTGGCGAACCTGTTTTTGTACAAACCACTCAGGAAAACAACTGGAAGATTACACCCGAGGACTTCGAAAACGCAATGTCGCCACGGACGAAGATGATCATTATCAACTCTCCAGGCAATCCGACCGGATCGATCTACACACGCGAGGAACTGAAGGCCCTTGCCGAGGTAGCAGCTGAAGAGGACATCTTTATCCTTTCCGATGAAATTTACGAAAAACTCACTTACGATGGGGCTGAACATGTCAGCATAGCCTCGATTTCTCCGGAAGCCTACGACTTGACGATCACAGTTAATGGCTTTAGCAAGGCCTATTCAATGACCGGATGGCGCCTCGGGTATCTGGCAGCTCCAGAGCCAATCGCCCGTGCGATTGAATCCATGCAGAGCCATATGACATCAAACCCTTGTTCATTTGCTCAATATGGCGGTCTTGCGGCCCTTACAGGCGACCAGCAATGCGTGAATGATATGCGTGATGAATTCGACATCCGTCGCCAATACATGTTCGAACGCCTCACACAGATTTCCGGCATCTCAGCCGTCCGTCCGCAGGGTGCATTCTATGTTTTGGCAAACATTAGTGCCCTCGGCCTGAAATCCCAAAACTTTGCCGACCGCCTGCTGACGAAAGCCAATGTGGCAATCGTTCCTGGAATCGCATTCGGTGACGACCGCACTGTTCGTCTTAGCTATGCAACGAGCCTCGACATCATTAAGTCCGGACTCGATCGCATTGAAGAGTACTGCAAAACACTCTAAAACAAGCATAGCTATGCATACAAAAAGGGGCGCTACGATTTTCGGGCGCCCTATTTTTGTTGGGACTCAAAAAGAGCGCGCCAGTAGTCCAATCGCTCCTTGATGCGTTTTTCCAGTCCGTTTTCCGTCGGAGTGTAAAATCGCCGTCCCTCGGGTAGGTAGGATTGAGGCACATAAGATCCGTCAAAATCGTGACTGTAGAGGTAACCCTTACCATGGCCCAGACGCTCCGATCCTTTGTAATGGCCATCGCGCAAATGCTCGGGCACAGCTAGCGTCCTCCCTTCCCGCACTTCGGCGGAGGCTTTGCTGATTGCCGTGGTGGCACTATTGCTCTTGGGAGCAGTAGCCAGATAAATTGTCGCATGGGCAAGCAGCAAATTCGCTTCGGGGAGCCCAATGAACTCGACCGCCTGCGCTGCCGCCTGCGCAACCAAAAGCGCGTTCGAATCCGCCAATCCGATGTCCTCGCTGGCAGAAATAACGAGCCGCCGAGTAATGAAACGCACCTCCTCGCCAGCGTGCAGCATTTTCGCCAGCCAATAGATGGCGGCGTCCGGATCGCTTCCGCGGATGCTTTTGATGAAGGCGCTGATCGTATCGTAATGCTCATCCCCCGTGCCGTCATAGACGACGGCTTTTTTCTGAATGCTTTCCTGTGCCGCCCTGAGATCGATATAGACGGATTCATCCGTCGAGGGCGGCGTAGTGAGTGCCGCGATCTCAAGAGCGTTCAGGCATTTTCTGGCATCTCCGTCACTCAGCTTTGCAAGAAGCGCAGCGGCATTCGGGTCAATGCTCACGCGCATCCTGCCCAAGCCGCGCCTTGCATCTCCAAGCGCACGCTCAATCAAAACCAATAGATCGCTTTCATCCAACGGGCGAAGTTCAAAAATCTGCGAGCGGGAAATCAACGCGCTGTTGATACTGAAAAATGGGTTCTGCGTCGTCGCACCGATGAGGCGCACGACGCCATTCTCGACTTCGGGCAGCAACACATCCTGCTGCGCCTTGTTGAAACGGTGGATCTCGTCCACAAAGAGAATCGTCCGCTCGCCATTCCCCAACCGCGAACCTGCAGTGGCAACAACACGGCGGATATCCGCAACATTGCTCTCCACGCCACTCAGGCGCTCGAAGCGCGATGACGTTGCACCTGCGATGACTTGCGCCAGGGTTGTTTTACCTGTTCCAGGCGGACCAAAGAGGATAAGCGACGAAATGCGGTCCGCCTCGATAGCACGCCGCAGAAGTTTCCCCGGCGCGAGAAGATGCTTTTGACCACAATACTCATCCAGAGTGCGCGGACGCATTCGCGTGGCCAGCGGCGCGTCAGACGGCGCTACGAGTGATTCTTTGGAAAAAAAGTCGTCCACAATGCAAAATAGATTCCTGTAATCCGCTTGCCTATCCAATGAAAAATCCCCGCGTATTCATAAACATTGAACGTCAAATCCGCTGCACTTGTCAGAACCTTTACCTAGATAAGATTTGACAATCTCCGACTTTTCATCGCCATTAAATATCTGACACAATGAATTCCCTTCACACAGAATCGTCTGACCTAGTCACAAATTCAGTCCTCTACAAAGAATTCCTTGCCGAACGAGATGAAATTCTGCGCCACAAATGGATCGAAAGCGAGAAGATCGGGCGAGACATCGGGTTTGAAAAAGCCTTGCTCGACTGGATTTTGAAGTATCGCTCCAGCTGGCGGAGCAACCGGGCCAAATCACTTAGAGACCAAAACTCAGCTCCAGCATAGCAAACCAACAGCCTGCCCTTTAAGGCGGTCCAGTGAGGCCGCGAAGGACTAATGACTGCAAACCAAAACATACCGACTATTCCCCCTCAGACAGCCATGGACAGCGAGGCCATCGAAAAGGCCATTCGCCGAATGGCACACGAAATCGTCGAGCGCCACGACTCTCCTGCTCGCATCGTTCTTGCTGGAATTCCTACCCGTGGCGTTGAGGTGGCCAATCGTCTTGCTGACCACATCGGGAAAATCGAAGGCGTGCGCCCCTACTTGGGCAAGCTGGATATCTCGATGCACCGAGACGACCTTTCGACCCGTGGCAAGGTGACCGCGCTCGAAGTAACCGACCTTCCGGTGGACCTCGACGCCCGCCCGCTTGTTCTTGTCGATGATGTTTTCTTTACTGGTCGCACCACGCGCGCTGCACTCGACGCCTTGGCTTCATTCGGCCGTCCATCGACTATTCAACTGGCTGTGCTTGTTGACCGCGGCCACCGGGAACTTCCCATCCGGCCGGACTACGTCGGGAAGAACCTTCCGACCTCGCGCGAGGAAAAAATCCGCGTTCGCTTTGAAAATCTCGACGGCGTGCCGGACTCGGTCGTTGTCATTAAAGCATGAGCACCTGGACCCGCAAAGACCTCACTGGACTCGACGAACTCAACACCGCCGAGATCAACTTCCTCCTCGATACCGCCCGCGCATTTAAAGGTATCGGCGAACGCAGCCTGAAAAAAGTACCTGCGCTCCGGGGTAAGACACTTGTGAATTTCTTTGTCGAGCCAAGCACCCGCACCCGCACATCGTTCGAGGTTGCTGCCATGCGCCTTAGCGCGGATGTGGTGAACATCTCCGCCACCGCATCCAGTCTGCAAAAAGGCGAGACACTCAAGGACACCGCCCTCAACCTGCAAGCCCTTCAGGCCGACATTATCGTCCTACGCCACAGCTCACCAGGCTCGTCCCGATTCCTCGCCGAGCGCCTCGACTCCAGTATCATCAACGCCGGCGACGGCGCCCACGAACATCCCACGCAAGGACTCCTTGATATCTTCACGATCCGGGAAAATTTTGGCCGTATCGAGGGGCTTCACATCGCTATCGTCGGTGACATCCTCTTCAGCCGAGTCGCCCGCTCGAATATCTTCGGTCTGCTCAAACTCGGCGCCAAAGTGACATTGGTGGGCCCGTCCACGCTGGTCCCGAAAAGCTTTGAAAAACTCGGCGTCCGTGTCACCCACCGCCTTGATGACATTTTGGAGGAAGTGGATGTCGTGAACCTCCTGCGCATCCAACACGAGCGCCAGCGCCAGGAATACTTCCCGGGCCTCGGCGAATACGTCTCTCTCTTCGGCCTCACCAAAGCCCGTGCTGCAAAGCTCAAGCCGGCCTGCCTCATCATGCACCCCGGCCCGATCAACCGCGGGGTGGAAATCGACAGCGACATCGCCGATGGACGCCAGAGCGTGATCCTCGAGCAGGTCACCAACGGCATCGCCGTCCGCATGGCCGTCCTCTACTCCTGCGCCGGAGGAGCCGGCGTGCCGCTATGAACGCCAATCCGAGGGAATTGACCACAGAGGACACAGAGAGCACGCAGAGTAATAGCTTTCCAATCCAATCCGTTCGCCCAATGAACCCACATGCCATGGCATCCTCCTCCTTTTCAAAACCCACCTGCCTTCCCTCTGTGTCCTCTGTGGTCAATCCATGAAAAAAATCACCCGCATCGCCAACGGCCGCATCATTGATCCAGCCAACCACCGTGACGAAACCGCCGACCTCTGGATGGCCGACGGCAAAATCATCGAACCGATGCCAGGCAAAGAAACCGAGACCATTGATGCCGCCGGTTTCGTCGTGGCGCCGGGTCTCATCGACATCCATGTCCACATCCGCGAGCCGGGCCAATCGCATAAAGAGACGATGGCCAGCTGCACGCGCGCAGCAGCCGCCGGAGGATTCACCACCGTCGTCGCCATGCCGAATACAAATCCCTCGGCTGACAGCGCCGCTACGATCACTTGGATCAAAGAAAAAGCCGCACGCGAAGCCTGCGTGAATGTTCTCTGCACCGGGGCGATCACCAAGGGGCTCAAAGGCGAGGAACTCGCTCCCGTCGGATCGCTCTTCAATGCCGGAGTGGTCGCGCTTACGGACGACGGCCATTGCATCCAAAACAACGAAATCATGCGCCGCGCGGTGGAATACGCCCGCATGTTCGGCCTCACCGTCATGGACCATTGCCAGGACTACTCTATCGTCGGCAACGGCATCATGCACGAGGGCGAGTGGAGTCTTCGCCTCGGCCTGCCTGGCTGGCCACGCGCCGGCGAGGAGATGATTGTCGCCCGCAACATCATGCTGGCCGAACTCTGCGATTCGCCCATCCACTGCCAACACATCAGCTCCGGCGGCAGTGTGCGCCTCATCCGAGAGGCCCGCGCACGGGGCGTGAAAATCTCCGGAGAAGTCTGCGCGCACCACATCGCGCTCACGGATGCCACACTCGCGGCCTTCGACAGCAATTTCAAAATGAACCCACCCCTGCGTACGCAGGAAGACATCGATGCCATCATCGAAGGCATCGCCGACGGCACGCTTACCATCCTTTGCAGCGACCACGCCCCCCATGCGGCCTACGAAAAGGAAGTCGAAATCGACCATGCCCCCTTTGGTATCACCGGCCTCGAAACCGAGTTCGCCATTTTCCACGACATTCTCGTCCACAAACGCCAAGCGATCGACCTCCCCCGCCTCATCGCCCTCTTCACCTCCGAACCCGCCGCCCTCCTCAACCTCGACCGAGGCACCCTCTCGACCGGCGTTGCTGCCGATATCGTGCTCATCGACCCCGCGATGGACTGGACATTCGACAAAACCCAATCCGCCTCCCTCTCAAAAAACACACCCTTCCACGGCCACACCTGGCGTGGCCGCGCTGTCCACACCATCGTAGGCGGCGAGACAGTCTGGAAGCTCACCGCTTAAAGGGGCGTGGACGCCTCAAGAAATGCACTGGCTTTGAAGAGAGTGCTTGGCTCGAGGCGTTTGGCTTAGATTGTTGCGGTTTTTTGGATTTCGAGCAGGCGGGTGATGCCACCTCTGGCGGCGGCAACCATTTGTTCGAGTTGGGTGGGGCTGAAGACATTTTCTTCGCCGCTGCCTTGGAGTTCCACGAAATCGAGTTTGTCGGTCATAACGACATTCATATCAACGCAGGCGTCGCGGTCTTCGATGTAGTCGAGATCGACGAGCACTTCGCCATTCACGATGCCCACGCTGACGGCAGCGACGCGGTTTTTAACGGGGAGTTCCTTGATTTTTCCTTGTTGAACAAGCCATTGTCCAGCGAGCTCGACGGCAACCGATGCGCCGGTGATCGCAGCCGTGCGCGTGCCTCCATCCGCCTGCAAGACATCGCAATCCACCCAAAGTGTGCGCTGACCGAGTTTTTCCAGATCCACGACGGCGCGGAGCGATCGGCCGATGAGGCGTTGAATCTCGGTGCCGCGTCCGTCCACGCGTCCGCGCGAGGAGTCGCGTTGTTTACGGGTGAGGGTCGAGTAGGGAAGCATGGAGTATTCGGCCGTGATCCAGCCGCCGGTTTTGTTTTGCTCCTTCATCCAACGCGGCACGCTCTCTTCGATGGTGGCGGCGCAGATGACCTTGGTGTTGCCGAAGGAAACGAGGACTGAGCCCTGGGCGTGGGGGGCGATGCCTCTTTCAAGGGTGACGGGTCGGATTTCGTGGGCTTGGCGGTTGTCGTGACGGCTCATAAAAGGTGAGTAGTCTGATGGCAGGGAACGGGGTCGGGCAAGGAACGATTAAAAAAACGACCACTTGACGATTCAATGAGTGTTGCATACCCTACTCCTCCAATTTTTTAGAAAGTAGGTGAATTTATGCCGGAAATAATCGTTCGAAAAGGCGAGCCCATCGATAGAGCCCTGAAGCGTTTGAAAGGGAAGATCGATGCGGAGGGCTTGATGGATGAAGTGCGTCGGTTGCGCGCTTTTGAAACTCCCGTTCAGCGCACGCGTCGCAAAGCAAAAAACAACGCCAAGCGCGCGAAGTTGAAAATCCGATTTAATTTCAACCCCATGTCCTGACCTTGGACAGTAGTCAAATTGTTATCGCCGGCTGCGGTTTCCTTGGAGAAGCCGCAGCCGGCTTTTTTTTGGAGGCGGGATGGAGTGTGCTTGGGCTTTGCGCAACGGCGGAATCCGCTGCTAGACTCGCAGGCCGGCCGTTTCCTGTCGCCGTTGTTGATATTTCCAAGCGAATGACTCCTCCAGCTGGATGGGAGCATCCTGACGTGGTCGTGCACTGCGCAAGTTCGGGGCGCGGCGGGGCGGATGCCTACCGTGCGGTGTATCGGGATGGCTTGGAGCACCTCCGTGCCGCATTTTCTCCGAAGCGTCTGATTTTCACCGGTAGCACTTCGGTTTACTCGCAAGTCGATGGGGGATGGGTCAGCGAGGAATCCCCGACCGAGCCGGATCGCGAGACCGGAAGGGTTTTGCTCGAAGCAGAAAAGATCGCGCTTGATAGCGGGGGCATCGTGGCTCGGTTGGCTGGAATTTACGGCCCTGGGCGCTCGGTGTTGTTTAAAAAATTTCTCGATGGCTCGGCTGTGCTTGAAGCGGGAGGCAACCGCTGGATCAACCAAATCCACCGGGATGACGGCGCGCTGGCGCTGCTCCAGTTGGCACAGAACGAAGCGGCGGCCGGCATTTACAATGTGTGCGATGACACACCGACTACTCAGCGTGAGATTTATGGATGGATCGCCGGATTTTTGAATCGTCCGCTGCCACCTGAGGGCCCGGCGGACCTGAACCGGAAACGTGGGTGGACGAGCAAACGCATCAGCAACATGCGCCTGCGGGCATTGGGATGGACTCCGCGCTATCCAGGCTACCGTGATGCTTTGCGGGAACTCGCCGGAGCGTAGGCGTTAATTTTCCGGCAGGGCTTGTATCTGAATAACCGGCAGCGGGAATCGGAGGCGGAGTTCGCCGTCGATTTTGACTTCCACCGTATAAACACCGGCCGATGGGATTTGGAGTCCACCGAAGACGTGGACATTTGTGGCATGGGAATCGAGCGCGGGGAGTTGGAATTCGACCTCGCTCTCCGCGATGGGGGTATCCTCCTCAGGTGTGAGGATGGCGGATTGTTGCGTGAATCGACCGACGCCGCCACACCAGCGTGTCCAGAGGCAGAGCTTGAAAAAGCCGAGGGGAAGCACCGGGGCGGGGATCATCCCGATTATGCCCACGAGGGTTTGCTGGCCGCTAGCCTCCTGGCGGACATCCTCGCAAAGCACACAGGCCTGCAGATCGGGTAAAATGACTTCTGACATATCGTCAATAGACTCCTCGGAGGGCCTCCATGCACGAACGAAATCAAGCTCTGGGCCCAAACTGGGTGGATTTGGGACTTTATCCTGTAATCTGTAAATTCTGTCCAAAGTTTATTCCATGATTCAGACTGCCAGCATGGTAACTAAGTCCGAAATTCACCAACTGCGTCGTGATTATGAGCGCGAGCCGCTTGATTTGGCTTCATTCCACGCCGATCCGCTGGTGCAGTTCAACGTGTGGTTTGAGGAGGCGCGGAGCGCGGGGATTCTTGAGCCGAATGCCATGACGCTGGGCACGGCGGATGGTTCGTGCCACGTTTCGTGCCGCACCGTTTTGCTCAAGGGCATCGACGGCGGGGGATTCGTTTTTTTCACGAACTATGGAAGCCGCAAGGCCCGACAGATCGAGGAGAATCCTCAAGCTGCACTGCTGTTTCCTTGGATCGCGTTGGAGCGTCAGGTCGAGGTGGCCGGCCGCGTGGAGAAAATTTCCGAGGCCGGGTCGCTGGAGTATTTTCTCAGCCGTCCCTTCGGCAGCCGCATCGGAGCTTGGGTCTCCGAGCAAAGTTCAGTGATCCCCTCGCGCGAGGTTCTTGTTTCAAAATTCGAGGAGCTTAAAAAGCAGTTTGCCGACGGGAATGTGCCGAAGCCTGAGGGTTGGGGTGGTTATCGTGTGGTGCCGGAGACGATCGAGTTTTGGCAGGGAGGTGCCGACCGCTTGCATGACCGTTTTCTCTACAGCCGCTCGGATGCTGGATGGAAAATATCCCGACTGGCTCCTTGAAAGCCTAATTCAGCAGAATTAACCACAGAGGACACAGAGAGCACAGAGAATGAGTTGTGTGCACTTCGATGCACATCCAACGTTTTGTGCAATCTTCAACACTCCCTAAGGCATTCCTGTGAATCCTGTCATCCTGTTTAAAAATCCGTTTGTGGATTGAAAGCCTCCCAGGCACGCGGCGGCTCTATTTTGCCGGCTTATGCTGGTCGTCGAAATTCAGGTAAGTGTAGAGGGTGAGGCTTTTTTCGTAATCGTCCAACAGGCGCATGGCCTCATTGGGCTTGAGGCGGTCGCTTTTGATCGCGGCATCGGTCTGGGCCTTCATCTGTCGGGCGAGTTCATTCACGTCCCACTGGGTTAGCGAGAGAACCTGTCCAATGGTGCTGCCAGGGAGGACTTCTTCGACATAGTGACCAGAGTCCTCGTCCTCATCGAGGTAGATGTGCATTTCGTTGACGCGACCGAAGAGGTTGTGGAGGTCACCCATGATGTCTTGATACGCGCCAGCCAGGAAGAAGCCGATGTAGTAAGGCTCGCCGGGATGCCAGCGGTGGAGTGGAAGGGTTTCTTTCACATCCTGCAGGTCGATAAATTTCGCGATTTTGCCATCCGAGTCGCAGGTGATGTCTACGAGAGTCGCATTGCGGTCCGGGCGTTCGTTGAGCCGATGGATCGGCATGACGGGGAAGAGTTGCCCAAGTGCCCAGTGGTCGAGGAGGGATTGAAAAACGGAAAAATTACAGAGGTATTGGTCGCCGATGGCGATTTCGATTTCGCGGACTTCCTCGGGTATGTGCTCGGCGTCGCGGAAAAGCTCCACAATGTTGGAGGCGATCTGCCAATAGATCGTCTCGATGCCTGCCTTGGTGCGGAGGTCAAGGAGTCCAAGGTCGAACATCGATTGGGCGCGTTCGCGGATTTCTTGGGCGTCGTGCAGATTCTCAAGGCGGTTTTGCGCAGTGAGGTTGTTGCGGATTTCCAAGATGTCGGCGAGGAGTGGAATCTCTCCGCATGATGTGGCAGTAAGAGTTTCCTGTCGGCTTGCTTTTTCGATGGCACCAAAGGTTTCCACAATGAGTACCGAGTGTTGGGCAACGATCGCCCGGCCGCTTTCACTGACAAGCATGGGGTGCACAACGGACTCCGAGTCGCAGACATCCTTCACAGTGTAAACGATGTCGCGTACATACTCGTCGAGCGAGTAGTTCATCGAGCTGTCGAAAGTCGTGCGGGAACCATCGTAGTCCACGCCGAGACCGCCGCCGACATCGAGATAGCCGAGTTCGTGGCCCATTTTGGAGAGTTTTGCGTAGAAGCGAGCGGCTTCGCGGACGGCGCGTTTGATGGTACCAATGTCGGGCACTTGGGAGCCGACATGAAAATGCACAAGTTTAAGGCAGTGGGCGAGTCCGGCTGCGTGGAGCATGTCGCTGGCTTCCACGAGGTCGGCGGTGGAGAGACCAAACTTGGCATTCTCGCCGCCGCTGGTGGCCCATTTTCCGGCACCCTTCGAGAGTAGTCGGACGCGAAGTCCGATGAGGGGCTCGATTTTCATCGTCTGCGACACACGGAGGATGTGTGCCAGTTCTTCCAGCTTTTCCACGACAAGAATGACCGTCTTGCCAAGCTTGCGGCCGAGAAGTGCGTTTTGAATGAAGCTCGTGTCCTTGTATCCGTTGCAAATCACGAGGCTTTCGGGGTCCGAGTGCACGGCTAGCGCCGCCAAGAGCTCGGGCTTGCTGCCGGCCTCGATGCCAAAGTGCCAGGGCTTTCCAGCATCGATGATCTCTTCCACGACCTCGCGGAGTTGGTTGACCTTGATCGGAAAAACCCCCCTGTATGGCGAGTTGTAGCCTGACTCGGTGATGGCCGTGGCAAAGGCTTGATTGATCGTTTCAACTCGGTCGCGCAAGAGGTCGTGAAAACGCACGACGAGCGGGAACGCGAGCTTGCGGTTGCGGGCTTCTGCGACGATGTCCATGAGATCGATCGTCTCGCCATTACGCTTGGGAAAAACATTCACATGTCCGGCGTCATTGATTCCGAAGTAACCACCGCTCCAGCGGTCGATATTGTAGAGTTCGCGGGCCGCAGCGATGTCAAAGGATGGGTTGTATTCCATGGCTTAAAAATTAATAACGGTATGTGTCGAATTTTGGCTAACGACAGCCGCTTCTTCCGGAGTGATCCAGCGTTCAGCGAATGCAGCGCCCCATGAGTCCGAGATGGCAATTTCACCGGTTTGCTTGTTGTAGCCGATGATCATGCAAACGTGGCCACTGTCACGCTGCGGACGGAATTTCCTAACCTCCTTGCGCGCCTCAGCGAGAACTTTTTTCCACTCTGTGATATCGGTCATATTTTTGCGGTCTTGAATGCGGCTGTTCACGGCATTGTTGAAGTCTTTCGAGGAGAATAGCGCCCACATGATCGGCAGGCCGCGATCAATGAATCGCGAGATGCCCGCTGCATCGATCCTCATCGTGGGAGACTCAATTCTTCTACCTGCTTGAATGATGGACTGGCTTGCACCAGCAGAGATGGCGTCGATAGAGGTTCCTCCACCCGCCTCTGTGTTACCTGCCATCGCAAGGGTATACATATCGGCAGGCACTCCCATGTAGCGCATGACACGCTCCCAGGTGGCCGGAACACAGTATCCCTTGGGCCCTTGATTCACCATAGGCATGTCTTTCAAAATCACATCGCCATTTGCCCTTTTTTCAATGCGATTGGCGACCGCCTCTCGAATCACGGAATCTGGAATGCGCGATTTTCCTCCGGCATCCGCCGACTCACTGGTCAGGATTCTAAGAGCGACATACTCGTCGCGCGGCGAGGCGAGCAGAAAGGCGTGTCCGTTCCAGTCCCATCTCTTGACGGACTCGCGTGTTTCACGGCCTTGGCCGAAGCGGTCTGCCTGCGGTTCGCCAAAAAGCTTGGTGAGCACTTCGGTGAGTTCTTTTTTGTCGTTTTGAATGCTCCTTTTGTAATCGAGAATTTGCGTGTTTATCGCTCGTGTGGAGTTCTGATTGGAATCAACCGAATCGCCTTTGTTGGCAAAAATAATGGAAAGTCTGGCAGGTTTTTCCTCCTCGGCATAGAGAGCAAGGGAATAAGGACGGCATCCCAGCACGACTTCACTTGCTCCGGGGTATTTACGGAAGCTTGAGTCAATGGAGGTTCGAGATTCTTCGGGCCAGTCAAGCCGGGCCGCCACATCCTGCGCCTTGTCATCCCACAAGAATTCATCCGCAAAAACCGGCACTCCGAATGCTTCATTCAAATCCCCGGTTGTCGGCGCACCGGACGCGCTCCTTGCCAGAATCAGCCCCAATCCGGCCACGAATATGAAGGCGACTCTCGTGTAAAATAAGTTCATAAAAAGACTCGGCACACTAAGTGTATACATTTTTTTTTCCATTCGAATTCTGCGGCACGCATCTTTTTTTATCTTATGAACTTCTTCCATGGTGACATCGGCGGCATCGGGGATGTATTGCTCACTGTTGGATAAACCAAATATGCACCGACCCAAATCCGTGGAGTTCACCGAAGAGCAGGGCGTTTTCTTTCCCGAGCTGGCATCCGCCGACCGCGCCCGTGCCGCGGGTGCTGTGAAGAACTTTGTTTTGGACACGAATGTTCTCCTGCACGACCCGAATTGTCTGAACCGCTTTCAAAACAACCACGTTTTCATTCCGGTGGATGTGCTCACCGAGTTGGACAATTTCAAAAATGAGCAAAGCGAGCGTGGTGCGAACGCACGGCATGCGCATCGGCTTTTGAGCGGGATTTTCGGCCATGATTCCGTAAGTGTTACGGGTGGCGCTCCGACAACCGGTGGCGGGACAGTGAGGGTGCTGGTGAACAATTTCCTCGAAAAAAGCCGCCAGTCTGCAGGCATGAAACGGTTCGTAAAAATTTTCCCGGACCAGAATCGCATGGATCATCGGATCATTGGAGCCGCGCTGGCTCTCCAGGAGCAGGAGACGGCGCCGACTTTTCTTGTCACCAAGGATATCAACATGCAGCTGCGTGCGATGGCGATCGGGCTGCCTTGTGAGGACTATCTCAATGACAAGGTGGCTGTCTCCGATGCGGAGAGCGGAGAGTTGCGCTCGATCGAAATTGAGGCGCACGAGTTGCAGCGCTTTGGAAGCTCGGGTTCCATCGAGTTGCCGGCATCGCGCACGGGCGCTCTGGATTTGAACGAATATGTTTTGCTCAAGGTGTCGGATTCGAAGCACCTCCCGGCCCGGCATAACGGCGAAGGCCGCTTGTCTCGTCTGAATATCCCGCCAAATCTCCAAATCCCGAAGGGAATCGAATTGCGGCCAGCCAATCCGGGGCAGCAATGCTTCCTAGATGCATTGCTGGATCCCACCATCTCGCTGGTGACCTGCTACGGTCAGGCGGGAACCGGTAAAACGCTCCTTGCCGTCGCGGCGGGGCTTTATCTCACCGGGCGCAATGATTTCAATGGCCTCACCGTGAGCCGTCCAGTCGTCGCCATGGGTGACACGCTGGGCTTTCTTCCCGGAACGCTGAATGAAAAAATGCACCCTTGGCTGCAATCCATCTACGATGCCTGCGAGGTACTCTTGCCGCTTCAGCCGCCGAAGCGCGGTGGGAAAAATCGTTTCGATGCAGATCGCCGGAAAGACGTGCAGCCCGTGCAGCATGCGGGGCAGCATCACCCAATCGTGAAACCCTACGAGCAACTCATCGAGCGGGGTCTGCTCGAAATCGAGGCGCTCTGCTACATTCGCGGCCGCTCAATTCCCAACCGCTTTTTCGTTCTCGACGAGGCCCAGCAGCTCACGCCACTCGAAGCCAAGACCGTGGTGACGCGCATGTCACGTGGCTCGAAGCTGGTGATGGTGGGAGATCCCGCCCAGATCGATAACCCATATGTGGACAGCCGATCAAACGGGCTTGTTTACACTCGCAACCGGCTTCGCGGTCAGTCGCTCACGGCGCACATCCGCCTGAGCAAGGGTGAGCGCAGCCCACTGGCGGAAATCGGCGCTAGCAAGATGTGATGGGAGTTTTAAAGTTTCCAGAGTCGGGAGAGCTGGACAGAGTGGTACTTTCACCATGGATGATCTGAAGAATCGAAATATTCACCCGGAGACGCGGCGTTTTTTAGGGCGGAGCGACAAGGAAGATTTGCTCGGTCAGCGCGGTGCGGTGCTTTGGCTTTACGGGCTCTCGGGTTCGGGAAAATCCACTATCGCCAACGCCGTTGAGCGCGCCTTGCACACGGAGGGGCGCTTCACAGCGATCCTGGATGGCGACAATCTGCGTGCCGGCCTGAATTCCAACCTGGGCTTCTCGGATGAGGACCGTGCGGAAAATGTCCGGCGCGTCGCCGAGACGGCCAAGCTCCTCGCGGTTTTGGGCGTGATTGTGATTGTGTCTGTCATAACTCCACGCCGGGAATTGCGGGCCTTGGCGGGACGAATCATCGGCGGGGATTTCCACGAGGTTTATGTTCGCGCAGCCTTCGAGACTTGCGCGGCAAGGGATCCCAAGGGGCTCTATGCAAAGGCCAGGGACGGGACGATCAAGCAGTTCACTGGCAAGGACAGCGGTTTCGAGGAGCCCGGCAACGGATGCCTGACTCTTGACACGGAGGCTTCTTCGGAAGAGGAATGTGCCTCGCGTTTGCTGGAATATCTCCGCTCGGCCACGGCCTACGGACGCCCGCTCTGAAAAGAGCGGAGCCGCTTTTGCAAAGCGTTCTTCAATCACACATGCCAACTTATTCTCTCGACCATTTGGACCAGATCGAAGCGGAGGCCATCTACATCCTTCGCGAGACCGCCGCGCAGTTTCAGAATCCCGCTCTGCTTTTTTCCGGCGGCAAAGACTCGATTGTGATGGCCCACTTGGCGGCCAAGGCTTTCTGGCCGGCGAAAATTCCATTTCCTTTGCTCCATGTGGACACCGGCCACAACTTCACCGAGACTATTGAATACCGTGATTCCTTTGCGGAAAAACTCGGGGCGCGTCTGGTGATCGGTTCCGTCCAGTCATCCATCGATTCCGGCCGCGTGAAAGAAGAAAAAGGCCCCTTTGCCTCGCGTAATTCTCTCCAGACCGTGACACTGCTCGATACGATTGAAGCTCAAAAATTCGACGCGTGTCTCGGTGGCGGTCGCCGCGACGAGGAGAAGGCCCGCGCCAAGGAGCGCTTTTTCTCGCATCGGGATGAATTCGGCCAATGGGACCCCAAAAACCAACGCCCAGAGCTGTGGAATCTTTTCAACGGGAAATACCATGCCGGTGAGCATTTCCGGGTTTTCCCCTTGTCGAATTTCACCGAGATGGATGTGTGGATGTATATCCAGCGCGAGGGGATCGAACTTCCATCGCTCTACTTTGCCCACGAACGCGAGGTCTTCGCCCGCAACGGCTCGCTCCTTGCAGTTGCCGACTGTGTTCCCATGCTCGAAACCGAGAAGGCCGAGAAAAAAACCGTCCGCTTCCGCACGATCGGTGATATCACCTGCACCGGCGCGGTGGAATCCACCGCCTCAAATCTCGATGAGGTCATCGCGGAAGTTGCCGCCGCCCGCCAGACCGAGCGTGGCACCCGCGCCGACGACAAGCGCTCCGAAACCGCCATGGAAGACCGCAAACGCGAGGGGTATTTCTGATGGAAACACGAATTTATCACCACGGAGAACACGGAGAGCACGAAGGATTTAAGACAGACTTTATTTCTCAGACGCCAAATTTTTCTGCCCCGAATTCTAAATCCTCCTCCATGGTTAAAAAACTTTCTTAAAAATGGATCTTCTTCGCTTCGCCACCGCCGGTTCTGTTGATGACGGCAAATCCACTCTCATCGGACGCTTGCTTTATGATTCCAAGAGCATTTTCGAGGACCAGCTTATAGCCGTCCAGGAAAGCTCGCTCCGCCGTGGAGATGCCGTCGTAAACTTGGCGCTCCTCACAGACGGCCTGCGCGCCGAACGCGAACAAGGTATCACGATTGATGTGGCCTACCGCTACTTCGCCACCCCGCGCCGGAAATTCATCATTGCCGACACGCCCGGCCATATCCAATACACCCGCAACATGGTCACAGGGGCCTCCACGGCCGACTTGGCGATTATTTTAGTTGATGCACGCAAAGGTGTGATCGAGCAAACCAAGCGCCATGCGTTCGTTTCCAATCTCCTCCGCATGCGACACCTCGTGCTTGCGGTGAACAAGATGGATCTCGTCGATTACAGCGAGCAGGTTTTTCAAGACATCGTTGCGAGTTTTCACGAATTCGCATCTCGCTTGGATAATGTAGCGGATATCACGGCCATCCCGCTTTCGGCCCTCAACGGCGACAATGTTGTGGAGAAATCCGACAAGATGCCGTGGTTCAAAGGATCCTCGCTTCTTTATCATCTCGAGACTGTTTACACCGGCGGCACGGCGAACCATGTGGATGCCCGCTTCCCGGTGCAGTGGATCATCCGTCCGCTCTCGCAGGAACACCACGACTTCCGTGGCTATGCAGGCCGCGTGGCCGGCGGGGTTTTCAAGCCCGGCGATGCCGTGACCGTAATGCCCTCGGGCTTCAGCACACGCATCAAAAAAATCCACATGCCCGGCGGCAAGGAACTGGACGAAGCCTTCCCGCCGCAATCCGTCGTGATGACCCTCGAAGACGAGATCGACATTTCCCGTGGCGACATGCTGGTGAAAGCCAACAACCCGCCTGAGACGTCGCAGGACGTCGAGGCAATGGTCTGCTGGTTCTCACAGAACCCCATGGAAACCCGTGGCAAATACCTACTTCGTCACACCACGAAAGAAACCAAAGCTATCGTACAAGCCTTGCGCTATCAGGTGGACATCGAAACCCTTCACAAAAAAGAAGGCACCTCGGCACTCGGAATGAACGACATTGGCCGCATCTCGCTGCGAACCGCCTCACCGTTATTCTACGATTCCTACCACCGCAACCGGCTCACAGGCTCATTCATCCTCATAGACCCCGGCACACACGAAACCGTCGCAGCAGGAATGATTGTTTGAGGCCACATGATCTCCTGCTTTACCTCACCGGAGCATCTGGCACATGGAGAAGGGACAGAGACAATGGTGCTTGTCTCAGCTAAGTCAATATTTTGATGTAGGCTTTTTGGCGCAGAGTATCGAGCCAGCGTTGCTGGACTTTCATGCGTTCCTGTTGCATGAGGTTGCGCTCGATTTCCTCGCGCACCTCGCCAAGCGGTTTGACGGAAGAATTTTTTCGGGCTTCCACATAGAGGATATAGTAAGAATCTCCGATGTGGATCACTGGGCTGATGCCTCCGGCCTTAAGAGCGAACGCGGTTTTGGTGAGTTGTTCGTTTAGTGTATTCCGCTCGATCCACCCCCAGTCGCCGCCGGTATCGCTGGTGCTTTCGTCCTCGGAATACATCTGGGCCATGCGCTCGAATTCCGCACCGCTAACAAGCTTATGGCGAATTTCCTCGGCTGTCTGCTTCTTGTCGCCGCCTGAGCCGATATCATCTTTGTTTTCTTCGCGAAGAACGATCATGCGCAGTTTGACTTGTTCCGGCAGGGAATAAGCTGCGCGGTTTTTATCGTAGAAATCCTGAACTTGCTTGGGAGAGACGACAAAGTTGTCTGTGATCTTGGCCTGGCGCATTGCCTGCACGATGATCTTTTCTTTTTCGATCTCTTTAAAGCGTGTGAGTGTGTAGCCCTGCGCTTGCAGTGTTCTGACGAAGGCTGCGCGGTCTCCGCCGAATTCCTCGCGGATAATTGTCTGCACGCGGTCGTCCACGACGTAATCTGGGATGTTCGCTCCCTTTTCCTGCATTTTGTGGAACTCCTGTAGGATGAGTTGGCGATCGACGAGATCCTTAAGGGCGGCGAGTCTCATTTCCTTGATCTTGTCGGCTAAGTCGGGACCTCGATAGACTTCGCGCATGGCGCGCTCGCGGGCGCCGATGAGTTCGCGCACTTGCGAAATCGTGATCACTTCATTGTTCACGATAGCCGCCACACCGTCGATAACCTCAGCCTGCTGGCAGCGCACGTTAGGCATGGTTAGGAAAGCAGCCAAGCAGGTTGCAAAAATTGCGAAAAATCGTCTCATCGGCTCTGCATCGTTTCGAGGAAGCTCAACACGCTGCCAAGCCTAAAATCGGGGTCGGGAACCGTCAAGCGGGGAAACCGACCGCCGATCAATACATAGCTGCCGCCACGCGTGAGCATGATTTTTTCATCCTTCACCTCGACCTGGCTGATGCGACGCTGCGAGGCTTCGATGCGGATCGCCGCGCAGAGCAAGGCATTCTCAAGCGCAGGCGGCAGTGGACCGAATCGATCCCGCCATGTCGTGCGGAGGGCATCAACTTCTTCGCGCGTGCCTGCCTCCGCAAGGCGGCGGTAGGCTTCGATCCTCAATTTTGGCTCGACCATGTAGGCATTTGGAACAAAAGAGGGAGTGCCGCCGGACTTGATGAACTCGCCCTCCTCGGTAACCAAAAAATCAAATCGCAGTGCGGTGGTGGCACCAAAGGATTTCTGGCCCTTCACGGAATCCACTGCGCGGCGGAGCATCTTGCAGTAGAGATCGAAGCCCACGGAGATGATGTGCCCGCTCTGCTCGGTGCCGAGGAGATTGCCCGCGCCGCGAATCTCCAGGTCGCGCATCGCGATTTTAAAACCCGATCCCAGTTCCGAATATTGCTTGATCGCTGAAACCCGTTTGCGCGCCGCGCCGACAGACATCAATTCGCGCGGCAGGAGCAGGTAGGCGTAGGCTTTTGTTCCGGAGCGCCCGACGCGTCCTCTTAGTTGATAAAGATCCGCGAGGCCGAAGCGGTCGGCACGGTCGATGATAATTGTGTTCGCGTTGGGAATATCCAACCCGCTCTCGATGATGGTCGTCGAAACCAGAATATCCGCCTTGCCTGCCACGAAGCTCTGCATGACGCCTTCGAGTTCCTTTTCCTCCATCTGCCCGTGGCCGACGATGACACGCGCACCCTCGCAGAGTTCGCGAATCCTCGCCGCGACGCGTTCGATCGTTTGAACCCGGTTGTGCAAAAAATAAATCTGCCCGCCGCGTGTGAGTTCGCGATTGATGGCGTCGCGGATGACGCGTTCGTCGTAGCCGCAAACGATGGTTTCCACTGGTTGGCGATTCGGCGGTGGGGTTTCGATCACGGACATGTCCCTCGCGCCCATGAGCGAGAGGTAGAGCGTGCGCGGAATAGGAGTCGCCGAGAGCGTGAGTACATCGACGAGGCGGAATTTTTCCTTCAGGGCATCCTTGTGCTTCACGCCGAAGCGCTGCTCCTCATCGACAACGACGAGGCCGAGATCCTTGAAAATGACATCCTGGGAAATGACCCGGTGCGTTCCGACTATGATATCCACACTTCCTTCACCAAGCGCCTTGATCACTTTTTTCTGTTCCGCTGCGGAGCGGTAGCGGCTGAGGAGTTCGATCGTGACCGGATACTCACTCATACGTTCACGGAAATTCTGCCAGTGCTGCTGAGCCAGAACGGTTGTAGGGGCGATTATCACAGCTTGCTTACCACTTGTCACCGCTTTGAAGGCCGCGCGGATGGCCACCTCGGTTTTTCCAAACCCCACATCGCCGCAAATCAAGCGATCCATCGCACGCGTTGACTCCATATCTGTCTTAGCATCCCGGATCGCCTTGAGCTGATCCGGTGTCTCGGTGAAATGGAACGAACGCTCAAACTCCTGCTGCCAGTGGGAGTCCGGCGGGAACGAGTGGCCCTCCGCCGTCTCGCGCTCGGCCTGCACCTTGAGCATGCGGGCGGCGTATTGGTAGATACCCTGAGTGGCTTTTTCTTTCGCTTTTTTCCATCGCGCGCCACCGAGCTCGGAAAGCTCAGGGTATTTGCGGCCAAGTCCCACATAGCGCGCGACCTGCCAGGCCTGATCCAGCGGCACATACAGCCGGGCACTATTGGCGAATTCCAGCACCAGCACCTCGCCTTGGCCGTCGGGTGATTTCACGAGTCCCTCGTAGCGACCAATGCCATGGTCGAGATGAACTACGAGGTCACCGGCCTCGAACTCCGAAAAATCCATAACCGCCCGGCCAGCCCTAACCCGCTCGCGCCGCAATGCCGCCCGGTGCGCGCGCTGGCTCGCCGAGCGCCCGAGCACCTCGGACTCCGCAAGGAACGCCAACTTCGCCTGCGGGCATACGAATCCGCGCGTGGCCCGTGAAGTGAGAAAGATTAAGTTCGAGGTATCGAAATCGAAGTCCGACGCCATCTCGCGAAACCGCTCGCCTTCTCCTTCGTTCACGCACGCGAAAGCAATCGTCCAACGCTCTGCTACCCAGCTGTGGAGCTGGTTGAAAAAACGCTCACGCTTGGTTTCATTGAGTACCAAGTCGCCGGCTCCAAGATCGCCGAAGGGAGGGGGATAAAAGACCGCGCCGCTCTTCAAAGCCTCGCCGCCGCTTTCTATGCCGAGGCCTTCAAACTCCTCATCCGGCTCGATCGTGATGACGCGATCCTTTGCCCCCAGGTAATCGCGCAGGGTCCCCTCGGAGGCGTCTGTGCGTCCGAGGTAGATTTCCGTTTGAGCCACCTCCCCGACCGAGCCTTGGGTATCGAGATCGAATTCGCGGAGGGAATCGATTTCCAGATCGAACCACTCCAGCCTCACCGGACGCTGCTGCTGCCAGGAAAAGACATCCAGAATCCCACCGCGCCGGGCATACTGTCCGCGCGCCGTCACCTGCGGCGCAGAGACATAGCCGGATGCTTCGAGGCGCGAGATCACATCCTCCAGTGGGATGGTCTGCCTTTTCTCCAAGATGAAAATCTCGCGTTTCACCGAGTGCAGCGCGGGCGTGGCGGAGTCCCATTGCCCAGCATGAATCACCACCACCTCATTACCGCCGCTGCGGGCCAGTGTCCGCAACAAATCCAAACGCTCGGACTCGGTCTCCGCATCAGGCAGCGCCTCGGCATTCGGGATTTCCAAGTCGGGAAAAAGCCGCACCCGTCCACACCATGCCGCAAGCTCGGCAGCAAATTCCTCCTGACTCTTCACATCACGGCACACGACCCAAGCCCGCCCCTTTATTTTTCCAATCAGCAACGCCGTGACAAATGGTTGCGCAGCCTCGGCGATCTCGGAAAGAAGCGCACCCGACTTGGTCTGGAGAAGCTTGGCTACCGCAGAATCCAATTCCGCCTGCTTTAAAAAGGACTCAAGCGGTGAAAATGTCATCGAAGTATTTCTGCTGAATGCCGCTGGCCTCATCGGCCAGAGGACGTCCATCCAGCTCCCTCAGCGAGCGAATTCCAATGCGGCTGTTTGAGAGGAAGGCTGCGCTGCAGCGAGCCACATCCCGGATCCCCAAAATCCCTTCGTTCACATCGAAGTGGCGCAGCACCCAGGAACGCACAGCGCCGTCTCGCGCTCCGGTTTCCAGCGCTGGAGTGAACCAGTTTCCATCGATTTGCAGAAAGACATTTGCCATGGCAGCTCCAACGAGCATGCCTGCCGGGTTGAATAGCAACGCCTCGTCGCAACCCGCGCGTTGGGCCTGACCCAGAGCTTCGATATTTTGCCAGTAGTTGCCGGATTTCCACCCGCCCGGCCTAGGCAAATAAGGCGCGGTGGAGGACATGACTCGCAATACCGGCAAATTCCACCCTACTTCCGCTTGATCGAAAAGCGCATAGACATTCCCTTCAAAGTCATCGCCTGGCGCGCCTGGTCCCGCAGTAACATAGAAGCGCAACAAGCCCGTCCAAAGCCTTGAAAAATCAAACTCCGGCAGCGGTGGCAAGTTCAGCCCACAAGTCCCGGCAGCCCGCTGCAAGCGCTCCAAATGCTCCATCAAGAGCAAAGGCCGTCCGTCCACGAGCGAGATCGTCTCAAAGACGCTCATCCCATAGCGAAAACCACGGTCCGCGAGCGGCGCTGATTCCGCTGTTTCCCAAGCGCTTCCGTTTTGTTTCCAAGTCAACATTCACTCCTCCTCTTCCTCAATCGCGCTGTTGCGGTCGAGGCGTTTTCGAAGGGTGGAGCGGGTGATGCCGAGGAGTTTGGCGGCGCGGACCTGGTTGTCGCCGGTTTTTTGCATGGCGCGGAGGGTGAACTCGCGCTCGATCCAGGGCAGAAGCGGGAGCGAGGGGTCTTCCACGGCGGCTTGGAAAAGCACTTCCACGGCGCGTTCCTTCGGCATGAGTTCGAGGGATGCGCCTTCGCCTTGTGACAAAGTCTCGGGCGAGGCGACTCCGAGAGGGATGTCCTTCGGCAAAAGGATGTCTGCCGTGGAAAGCACGGAGGCGCGCTGCAGAGTGTTCTCGAGCTCACGCACATTGCCAGGCCAGGGATAGGATTCCAGCACGCGAACGGATTCTTCGGATAGTTTCAGGGGGGGGGTGTGTGTGCGGTTGGCGATCTTTTGAAGAAAATATTCCGCGAGCAGCCGGATATCCTCGACGCGCTGGCGAAGAGGTGGGATGTGAATTCGCACCACATTCAGACGATAGAAGAGATCCTCGCGGAAAGCGCGCTTCGCAACCTCGTCCTCAAGGTTTTTGTTCGTGGCACAGACGATCCGGACATCCGTGTGCAGCGTTTCGTTGCCGCCTACGCGCGAGAATTCACCTTCTTGAAGAACGCGCAAAATCTTGCTTTGCACTTGTAGGGGCATTTCACCGATCTCATCAAGGAAGAGCGTGCCCTTGTTGCATTGTTCAAACCGACCGATGCGCTGTGTAGACGCGCCGGTAAAGGAGCCTTTCTCGTGGCCAAAAAGCTCGCTCTCGAGAAGATTATCGGGGATGGCTGCACAATTGATCGCAAGGAAGCTGCGGTTGCTGCGGGCGCTGTAGTTGTGGATCGCGCAGGCCACGAGTTCCTTGCCGGCTCCGCTCTCGCCGGTAACCATCACAGCCGCGTCACTGCCGGCCACACGGCCCACCATTTTGAAGACCTGCTGCATGGCCTCTGAGCGGCCGACGATTTCATCCCGGTGCTGCTCGACGGTGAGCTGGGGCTTGAAGGCGTTTGCGGTTCGGAGTTCCGACGCCGCTAGAAGCGCGGCATCAACGACGACCTTGAGGTTGAAAGGGAGCTGCTCCTTCCGCACGAAATCGAAGGCCCCTATTTTCATCGCCTCGATCACCGATTGTGTGGTGCCGAATGCACTGGTGAGAATAACCATCGCATTCGGGGAATGCTTGCGGATCCTCGCCAGCAACTCCATGCCTGTGAAGGGGTGTAAATTCATCTCGGCAAGCACTAAATCAGGCTCTTCGAGACAGAAGGTCTTATAGCCTGCATCGGAAGACTCTTCCGTGAGAACGCGTGCGGTTTTGCTTTGGAGTTGGTTCTTTGCCCAATCCAAAAAGTCGGTGTCTCTATCCACCAAGAGAATCGTCTGCTGCTTTGCCATTATCCGTGTATATTTTTATTCAACAATACCAAGGCAAGCTGCGAAAGCGATTTTTGTCATCGCGGCCTTGATTGCACTCCCGCTCCCGCTTTCTATGAGTATTAATGAATCGAGTCAGATTGTATTTTCTGTGTTTGATGGCGTGCCTCGGGACATTGCCCGCCGCGTCCGCAGGTGTGATTGAGGACTTGTCCCACGATCAGCGATTGGACTTGCAAAAGGGGGATCTGATCGTACTGGAGCAGGATATTCCCGGGAAGCCCTGGCCGAGGGTGCGAATCTACAAGCGAATTAAGGCAACCCCAGAGGAAGTTGCGGCTGTTTTTTTTGACTACGCCACAGCCAAATCATACATCCCCGATGTGCTGGAGTCCAAAATCTCAAAAAGAATCACATCCTGTGTGATGGAGGTGGATTACGAGGTCGATGTGCCGATTCTTCCCGACGAGGCCTACACCGCACGCAACGAAATGAAGGCTCTCGGTGAAGGCTATCAGGTCTCATGGACTCTCCTCCGCGCTCTTCAAACAAAAGCCGCCGAAGGCAACTTGCTTATCGAACCTTTTGAAAACGGTTCATCTGTGATTCGCTATACGAATCTCGTGACTCCAAGCTCGGGCATGGCAAAAATCCTCAGAGGCCCAGCCCTTTTTCGAATGCAAAAAACTGTTCTCGCAATTGGCGAAAAAGCCGAAAAACAAAAATCCAACCATCCGGAAGAACTCGCCACGCAAGTCGCCCGCCTGCGAGAGGCTCTGGAATCGTCCGTTGAGGCAGACACAAAAAAACCCTGATGCAAAAATCCAACCGCGCCGCACTCGGCATTATTTTTCTCACAATTTTCATCAACATGGTTGGGTTCGGAGTGGTGATTCCCGTCCTGCCTTTTTACGCTGAGCGCTTTGGCGCGACGCCTTGGGAGATCGGTTGGCTTTTCGGAATCTTCTCGCTCGTTCAATTCCTCGCTGCGCCGGTCTTTGGACAGGTATCCGACCGCTTCGGCCGCAGACCCGTCCTCATCATCAGTACACTCGGAACCGCTCTGGGCTTCACTATCATGGGTGCGGGCCACTCGCTCGCGATGTTGTTCGTCGGGCGGATCATCGACGGCATTTCAGGCGGCAGCATCGGAACCGCACAGGCCTATGTCGCCGATATCACTGCCCCCGAGAACCGCTCCAAGGCGATGGGCCTCATCGGCGCGGCATTTGGCTTGGGTTTTATTTTCGGTCCCGCGCTCGGGGGCGCGACGGCGGCTTGGCTGGGTGAATCCGCCCCGCTTTACCTCGCCGGGTCACTGGCGCTCGCGAATGCTGCGCTCATCTTTTTCGTACTGCCCGAGTCCTTGCCGAAAGAAAAGCGTGGCCCAAAGAAAGAACACCTTTTCCCGGCCATCCTGCAGCATGTCCGCACCGCTCCTTACTTCACGACTGTGGCGACCTATTTTATTTTGATTGCGGGCTTTTCCATTATGACAGCCGTCTTCGCGCTTTTCGTCGCCCACCGCTATGATTTCAACACCGCACAAACCGGCTATGTCTTCGCCATGCTGGGAGTCATCGGCGTCGTCATCCAAGGCGGACTCATCGGCCGATTGGTGAAAAAATTTGGCGAAGCGCGCTTGGCCACGACCGGGGCGGCCATTCTTACCGCCAGCCTCTTTGCGATGCCTTTCACCGCTAGCATTCCCATGCTCTTGCTTGCCTGCGCCGGAATAGCAGCCGGCAACAGCCTGCTTAGCCCAACCCTCTCCGGCATCGCCTCGCGCAATGTCGACGCCGAATGGCAAGGCCGCGCGCTCGGCATCCTGCAATCCGCCGGCAGCCTCGCCCGCTGGATCGGACCCGTCCTCGGCGGCTGGCTCCTGACATTTGACTTAGACAAAAACATCGCCGCCTATGCGCAGACTCCTTTCTGGGCGGCATCCGGACTTCTGCTCTTGACCTTTCTCCTTTGCCTGCGGCTCCCGCGGAAAGCTTAAATCCCGCGCCGGTTGATGATTTCGTTATCATCGTTTAGGACGATGACCTTCGGCGTGTGGGATTTGATCTGCTCCGGCGTGAGATGGACAAATGTCATGATCGTGAGGCGATCCCCTGCCTTCCCAAGATGCGCCACCGCGCCATTTAGCACGATGCTTCGGCTCCCGCGCGGAGCGCGAATGGCATATGTCTCGAAGCGGTTGCCATTGGTCTGATTGCCCACGAGAATTTTTTCGTAAGGCGTGATGCCCGCCTCCTCGAGGAAATCCTCATCAATGGCCATGCTGCCTTCGTAATTCACATCGGCATCCGTAACGATGGCGCGGTGGATTTTCGAACCGAGAATGACTTTCAACATGACCGAGACTTTAGAGCGGCGGCTGGGAAGATCAATCCCGATGGAGAATTTCAAGGCGCGACTCCACTCCCATTCCGCAGGCTATTTCTTTCCTAGGACTTCGAGGTAGGTGATGCCCGTTGTTTTGCGGGTTTCGGGTGCGATGCGTTCGACGCGCATTTGTTTGAGCATCCACTGGTCGTCGATTTTCTGGGCGGAGATCACTTCGAAGCGTTTCACGAGGCGGCCGTTGGTGTCGTAGCCTTCGATACGGAGGAGGGCAGCAGATTGTTTGTCGATCCATACCCGGACGACTCCGTATTGGGAGGCGCCGCGCGGGGCGGGGATTTCGATCTTCCAAGCATCGCGCGAGCGAACAGTCTCGGATTCCAGAAGACGGGGATTTTTCCAGTAGAGAAAACGCAGGGCGAGATCCTCATAAGTGATGAGCCCGCCACGGACGGAGTCGTCGAATTTGGAAATGGGGACGGTGGACTTCGATCCGTCGCGGCGCTCTTCCAGTATGGATTCGTCCTCGCCAAGCCGGAGTAGAATGTCCTGTTGTGGTTCGGTAAAACCATAACGTACAGAACTATCCCCGACTTCAATGACAAAGGGCACCTTCACCGAACCCGCCCGAAGCTGAGCCTCGAGAATAATGCCCGTGCCCATGGGATTCATGCGCGCGGCGGCGAGGATTTCTTCGGGCGATGGATCGCCAGCCAAGGCGGATGTTAGTGCAAACAAAAATAGGCAGGCTATGACGGGTGAACTTCTCATAAAACCAAGGGCTGGGCTCCTATCGTTCCGCGCAGGGACTCGGAATATGCTGGGTCGCGGACAGCGGCCAGCATGCGGTGGGAATATTCCAGGCGGGCTTCGAGGCCGAGACTGGCGACAGTTTCGGCGTTATGCGGACGGCGGGTGAATGTTTCGAGGTTCTTCACGTGGCGGAGCCAGAGACGGCGGTCAACTTCCGCGGCGGCCTCAAGGCGCTTTCGATACCAGTCGCTCGCGAGGGCGGTGTCGGGATCGAAGAGATTGCGAACCTCGGGATCGTTGAGCGTTTTGTTTTCAAAGTGTCCATCGCGCATGATGTGTAACAACGCGCGCAGTGGCGGGCAGGCCATCTCGATACTGCCATCCACGAAATAGGCTTCGGCGACCTGCTTCTGTGTGGTCACGATATTATCCATCCCGTCGGCGAAGGCGGCAAGGTCTTGGGTTTCCGGTTGGAGCATTTCGGGCGTAAAAACGCGGTGTGGGTAATTGAATATGCGGCCGAAGAACATTCGCACGAACCGGCTGTTGATACGCCAACCGAGCCTGCTCGAAGGGAGCAGGTGGCCTTCGCACTCGATGTCGGACACGCGCTCGAGGCATTCATTTTTGATGAGGTATTCCGGCGTGCGCTCCTCGGGAGTCATGCGCGACCAGACCTCGGGGACGAGAAGGCTGACATCGTGGTCCACACCGACTTTCGGCCCGACGTAGCCGGCGGCCGTGATAAAGACCGGTTGGCGAATGAGCATGTAGCCGACGAGCGCGGCATTGAGATCGATGATGGGCGGGAGGGCGTTGAAGGGTGACTTCGTGAGCGCGCCTTCGCTACCCGCACCCGTGGTGGAGGGCGACTTGCCGGTGAGCGAGCAGATGTATTCCAGAAAAAGCTCTGGCAGCTCGAGAAGGTGGATCGGATTGAAGACGGCAAGCGAGCGGACGCCTTTCTCGGCGGGGTTGTTGCGGCGCGCCGGCAGAATGGCTGTGACCGGCGTGTGCAGCGTTTGGGCAAAGGGAATGCGTCGTTGCAGGCGTTGGGCGATGTCGGAGAGGTAGGCCACGCGCGGCTCGACGAGATCCTGACGAATCTGGAGATAGCGGGGATTTTTGGAGGGCTTTCCCTCGACGATGCGCGGAGCCGTATTGGAGATGAAAATCCGGTCGCCATCGGCCAGAGCCGCGCGAATCGCCTCCTGCATGGGCGGCGTGAATTTCGAAAAATTCACCGCATCCTCGAAAAGCTCCCGCACTTCGTCGCGGCGCAGAGGTTGGTAGTTTGAAAAAAAGTTGCCCTCCGATGCAAAATCACGCTCCGCCTGCTTGTCGTAGCCGGGATGAATGGCGTCATCCGGTCGCTGGAATAGGCGAAATTCACAGTTCTCCGCAAACTTCAACGAGCCTCCTGGGATGTCGTCCGGTAGGTTTGTGAGAGCCGACCGGGGAACAATGACCGATGCGCTGATATCGTCCTCCATCTGCAATTTCGCCGCAGGAAAAAAATCCTGACGCAGGCTGAAGACGCGCCATGATCCGTCGGCCTCGTATCCCACACGGAGATAGTCTGTCGAGAGCGGCTTGCTGCGGAATTTCAACTCATGCCCGGGAACACCATTAACGCTGTCCACAGCAAAATGGGAGAACCAGTCGGCACCCCATGAGGGATCGTAAAACCGCTTCACAATAAAAAGTAGTTCCTTCACATGCTGGGGAATCGTGGAGAGCCAACGGTTGTACTCATCCGAATATTCGTGCTTCGCAGGCGTAAAGAGTTTGATGACCGAGCCCAGCGAGCGCTCGGAACTTAAGATCGGACGCGTGTCGTTGCCGTTTTTCTCCGGATCTCGAAAACGGTCTGCATAGTTTCGTGCGATCAATTTCTCTACCTGCTCGAAGTCGGATTTGTAATCCGCGACATAGACGGGGCCATGAATAATGGCATCTGAGATGGATTTTGAGATTTCGGATTTTCCACCGCCGGAGACCGTGCAGGGTTTGTGGCAATAGGTCGCATCGGCGCGCACGCCGGCAAGCCTCCATCGGCGCCCGTCGTCGTTTTTAACTAGGCTGAGACGATAGCCGGACGGGCGGATGTAAACATGTTCCGGGAGCAGCTTGAGCGAGTGCTCCGAGCCGTCGTCTTTTTTCCAGCTTAGACGCAGATTCGGCAGGCTCACTTTTACATCCTCGGGCACATAAAAAATCCCGGGGTGGTTTTTATCGATGGCGTAGCCTTCGGGGTGCACGTCCATGACATCCGAGAAAAGTCGCGAGGCCTCGGAGAAGGAATGGCCACGGTTTTTGACATGGAGGCATCCATCGAACTCCTCACCCAAGTCGTAGGCTGGAAAGACCAGCGCGCCGCCTGCGTGCTCCTCCTCGGCGCGACCGAGCAAGTTTGTTGCGAAGCTGATCTGGGTTTTGACCTCCTTCTTGCAGTAGCCGTAATAGTTTTCCGCGATGAGTGTCACGATGACACCTGATTCATTGCGCGCGGTAAGCTTGAAGGCGGAGCCGTCGTTGTATAGTTCAGTCTCGTCTTTCCAGCACATGCCATCACGGCGCTGGCGTTCGGTGGCAGCCTCCCATTTTGGCAGGCCTGCAGCGGCTTTGGTGATGCTTGTGAGGTGCGGGGCAAGGATCACGCAGCCGCTGTGGCCGCTCCAATGCTCCGGGTCCAAACCGGCATCGTTCTGGGGCAGAAAAGGGTCGCCGCCGTTGCCGAAGATGCTCTCCACAAAATCGAGGTTGCTCACGAGATTTCCGGGCGCGAAGAAACGAATCTCCATTCGCTTCTCGCTCGTGAATCCGGGCACAGCGGGACAGACCAATGGACGCAGAAGGAGAGAAACAAAGCAGGCGGCCTCCTTCGCCCGGCCGGATGTGAAAGGCAGCCGGAGCAGGTCCTGGGGAGGCTCGAGTGCGAATTCCAGCATGCGCGAAAATGTAGCCAGTGGGGCGGATTTTTTGTCATCCGGAATCGGCAGCCCCCCCTCGGCGATATGAAACACACCTTGAGTGGTGCGCCTGTCCTTGGCGGGATTGTGAAGCACCCCTTGGTGGCCCCGGTAGCTGCTCACGATGTCCGAGACAAATTGATCGCCTTCGCAAGGCAGCGAAAGCGCTCGGGCAAGGCCGTGCCGGTCGAGAATGAATGTCTGCGCGGGCAGGCGGGGGATTTTACCGGTTGCATACAGATATTCGTCCAAGAAGCGCTGGATGCGCCAATCCGTTGGACACTGGTAATCCGTCAGCAGACGCGCAGTCTCCCGGTTGTGGGCGAGCATCGACTCGGCGAGGTTTCCGAAACCGTTATCGTCGGCCTCGGATTCCGCTGTTGGACACCCGATCGCGGCCAGTTTGAGATTGATGTATGTCCTCAACCTCGCACCGACCACATTGGACTTCGGAGCCAGACCGATTTTTGAAGCAACATTTTCCATGAGTGATTCCCCTTTGCTGTCTACCGACGCGGCCAGATGTGAGCGTTTCCCGCTGCAACGTCAAGCTTGCGGGGCTTGACTCGCTGCTGCCCGCTCTATGTCATGCGCGGATGAGGTTTCCTCTCGCACTTACAGCGCGCATTGCGGGCTACATTATCGGAAAAAAAGCACGCGGGGTGAAAAAATTTGCGACCGTTCTCCAACTCGAGCCGCTGCACACCTGCAATCTCACTTGCACTGGCTGCGGACGCATTCGCGAGTATTCGACATCGTTGAAGGATGTGATGACCCTCGACGATTGCCTTGGAGCTGCCGAGGAGTGTGACGCTCCAATGATTTCGATCTGCGGCGGGGAGCCTCTCATCTATCCACACATCGAAGCGCTCGTTGATGGCCTGCTGGCGAGGCGGCGTATCGTTTACATCTGCACGAATGGAATGTTCATGCGAAAAAAGATGCGCGACTACTTGGCGGCGGAGTTCCTGCGCGATCCGGCAAAAATTTCGCATGAGATGGAAATTCTTCTCAGCGAGGAATTGATCACGCAGGCCCAGGCCGCCGAGATCCGGTCGGCCAAGCCTGCCCGAGGCCATGTGATCGCACCCTCGAAGTGGATGTATTGGAATGTGCACCTCGATGGCCTTGAGCGCACGCATGACCTCATCGTCGAGAGAGAGGGAGTTTTTCAAGAATGCATCGCCGCCATCCGCATGGCGAAGGCACTTGGCTACCAGGTCGCCACAAACACCACCGTTTATAAAGAAACTGACATGACGGAACTCGAGCGGATGTTCGACTATCTGTCTTGGCTTGGGGTCGATGGACACACAATCTCGCCGGGTTACGATTACGATGCAGCGAAGAAGGATATGATGAAGCGGCTGAACCTTCAGCCGGAAAATTTCTTCCTCACCCGGGAGATGACCAAGCGGAAGTTTCAAAACATCCGCGCGTGGGGTGAAAAATACACGTTCTTCGGCACGCCGATCTACCTCGATTTCCTCGCCGGCAAGCGCGATCTCACCTGCTCGGCGTGGGCGATTCCAACGCGGAATGTGAAGGGTTGGAAGGGGCCGTGCTACCTCATGACCGATACCCACCACGCAAGCTACGGGGCTCTTCTGGAGGAAACGCCGTGGGAGAATTACGGTGTCGTGAAAGGCAAGGCCCGCGACCCGCGCTGCGAGAATTGCATGGTCCATTGCGGCTACGAACCCAGCGGCGCCCTCGGCATTGACGCCCAGCCAGGCGATACTTGGGCTAATGTGAGTTTCAATTTCGGCAAAAAACCCGCCCGCCGACTCGAGGGCGCTGATGTGCAGCCCTTTGATGGCGTCACGTCCAGACGCGGACACAAGACCGGGCGTCCAGAGAATCAGCCTGCACGAACTTGACCGGCCATATCATCACAATTTTGTAATGATATGAAAACCGCGACCGTGCGCGACTTGCGATATGATTTTCCGAAACTATGAACCTGGCTCGCCAGTGGTGAGGAGATTTTGATCACCAAGCACTCGAAGGAGGTGGCAATAATTTGGCTTGCCACGGAGACTCCCGCCACAAAACTTCCGCCGGATCCGGACTACAGAGCCCACTTGAAGTGCATCTGAGGCGACCGGGTATTCACGCAGGCCGAGGTGGACGAGATGCGAACATTTGAAACGGGAGAGCCATGATTGCCTATCCGGATACGAGTTTTTTCTGCTCGTTTTACAGGAAGCAAATCCAAACACCGGCAGCGCTCGCCTATAGGGAGGCTATGACATAGCCCCTGCATTTCACAGGCCTTTTGGAATTTGAATTTCTCCAAGCCATCGAACAGCAGTCGCGACATGAAAGATGTCCATACTCCTGTGCCCGCCTTGCGCTGTACGATTTTTCGAGAAAACGACAGCAAGCCGCAAGACGGCATCCGAATCGTAGGGCATCTCGGAGCCAAAGAATTTCTGTGTTTCGTTGTACGCCAGCGCGCTCTGGCAAAAAATGCCGGACTGAAGCTTCCTCTGAAGCAGAGCGCGGAACCGGGGACTTCCCCTCCCTCCCTTTCACGCATAGGCGGAGATATTTTTTGCCATGGACATAAAAATCCAACCCGCACTTGAGGGGGAAAGACTCGAAAACCTGAGCTCCGTCTTGGCCGGGCAGGGAATTACAGACGATCTTCTGGATCACATCACCAACCGGGATTTGAGAGACATTGGAGTGGACAAGCTTGGCGAGAGGAGGCGCTTGCTCCTCGCATTTGAGGCCGAAGGAAAAAGTGTTGGTATGATGTCGCAATTTCCGGGCGGCAGGCTGCCGATTGAGTCGGAAATAGCCGGGCGTGAAGTGGCGCCTTTCAAGATCGGCCGACACGCGGTGATGAGAGACGAGTGGAATGCTGTGAAAATGTGGAGCCTGGCAAATGGTTATAAAATAAGCGGCGGAACCGCGAATTCCGCACTCCATCCTGTTGTGCATGTGAGTTGGTATGATGCTGTCAAGTGGTGCAATGCCAAAAGCGAGAGGGCAGGGCTGCCGTCGCCTTATCGATTGAGTGGGGCTGTTTATCGAAGAGGAGACTTCGGCCCGGATGGAGCTTCCTCAATCGATTGGGATAAAAGCGCAAACGGCTATCGATTGCCGACAGAGGCCGAGTGGGAGTGGGCGGCACGGGAAGGAGCAATAAATTGCCACCGATACGCAGAACAGGAATGCGAGACAAAGCCGGACGCGGCCGGGATTTCTAATATGAGCAGTGATTTTTTTGACTGGTGTTGGGATTGTGAAGATTTCGGCTCAGAACGCCGGATTCGCGGCGGAAGCTGGAAACACCATGTTGGACTCGACACATTCGGATACCGCTGCGGTCGTCTCCCAAACAAAAGCGACCATATCACCGGCATTCGTCTTGCCAGAAATATTTCCGGCCCCGCCTCATAGTATGGGGACGTCTCCCACCTCCCTCTCCGGGTTTTTGCTGGAATCTTATGCCGCCATGACTACGAACATCCACTTGATTCTCGAACGCCAAAACCTCGGCAACCTCATTCCGCTTTTTGAAAAGCAGGGCGTCACGGATGAGATTCTCGACACGATAACGGATGAGGATTTGCAAAACTTAGGAGTCGAAAAACTCGGCGAGCGCCGCCGGATTCTTTTGGCATTCGGCGAGGAGTCCGGCGGCCCATTCGATTTCACTGCCATGGCACAGGTCGGCGGTGGGTTTCTGCCAGAAGATTCGGAATTCTCCGGACAAAAAGTTGAGCCCTTCCGCATCGGAAAATATCCAGTTACGCAACTCGAGTGGGAGCGTGTTAGAATATGGGCCATGGAACACGGTTTCAAATTGGAAGCCGGCGAAGGAAACGGGAGACGCCATCCGATCACACATGTGAGTTGGTATGACGCCGTGAAGTGGTGCAATGCCAAAAGCACCATGGAGGGCCTCAAGCCAGTCTTCAGCATAAACGGAAAAATATACCAAAACGGTGAATACGGTCCTGATGGCTCCACGCTTGTTGAAATGAATGCAACGGCGGATGGCTATCGCCTGCCGACTGAGATGGAATGGGAATGGGCGGCGCGCGGTGGCTCTTTAAGCCAAGGTTTCCAATTCAGCGGAAGCGATAACCCCGACAAGGTCTCGTGGTACGAAAAAAACTCAAACGGCGGAGCGCACCCCGTGGGACAAAAACAACCCAATGAACTCGGAATCCACGACATGAGCGGCAACGTCTGGGAATGGTGCTGGGACAAGGACGAAACTGGCTCGGCCTGTAGAATTCGAGGAGGAAGTTGGATGCAGATCGATGGGCACGGAACCGTCGCATACAGGGTGAGCCGCAGCCCAGACAGTCGTTATACTGTCATCGGCTTCCGGGTCGCACGAAATCTTTAAAGGACGGTTAAAATCTGCTCGGGGGGGGACTCGAACCCCCATGCCTTGCGGCATGCGCCCCTCAAACGCACGTGTCTGCCATTTCACCACCCGAGCTGAAGAGCCTTAGAATCTAGTAGGTTCCCTGTTAGATGCAAGCGCGAATTTCAAGGGAATGCGCTTGCCGCTTCCAGCAGCCTGAAACTACATTTGCGACATGAAAGTATTGGTGACCGGCGGCGCCGGATTCATTGGCTCGCACGTATGCAGGCGCCTCTTGTCCGAGAGGCACGAGGTGGCGGTGATCGATGATTTTAATGATTTTTATAATCCGGCCATCAAGCGAGCAAATGTAGCCGCGCTTGGTAGCGGAGCGTTCATTTACGAGGGAGATATAAGGGACCGCGATTTTGTGCGGCGGATTTTGGCCGATGGGCGTTTTGAATCCATCATTCACATAGCCGCGCGCGCCGGCGTGCGTCCGTCGCTCAAAGATCCCCAGCTCTACATCGACACTAATATCACGGGTACGCACAACCTGCTGGAAGCGGCCCGCGATCAAGGCGTGGGGAGGTTTATATTTGCATCCAGTTCGTCGGTTTACGGACTCTCCAAGTCGGTTCCATTCACCGAAGACCTTGCACTGCCTCAAACGCTGAGCCCATATGCGGCGACAAAGCTTGCCGGCGAGCATCTCTGCGGAAATTACGCGCATCTCTACAAAATGCGGGTTGTGTGTCTGCGATTCTTCACCGTTTACGGCCCGGGGCAGCGTCCAGACCTAGCCATTCACAAATTTACCGACGCGATCCACCACGGCCGATCGATTCCGCAATTTGGCGACGGCTCCACGCGGCGAGACTACACCTACATCGATGACATCGTGCAGGGCGTGATGGGCGCGCTACGCTATGAGAGGAAGCATTTCGATATATTCAATCTGGGAGAAAACCAAACCACGACCCTCTCAGAGTTGATCTCCGCGATAGAAAGTGCGCTGGGCAAAAAGGCCATCATCGAGCGCCTGCCCGAACAGCAGGGGGACATGCCGCTCACGGCGGCGGATATCACCAAAGCCCGGGACCTTCTGGGCTATGATCCCCAAACGAAAATTCGGGAGGGCATTCCAAAGTTTGTGGAGTGGTATTTGAACAAATGAATGACGCTGTAGACATCGCCTCGGCGCTCATTCGCATTCCCAGCGTGAATCCCGACGGCGGCGATCCCGGTACGGATCAAACAGGTGAGGCGTCTTGCGCTTCTTGGGTGGCGGATTTTTTGCGGAGCTGCGGAGCGGAGGTTTCCTTGCGCGAGGTTTTGCCTGGACGACCCAATGTCGTCGGACGCTTTCCAAGCCGCCGCGCTGCTGGCCGGCGGATTCTTTTGGCTCCGCATCTCGATACGGTGAGCGTGGCCGGCATGACAATCGATCCCTTCAGCGGCAAGGTACGCAACGGGAAGCTTCTCGGACGCGGTGCCTCGGATACCAAAGGCACGGCTGCCGCCATGCTTTGGGCACTGCGAGAGGCGCGGGAAATTTTGGCCGAGTCACCCTATGAAATCTGGTTTGCCGGGCTTGTGGGCGAGGAAGCCGGCCAATTCGGAGCCAAGGCTCTGGCGGCCGAGGAGAAATTTGATTTTGTGATGGTCGGTGAGCCGACATCACTGGATGTCGTCTACACGCACAAGGCCTCGTGCTGGCTCCAACTTCGTACTCACGGGCGTGCCGTCCACGCCTCCCAACCCGAGTCTGGGGAAAATGCCATTTATCAAATGATGCAGGCGATCGGGTGCTTGCGGAGTGAGGGAATTCCCAGATTGGCTGCGAGTTCGAATCCGGTTCTTGGCACATCAACGCTTAGTGTCGGAACAATCCGGGGCGGATCGAAGGTCAACATAGTTCCGGATTTTTGCGAAGCCTCGGTGGATATCCGTATCATTCCCGGCATGGATCCGGAGTTCATCTCAGATCTTTTGCGTCAGCGTGTACCCAATATCGATGTCGACCTGAAGTGCTCGGCCCCTCTCTACACCGACCCCGCGCATCCGATGATCACTCGCCTTCAATCGCTTGGCTCCGAGTTGGTGGGAGCACCTTGGTTCTGCGATGCAGCGGTATTCGCCTCGCACGGATGCCCCTCTGTGGCTATCGGCCCAGGCTCCATCGCGCAAGCGCACACGGCTGATGAATTCATAAGGGTGGCCGATCTCGATGCCGGCGCGGAATTTTTTCTGCGTTTCCTGAATTCACTGGAGTAAGCCCCTGCATCAGCGTTCTTGATCTCTTGCTGGCGAAATGGAAGATTCGCGTCCATAAGCAAGGAATATTACAGTTGGGAAAAAGACTCTCGGGCTTCTGAAAAGCCATTCTATGCTCGCAAAATCGTGTGGGTGCCGCTGGTGGTTTTGGCCGTGGCTATCCTTACAGCATGGATAGGCTTTGGCGTGCTCACACAGAAATACGAGGCGCGTTCAGAGGAATTCGACCTCAAGCAGGTGAGTCAGATGGAGGCGGCATCAATTCTCTACGACCGCAAGGGCCGCGAGTTCGGGAAGCTTTTCATTCAAAACCGCCAACCGGTGCCCTACGATCGTTTGCCGGCGATGCTGGTGAAGGCCGTAATCGCTGCTGAAGACAACCGTTTTTATGATCACGACGGCGTCGATTACATGGGCATCTTCCGGGCGGCCATAACGAACTGGCGCAAGGGCCGCATCTCGCAGGGAGCCAGCACGGTCACCCAGCAACTCGCCCGCAATTCCTTCGAACTGCGCGAGCGCACTTACGAGCGCAAGCTGGTAGAACTCTACCTTGCCTGGCGCATCGAAAAAAATTTCAGCAAGAAGGAGATCATGGAGCACTACCTGAACCGAGTCTATTTCGGCAGCGGTTTCTACGGCGCTGAAGCGGCCTCGCAGGGATATTTCGGCAAAAGTGCCATTGATATGACGATAGGCCAGTGCGCAGCCCTCGCCGGTCTGCTCAAGAGCCCCCAAGCTCTTTCGCCATTCAACAACCCAAACGACTCCACCGATTCCCGGAATTTCGTCCTCGGGCGGATGCGCGAACTCGGATTCATCACGCGCAAGCAATACGAGGAGGAATTGGCATCCCCGCTTGGCACCGTGCAAAGAACGAATCCCTTCAAGGTCAGTTATGCCATCGAGCTGATCCGGCAGCAGGTTATCAAAGCGCTCGGCTTCGAGCGGGCTATGAATGGAGGCTACCGCATCGATACGACATTGGACTCCGACCTGCAGCAGGTGGCTGACCGTGCAACACGTGAGGTTTTATTAACAATTGAGCAAAAGCCTGGCTACAGTCATCCAACATTCCAGCAATACCGCGCGGCCACTAAGAAAATTGAAGACGCAATCAATCGTGGCAACATGTCCGTTAAAATGCCTGAACCAAAATACCTGCAAGGAGCCGCTTTGGTTGTTGAAAACACGGCAGGCGGAATCCTCGCCCTTACCGGGGGTCGCGATTTCAAGCATAGCGAATACAACCGCGCCGTCCAGGGAAAACGCCCCGTCGGCACGGCTTTCACACCCTTTGTTTTTGCGTCGGCCTACGAATCTGGCATCTTCCCTGGAGAGATCGTGCAGGACGCCTGTATCGACAACCGCTATGTGATGGTCGGTGGCGAGACCGGCCTCCTCGGTGAATGGGGAGTTGAGGTCGAAGATAACGAATACGAGGGCTCCATGACCACGCGCGATGCCCTAGTGAAGGGCAAGAACGCCGCCACGGTTCGTCTCGGAATGCAAGTCGGTCTTGATGCGGTGAAAAAAACTGCCGCTGCTGTAGGCATTAGCTCTCCATTGCGGGATTATTCAAATGCTTTTCTGGGTAGTAGTGAACTCAGCCTCGACGAACTCGTACTCGGCTACACCGTGTTTCCCAATGTGGGGCAACGCCCTGCCGACCTTTACATTATCCAGTCGATACGCGAGCCGGAGGGTGAAATCATTTTCAAGGCCCCGCGCAAACGCTACCGCGCCATCTCGCCGGCTGCCGCCTATGAGACACATTCTGTTATGTCTGATTTCATGGAGCGAGGAGTCGGTTCGCTCGGGCGGAAACAATTCGGACTCGGCAACTTCCCAGTCGCGGGAAAATCCGGAACGGCCTACGGGTTCACCGACACCTATTTCATCGGCTACATAAATACCGTGACCTGCGGCGTTTGGGTTGGCTTTGACAAACCTACGAAAATCTACCGCGGAGCCTTCGGTAAGGATCTTGCCCTTCCGATCTGGAGCCAGATAATGAATGCCGCCGCGCAGAGTTACCCACCGCGCGAGATTGAGCGCCCATCGGGCCTCAACGAAGTCGAGATTTGCCGTTCCTCCGGGCTCCTCGCTACACCGCGCTGCTCATCGAAACCCGCCGACCCCGTCACAGGTGAGCGCCCGCCCGATTCGAACACCTACAAGGAACTCGCTACCGAAAAACAAACCCCTACAATTCCCTGTGATATCCATGGCGGTGGAGTCCGCACATACGCCAAGGAATTCGACGAAGCGGACTGGCCACGCGCGGCAACCGCCATCGATCTCACAAAAATCCGACCCGTTGCCATGGCCGCTCCGCCGTTGGTTGGCTTCAACGATATCTACCGTTCCGTCCGTCCCGGCGCGGAATCTGAAAATGACATGGATATTCCTATTGCCAAGGCGGTTCCAGTCAATACTCCCCCCTCCCCTAACGAGCTAGTTGTGCCTGCTGTTCCTGCACCAGGCGCGGTCGAAATCCGTCGCGCGGAACCTGTGAATTCCCAAACCGCCCCCATGGAACAACCCGCCATCGAGGCACCTCCACCTGCAGCGATTGATTTTTTCTAATTCTCCCATGGTTGAACTCCGCCAAGTCAGCAAGCGGTTCGGCTCCCACGAGGCTCTGAAAGATGCGAGTTTTGCAATCAATTCCGGCGAATTCATGACATTTCTCGGCCCCTCCGGATGCGGCAAGACCACATGCCTTCGACTCATCAGTGGATTCGACACGCCAACATCAGGCCGGATTCTTATAGATGGGAAGGATGTAACATTTGATCCCCCCTACCGGCGTGATGTAAACCAAGTTTTTCAAAATTACGCCCTCTTCCCGCATCTCACGATTTACGAAAACATCGCCTTCGGCTTGCGCATGAAGCGCATCGCTCCAGCGGACATCACACGCCGAGTCCAGCGCGTCTTGGAGATGACCGCTCTGTGCGATTTCGTGAAACGCAAGCCAGCCCAACTATCCGGCGGCCAGCGTCAGCGCGTTGCCCTGGCCCGCGCGATAATCTGTCAACCCAAAGTCCTCCTCCTAGACGAACCTCTCAGTGCCCTCGATGCCAAGCTAAGAACCCAGATGCGGATGGAACTCAAACAACTCCAGAAGAAAATCGGCATCACCTTCATCTATGTGACCCATGATCAGGAGGAGGCCCTCACGATGAGTGACCGCGTGGCTGTAATCAATGCGGGCCGCGTTGAGCAGATCGGGACCGTAAACGAGATTTACTACAAGCCCGCCACTCGTTTCGTCGCCTCCTTCATAGGCGATACAAATATCGTCGAAGCACAAATTCTCGCCTCAGGCTCGGGCATGCTGCGATGCCGTTTGGAGGGTGGACTAGAGTTAGATGTCGGCCGAAAGGAAGCTCATGCGTCTGCAAAACTGCTCCTTTCTCTGCGACCAGAAAAAATCCGCCTCCATCGAATTGATCCCGGAGGTGTCAATTCCTTTTCCTGCCAAGTCACCATGAAAATTTTTAAAGGCGCCGTTGACGAACTCACCCTGATCGTTCAAGGAAATCTCCAGCTCGGTGCGCTTCTTTCCAACGACGGCAAAGCCGGCGCAGACTTCCATGAAGGAGATCAGGTCTTCGCCAGTATCCAGCCAGAGGATATCCACATCGTCACGGAGTAATTCTGGCTGCCTTGAAGACAAGGAGATCAAATTGCGGTAACCAAGAGTTCTCTTGCGTCCATAAAAATTCGAAAAAACATTTGACGTCATTTTTCGATGAGATACGAAAAGATGCAGATAGTGTTTGAACGGCTGAATTTTCCGTATCAGGCAGGTTATCTCGGGACAGCCACAAGGCGACTCCCGCGAAAGAAAACAAACAACAAACAACTAAACAAAAAATGAAACTGAATAAATCGATTGTTGCTCTCACGAGCCTTGTGGCCTTTGCTGCCACGCCGCTCTTCGCGGGAACTGGCAAAACCTTCAAAGAGACCGTAGTGGTCGAAGAAGAGGATTCTTCTTGGTATAATGCTGCTCTCAGCACCGGGTGGGACAGTCTCTACATGTTCCGTGGTGCGAATGTGCTCCGCTCCGGAGGCTACGGCTCCAGCCTTTATTGGACGGATGCAAGCTTCACTTGGAACATTACAGACAACGACTTTCTGACCCTCGGTGGTTGGAATGCTTTTGGTCTTGGACAAGGCACTTCCTACAAGGAATTTGATGCCTACGCAAACTATGTACACACCTTTGGAGACCTTGCCGTTGGTCTCGGTTATACATTCTACTTGGTTTATCCAAATGGGTCTAACCTCTATGCAAACGAATTGAATGCATCGGTCGCTTACGCGATTGACCTCGGTTTCATGACATTGACGCCTTCGGCCAAATACTACTTCAACCTTGGTCCAGACAATGACACAGGCAGCGGAAATGGGCTTGTTGAATTAGCCAGCAGCTACCTCGACCTCCGCTTGACAGGCAGTATTCCAGTTATCAAAGATGTGGTTTCAATTGATCCATGGACAGCCTTTGGTCTCAATTTCGGATACAACCAAGACGGAAACGGCGGAGAATTTGATGGCGCTAACAACCTCGAATTCGGTGTCGCTGTTCCTGTTAAAGTTAACGACGTGATTACCATCTCCGGATATGGAGCCTATAGCTATGCCTTCGAGAACCTCTATGGCACAACCCAGCCAAGTACCTTCTGGGGCGGTGGTAAAGTCACTTTCGCGTTCTAAGGTAACCAATTAAAGTCTCATGAAAACCCCTTCCACTTGTGGTGGAAGGGGTTTTTTATTTAGTTTCAGGGAGCAATTTGGAATTGGCCGTTTCCGCGCGTACTTTCGCAACCTCCTCAGCCGACACCTTGCGATCCAGCGCGCTCCATGTGGTGAGGATGTAATTTAATACTTCCGCTGCTTGTTCATCGGTCAAATCCGAGCGCCATGAAGGCATGATGCCCTTATAGATCCTTCCATCGCGCTGGAGCGGCCCACGCTGGCCAAGTAGCAGAAGACGAATTAATTCCTCAGAAGACCCTGAAAGACGGGGAGATCCCTGAAAAGGCGGACAATTTCCTGGAATTCCACCGCCATCAACTTGATGGCATGCCGTGCAGCGCATCAGATAAATATCCCGACCGGTTAGCGGTGTCGTATCAACAGTGGAATCCGAAGTCGGACCGCAGGCCGAAAGACTCAACGCACAGAGAGTCGCAACCCTGAGCCGAGCCAAGGGCTTCCATCCGACCACGGAGAATTTAGTCAAAGAAATTCCAATAAAACTATGATTTGTAGTTTTTTCCATAAGAATTTTCAGTTCATCTGCTCCTTGAACCCTGTGCCCGCTGCTCACTCATTCCGCTGCGTCAACCCCAACACACGCAGTATATCACCAGCCATCGCTGTCGCATTCTCAAGCTGCTCCAATGTATAGACTAGGCGAATATTTCCACTGGGATCGATCAAGTAGGTGTTAGTCGAGTGGTCGATCAAATAATCCTCCTCGCCTTGAGGGCCTGTGGGATCCTTCCGGTAATAGGCACCGTAAGCTCGCGCCGTCTTGCCGATGGCTTCAGGCGACCCGTTGAGGCCTGTGAATTTTTCATCAAACATCGGCATGTAATTTTTAAGGTCCGAAATGTCGTCTCGCTCATCCACACTCACGAAAACAACGCGCACCTGATTTCGCACCTCCTCTGGCAGGGCACGGCGGGCGGCGGCGAGGTTGGCCAGCGAGACTGGACAAATATTCGGGCAGCAAGTGAAACCAAAATTAAGCAAGACTAAACTTCCGCGCTGATCCTCCAAGCGGAACGGTTCGCCATTCTGGTCGGTGAGTTCGAACGAATATGCTGCCCGCAGCGGCTCTAAGCTTTTTCCAAACCAAGTGGCGTCATCTTTTTTGGGAGACCCCATTCCCGCTATATACCAAATCGCACCACCAACCAGAACGCCGAGGGCCAAAGCGAGCTGCAATCCCTGACGGCGGGGGTTAGGAGCAGAAGCTTCAGGCATTTTTTAGCAGCCGGATTTCCTCAGCAGCGTCCTGCGCGCGGAACACCGATGTTCCGGCCACGAGCAAGTTGGCCCCGCTGCGAACGGCCTCGGCTGCTGTTTTGAAATTGATGCCGCCATCGACCTCGATATGAAAATCAAAAGGCCCCTCCTCGCGCCAAGCAGCCGCTTTGGCCACTTTTTCCAGCATCGAGGTCAGGAAGGATTGGCCGCCAAAGCCGGGGTTCACGGTCATAATCAAAAGAATATCAAATTGGCCGAGAAATGGCTTCGCCAACTCCACAGGAGTGGGAGGACTGACGGCAAGCCCGGCCAAGAGCCCGGCATCCCGCACGGCCGCGAGAGTTTTGGAGACGTCATGGTCGGCCTCGACATGCGATGTGATCGAACCCGCGAAAGGAAGAAAACGCGGGAGATAGTGGTAGGGATGTTCGATCATCAAGTGCACATCGAGCGGCAGGCGCGTGTGGCGCGAGGCCGCTTCTACAAAGGACGGACCAAACGAAATATTGTCCACGAAATGACCATCCATTACATCGCAGTGAATCCAATCCGCGCCGGCTTGGGTGACACGTTCCACCTCCGCACCGAGGCGGCTGAAGTCACAAGCTAAAAGGGACGGAGCAACGATGGTTTTGCGCAGAGCCATGGAAATGACATACCTTGCCGACATGGAATTTGCCAGCGACGAATACTTCATGCGCGAGGCGCTGCGCCAGGCCCGCCGTGCCTACACGGCCGACGAGGTTCCGTGCGGCGCGATCATTGTCAGAGACGGGGAAATCATCGCCCGCGCGTGGAACCAGGTGGAAATGCTCAAGGATGCCACCGCCCATGCGGAAATGCTTGCCATCACTCAGGCCGAGGCCGCGATGCAGGAATGGCGCCTCAACGATTGCGACCTCTATGTGACCAAAGAACCCTGCCCCATGTGCGCCGGAGCCATTGTTCACACACGACTTCGCCGCGTCATCTTCGGCTGTCCCGACTCCCGTGGGGGCGGCGCCGGAGGGTTGGTGAACATTCTCCAGATGCCCCAACTCAACCACCGCTGCATCATCACTTCTGGCATCCTGGCAGATGAATGCGCTGCCCTGCTGCGTGATTTCTTCCGGGCCAAACGCGAGGAGGCGGGCTTTATGAAATTGAGCACAGGGGACACAGAGAGCACAGAGGAAAGGCCAATATGAAGAGCACGACGGCGGTTCCTTTTGAAACTTTTCCCGCCTTGGATTCGCTCCCTACGCTTCGGGCTGTGTTTTTGCAGCGCATGCCGGGTTTGGATGTGAAAACCGATCGAGAAACCGCGATGCAGCGTCTCGCTGGCATTCAACGTGAGGCCTTGAATGAAGTGGGATTTGCCCAGATGCCCCTTGCGAAGGCCAGCCAGGTTCACAGTGCCAATGTCGCGCGCATTTCCAGCACCGACAACTTTCCCGTTCCCGACTGCGATGCTCTCATAACGACGGAACGTTCTCTCTGCCTCGGCATCTATGTGGCGGACTGCGCCGCCGTCTATGTCGCCGACCGTTACGGCCGTGGTATCGGACTCGCACACTCGGGACGCAAGGGGACGGAGCTCGGCATCGTTCCAAAAACAATAGCCGCCGTCTGCGCGGCAACTGGAGCTGATCCGCAAGACCTCATCGTGCAAATCTCCCCATGCATCCGCCCACCGCACTACGAAGTCGACTTTGCTGCTGAAATCCGCACCCAGACCGCCGAAGCAGGAGTCCGTGAAATCCATGACTGCGCCAGCTGCACCGGCTCGAATCTCCAAAAATACTACTCCTACCGAAAGGAAAAACGCCAAACCGGCCGCCTCCTCGCGGCGATGGCGCTGATTTGACGCCTTTTGGCAAGTGCTGACGGGCGCTTCTCAACAAGGCAGAACTTTCCAAACAAACGGAGCTCGCTCTTCTCTCAACCCTAGTGGTTTCCGTCTTTTTCTAATGAATCACCAGACACGCTTTCGCCGAGGTAGGCGGAGCGGATAGCAGGGTTGGCGCGGAGGCTCTCGGTGGAGTCGTTGAGAATGATGCGACCGGTTTCCAAGACGTAACCATGGCTGGCGATGCGCAACGCGAGGTTGGCATTTTGTTCTACGAGGAGGATGGTGAGACCGAGTTCGCGGTTAATCTCCACGATGCGGGAAAAAATCGTTTGGACGAGGATCGGCGCGATGCCCAGCGAGGGTTCATCAAGGAGGAGGCATTTCGGCTTCGACATGAGGGCGCGGGCGATGGCGAGCATCTGCTGCTCCCCGCCGCTGAGCGTGCCAGCGGCTTGTTGCCGGCGTTCTTTGAGTCTGGGGAACAGAGTGAACATATGCTCCAGATCTGAGGAAATGGCATTGCGGTCGCGGCGCAGATGGGCGCCCATGTGCAAATTCTCGAGCACGGTGAGATTGGAAAAAACCATGCGTCCCTCGGGCGAGTGGGCCATACCGAGGGCGACGATTTCGTGGGCGGGCATGTTTGTGATTTCACGCCCCTCAAAAACAATCGACCCGCTTGCGATCTTGGCGATGCCGGAAATCGCGCGCAGGGTGCTGGATTTTCCTGCTCCATTACCGCCGATGAGTGTCACGATACTCCCGGCGGGAACTTCAAGCGAGATGCCATGAAGCGCGGCGATGGCTCCGTAGCTGACATGGAGATTCCGAATCTCAAGCATGGTGAGCCTCCTCCCCCAGATAGGCTTCGATGACCTTGGGATCTCGCTGAATAGCCTGCGGCGAGCCTTCAGCAATTTTTTGGCCGTGGTCGAGAACAACGATTCGTTGGCAAACACCCATGACGACGCGCATGTCGTGTTCCACCAAAAGCACGGCAATCCGGAATTTTTCCTGAACAAAGTGGATCAATTCCATGAGGCGGACTTTTTCCGTGGGGTTCATGCCAGCGGCAGGCTCGTCCAAGAGGAGCAGCTGCGGGCCAGTGGCTAGAGCGCGTACGATTTCCAAGCGCCGCTGGTCGCCATATGGCAGATCTGTCGCCTGTCTGTCGGCATCATCTTTAAGCCCAAAAATATCCAAAAGCGCGAGCGCCTGACCGCGAATCCGTTCCTCCTCGTCGCGGAATGCCGGACCGCGTGTGAGCGAGTGGATGATACCATGGCGAAGCCGTCCATTCATCGCTGTGCGGACATTGTCGAAAACACTGAGCGAGCCGAAGAGTCGGATGTTTTGGAATGTGCGGGCAATGCCGAGCGCGGTGATGCGGTTGGCCTTCTTGTCGTGGAGCGACACCCCATTGAAGTGGATCGCCCCGAATGTGGGTTTGTAAACGCCAGTGATGATATTGAAGACCGTTGTCTTTCCGGCTCCGTTTGGGCCAATGAGGCCGACCATTTCCTCTGGGGCGATGTGAAAATCCAGATCGCCGATGGCGCGCAGGCCACCGAATTCCATGGTGACCCTCTCCAACATCAGCAGTTCGCTCATGGCTGGGTGGCCTTTCTTTTTCGGCGCTGAAAATTTCCCAGCAGACCCTGCGGGCGGACGATCATCAAAACGATGAGTAGCAGCGCAAAAACGATCATCCGGTATTGCTCGAAATCGCGCAGGAGCTCATTCATCAAGGTCAGCAAAACAGCGGCGGCGGCGACTCCAGGAGTGCTCCCCATGCCACCGAGAATAACCATTACAACGACATCCACTGATTTCAGAAAATTGAAGCCTTCAGGAGCGATATAGCTGATGAAGTGTGCATAGAGGCCGCCGGCGAGACCGGCGAAGAAGGCACCGATGACAAAAGCCGCAACCTTGTATTTCGTGGTATTGATCCCCATGGCCTCGGCGGCGATTTCGTCGTCGCGCACAGAGATGAAACCGCGTCCATAGGTCGAGTTCACAAGGCTTGCCACAACATAGATGGCCACTGTGGCGATGCCAAAGGTCCAGAGCAGATTCGTGTAGGGCGGAATGCCCTCGAGGCCCCGCGCGCCACCAAGTGCATTCGTGTTTTGAATGACAACGCGGATGATTTCTCCGAACCCCAGGGTGACCATGGCTAGGTAGTCGCCACGGAGCCGCAAGGATGGCACACCAACGAGGAATCCGCAGAAGGAGGCAAAGAGACCGCCTGCGAGCAGGGCTGCAAAGAAAGCGGCTTGGGCTTGCCAAGCGGGCGCGGACGCAAGAACAGGCGCGAGCGAGAGCGTGATGATGCTCGATGTGTAGGCGCCTGCGGCCATGAAACCGGCGTGCCCCAGCGAGAACTGGCCGGTGTGGCCGTTCACCAGATTGAGGCTCACTGCGAGGATGATGTTGATGCCGGCTAGCACAAGGATGTTCACCGCGTAGTCGTCCAGCTGCGGCGCGATGGCATAGAGCGCTAGGCTGGCAGCCAAACCGGCAGCGAGGGCAAGGTGTGCGATGTGCTTCTTCACGGCATCAGACTTTCTCGCGCTCGGATTTCCCAAGGATTCCGGCTGGCTTGAACATGAGGATCAAAATCAGAATCACAAAGGCCACGGCATCCCGGAAGCCGGGTGGGATGCCGATGTTTTTGCTGTATCCGACGACCAATGTTTCCACGAGGCCGATCAGAAAGCCTCCCAGAGCGGCTCCGGCGATATTGCCTACGCCGCCGAGTACCGCAGCAACGAAGGCTTTGATGCCTGGCAATATGCCCATAAAGGGGTCGATAGCCTGGTAAAGCATAGCGAAGAAAATCCCGGCTGATGCTGCCAAGGCGGATCCCAAGCCGAAGGTGAAGGAAATGACAGCATCCGTATTTACTCCCATGAGTGAGGCGGCAGTTGGGTTGTTTGACAGCGCACGCATTGCCAGGCCCATGCGGGTTTTTTGAACAATGAAACGGAGCGAAACCAAAAGCAGGAACGTCACCACAAGCACGACGATCTGCTCGGTGGTAATGGAAACCGCTCCCGGCAGGTTGTGGGTTTCATTTTTGATCAACTGTGGGAAGCCCTTTGGAGCCGCGCCGAAAAGGAGTTGCGCGCCGTAGGAGAGCAGGAGCGAAACGCCGATGGCGGTGATGAGCACCGTGAGGCGTGAGCGTTGGCGGAGTGGCTTGTAGGCGAGTTTTTCGATGAGAATCCCAAGGGCCGCGCAGATGCACATCGAGAGCAGGAGAACGAGGAAAGCGGAGAAAAACTCCGGCATCCATTGGAAAAATGGCTTCAACCACCGGTGCACATAAAGACCGGCGAAGGCACCGATCATGAAGACATCCCCGTGTGCAAAGTTGATGAAGCGCAGCACGCCGTAAACCATCGTGTATCCGAGCGCGATGAGGGCGTAGATCGCACCCAGCGAGAGGCCGTTGATGAGTTGCTGCGTGAGGTTTGCCCAGTCCACGGAGTTTTGGGATCAGGGCGCCACGGTTTCAACAAAGCGGAATTTTCCGTTCTGTATCTGGAGTATCACGGCGGACTTGCTGGCATTGCGATTGGCATCAAGAGTGATATTGCCGGTCACCGCTGGGAAGCCGCTTGTCGAGGCAATCGCATCGCGAAGCGCGGCTGAGTCTGTCGTCCCGGCACGCTTCATGGCATCGAAGAGCAGCATCGTGGCATCGTAGGCCAAAGCCGACATGGCATCCGGGCTCTCGAGGTATTTTGATTTGTATTTGGCGAGGAAGTCCTGCACTGCGGGCGACTTGTCCTCCGCTGAAAAATGGTTTGAGAAAAAATTCCCCTCCATGGCATCCCCTGCGACTTCGACGAGTGATGGCGAGTCCCAGCCGTCTCCGCCGAGGAGCGGGACTTTGATGTCCAACTCGCGCGCCTGGCTGGCAATGAGTCCGGCTTCGTTGTAATAGCCCGCCACAAGGATGGCCTCGGGATTGGTGCTGCGGATGGAGGTGAGCTGGGCCTTGAAATCCTTGTCGCCCGAGCTGTAGCTCTGTTCGCTCACAATGAAACCCCCGTTTTTCGTAAAGTAATCCTTGAAGAAATCCGTGAGGCCAACGGCATAGTCTTGCTTCACATCGGTGAGGATGGCGGCGTTTTTCCATCCGCGCTGGAGCATGAATTTTGCGAGCACGGCGCCTTGGAACGGATCGATGAAACAGACGCGGAAAATGTAGTCGCCGGTTTGCGTGACTTTAGGATTTGTCGAGGCGGGCGAGATCATCGGGATTTTGTTCTGCTGGCAGATCGGAGCGGCTTCCAGTGAGCGCGATGAGGCAACCTCTCCAATAATGGCAACCGGTTTTTCACGCGAGATCATGCGCCGCACGACCGTCGCCGCCTCACCCGCCTTGGACTGATCGTCCTCGGTGACGAGGCGCAGTTTTTTTCCAAGCACGCCGCCATTGGCATTGGCCTCATCGACCGCCATGCGAACGCCCTTGTGGGCGGACTGCCCGAAACTCGCCGTGGCTCCGGTGAGCGAGGCAAATTCTCCAATGACTATTTCTTCCGGATTTCCCGCCGAGTCCTTCTTTTTGCAACCCGCAAAAAACAACCCGCAGAGCAGGGTTGCCACCAATGCGCCCCATGGAAGTGCCCCGAAATCAACACGAGAGAGAATGTTTCGTTTCATGAACTTCACAAACTGGGAAATGGCTTTCAAAGAATCAAGCCCCTATCCAAACAAAACGGCTGTGCGAATCCAGAAGCGCCGACGCTAAGGGATTTTTTTCAGTGCATCGGCCAAGAGGGATTCTGTCAAGAGTTCGGGTAGAACAACGGGCGCTGCGGTTGTGGATGCGGGGTAGATGACATACAGGGGCACTCCCACGCGGCCAAAGCTCTTGAGGGCAGCGGTGATTTCGGGATTGGCGTTCGTCCAATCAGCCTTGATGGGTGTTATGTTTTTTTCTTTGAGGAGGGCACGGATGGCCGGGGTGTCGATGGCGGTGCGCTCGTTGAATTTACAAGTGATGCACCAGTCGGCAGTGAAATCGACAAAGACGGAGCGGCCCGCAGCGAGTTCTTCTTCAACCCGTGCCTTTGAAAACGGAACCCACACGATGCGATCCATCATTTCCAGGCCAACATGGGCGAATTTTTTCCCGAGGAAATACCATCCCCCAAGACCGAGTGTGGCCAGAATGAAGAGGAGTGCAATGGTTCGCTTGGCGCGCGATGCGAGCGGTCCGCAGAAGGAACCGAAAAGCCAGCAGGCGAAGGCGAGGCAGAGGAGGAAGGCACAGAACCAAACCACACCTTCCGTGCCGCGTTGTCCGCCAAGAATGAAGAGGATCCAGACGAGTGTGGCCAGAAGCGGGAAGGCCATGAATTGCTTGAGATGTTCCATCCAAACGCCGGGGCGCGGGAGGAATTTCAGCCATCCGGGACTGGCGCTGAGGATGAGGTACGGAATGGCCATGCCGGACGCCACCGCTACGAACATGGCCAGGATGACCACTGCCGATTGACTGAAGGCGAATCCCAAGGCGCTGCCAAGAAATGGCGCCGTGCACGGTGTGGCCAGGAGCGTGGCGAAGACACCTTGAAAAAACGAGCCAGTGAGGCCGCTGGTCGAACCGGCTGATTCCATCGCATTCGATGCCCGGCCAGGGAGAACGAATTCGAAAACACCGGCCAGGTTGAGCGCAAAGACAAACACGACAGAGCCGATGCCAACATTGAACCATGGGTTTTGAAACTGAAACGCCCATGTCACTTCGGCGCCCCCGGACTTCAGGGCAATGATCACAGTTGCGAGTCCGAGGAACCAAACAAGGATGCCGGCAGCAAAGGCGAGTCCGTGCAGAAGAATGCTGCGTCGCGAGTCTTCGGCCTGCTTAATGAAACCGAAGATTTTCAACGAAATCACCGGTAATACACACGGCATGAGATTCAGAATGAGCCCTCCAAGGAATCCGTAAAACAGAGCGCCCCAAAGCGACAAGGTAGATGATTGACCAATTATGACAGGTTCAGCGTAAGCCGTATCAGACACAATCCACGCCCTCCGAGAAGGACCTTCACCAGCTGATAGCACCCCGTTGAATGGACTCGCTGCCTTGATGGTCAGAGTGTTTGGAGCCTCAAATGCGGGATGTCCCACGATTTGATTTTTTGTAGGCAGAGGATAGAGCGAAAGAGGAGTGGTGGCGGGTGCTCCTTCGACTTTTAGCGAGAGGACATCCTCCGTGCGCTTCCAGATGAGGTTGAAAGGCGGCGGATCATTTGATGGCAAAAGGGAGCGGAATTCTTCAAATAATGCAACGTTTGCCGGCGCTGCGGACTTTCCAACGGGAAGAGCCAGCTCCAGTTCAGCTCCGCCAGGCACACAAATCTCCTCGCAGACAAGCCAAGAAGCAGCGGCTCGCAGGATGACATCTCCAGATGCATCGGGTGGCGGAGTGATCGTCGTGATAAGCAACACTCGCCCGCTGTAGGCGTAAACCTGAATATCTCCCGGCTCGACCTTCGCCTCCGGCACAGGCCACTGGATTGGCCCGTATGTGAAGCCCGTCGGCATGCTCCAGTCAATAGTGGTGGGCAGTCCAGAATCACCGCTGTACTTCCAGTAAGTGTGCCAACCGGGTGCCATTTCCAGCAACAGACCAACCTGAAACGGCTGCCCTGGAATAATTGCAGTGGTATCAGCTAACAAACTGGCTTTAACCAGAGCTTTGCTTCCCTGAAGCTGAGCCCAGACTGGCGACGCTGCAAAAGCCAAAAATCCTAGCGCCAGAGCGAGTCGAATAGCAATCGTCATCCTTTGTTTTAACACACCATGTTCTCCACGCAACAAGTATGATGTGTCGTGTCGGCGACACTTCGAAAGTGAACTGGAATAATTTGCATAGACAAATTACGAGTATGTTGGGCCATATAAGATTAGAAGGTTCTTCAAGAACCCAGATTTTGATTGTGACTTGTAAAGAATGGTAGCGCTCTTTTTGCTGAATTTTGATTCACGATAACGAAATGACGATTCGCAATCTCGCATTGCGGGCAAAGCAGCACTTGCGAGCTTTTGCTACAATCCATGGGCACTCCACATTGAGGCGAAAACGAGGGAGACTTGACGAAAGCCATGGCAGCAGAGGAGCCTGACCCACATGGACTTGCAAATGAAATAGAGCGTTGTATTGCTGCGGTTTGCAGAAGCGGGAAGGAGCCTTCCGGCGGAAAGTCCACCGAAGACATAATGAGCAAAACTTCGATGCGATGAGTGAGGGAGTACTAGTTGATGCAAATGTCATCATGGATGTCTGAATTCCAACGCCGAGTGAGAAAGTTAGTAAGAGCGGCGTTTAGGCAAATTTGCGAACCGCGTGGCGGTCAATTCGATCATTTACACGGAACTGAGCTACACGGCTGCGGATCTGGATCAAGTTGATACGGCGGTGAACATAATTGGTTTGGCTTTCAACGAAATTCCCATGGAAGCTTTTTTTGATGGCTCAAGCCTTCCAAATTTATCGATAAAAAGGCGCAGAAAGGCCTCTAGCGGATTTTTTCATTGGGGCCCATGCCCAAGTTTTAAAATTCCCGATATTGACGCGCGACATCGAACGATACCGTTCGTATTTCCCCGTAGCCTTTGAAGTAAGCTTGGCTTCAGCTGTGGGGAGCATTTAAGAAATGCGCACCCAAGAGCAGCCTAGGGTCTCCGGATTAGAGAAATGGCACTCAATGGCACTTCGCATTCTGGCGCCGCGGTCTTTCACGCGGCGCTGCTTGGATCACTCAAGCCCGACGGCGCATGCGCCAGAGGAGGAAAGAGGCCCCAATGCCTATGAGAATGTATGTCTGCGGCTCGGGAACGACGGAATACACGCTAATGCGCTCGCTGGAAGCCAAAGTCCCATCTCCTTCGTAACCAACAATGAGAAGATTTTGTCCGTTCGGACTATCGGCAGCTGAAATGAAGCTCATTCCTTCTGGACGCAGTGGCGTATTGGATCCATCCGATGTGCGCGTGTAGCCAAAAAACGATGGGGCATTTGGATCAGTGATATCGAACATGAAGATGCCGTTGTTTCGCTCCATTCCAATGAAGGCGAATGTCTTGCCATCTATTTCACCCAAAGTCAGGCCTTCTGGTTCGGGGCCCTTGTCATCGCTGCGGCTGTCCACCCAGCCAGTGGGATCGTTATCACGGATGTATGTTTCGAAATAACTGCCCGAGTCATAGGTGAGTTGCAACCCGGAGTCGGTGACCTCCCAAATCGAAAAACTTCGAGTTCCGAGCATCCTGATTTCATCAATTAAACCATCGCCATCCGTGTCGCCATCAATGCGGGAAACATTCAGACGACCAAGCTGATCGTTGGCTCGAACGCCTGTACTGCTGGTCGGGTAATTGCTATCGAGAATCGTGTTCATGCTGTCAGTGCCTGAAATGTCACCAAATCGGCTGACATCGCGATCATCCACCCGAGCATCGCCTTCGTTTGCAGTAACGACATAGGTTTTTCCGTTTTTGGAGTAAGTGGCCACCGTATCTGGCATAGGCAT
>JBIJCR010000029.1:0-22167 GCA_044344595.1 Terrimicrobiaceae bacterium
CGAGAGCTGCCACGGCAGCGATAGTTGCGAATTTCATGATAATTTTTCCCCCTCCTTTCCAGGCATGTTGCCAGTAATTAAACTGCCACAAAGTCGGACGCTGACAACATTATTCAGACTTTTCCTTATCGGGCCGAATCGGTTCTTTTCACAAAATTCCTGGGAGTTTATAAAGCGATATGACGATTGAAAAAATGTCGTCGCCCGCGTTCACAGTTCTGGAACTGACGGGCGAGATCGACCTGCACTCCTCTGGTTCGCTGAGAAGCGCGTTGAAGGTGTGTTCTGATGCCCAGACGCCTGTGGTTTTGATGGATTTCAAACGGGTCGGCTATATCGACTCCAGCGGTCTTGCGATTCTCATCGAATACCTCAAGGAGGCCGCAAAATTTGGCGGTCAGTTTGCGCTTTTCGGACTCGAGAAAAAAGTGGCCACGCTCTTTGAGTTGGTCCGGTTGGATCAATTGTTCGTTATTGCCGAAGATCAGGAGGGGGCGCTTGCCCGGTTGGGAGTTTCTCGATGAGTTCGTTTCTTGAAGTCAGCGTCGGACTCTCCAGTGCGCCCTATAACGTTTTCATCGGTGCCGGGGCGGTTTCTTGCTGCGGGGAGTTGATTTCGCGCGTTTTGAAGCCTAGTCGCTGCGTGGTGGTGACGGACTCGAATGTCGCACCGCTTTATGCCGACGCAGTCGAGATTTCCCTCTTACATGCCGGATTCCGGCCTGTGCGCGTCACTGTTCCTGCAGGCGAATCCTCGAAGTCGCTCACACAGCTTGGTGTGATCTGCGACGCCATGATAGATGCCGGCCTTGACCGTTCGTCGCTGCTCATTGCGCTTGGAGGCGGAGTTGTAGGAGACTTGGCAGGCTTTGCGGCCGCCGTTTATTATCGTGGTATTCCATATATTCAAATTCCCACCACCATTGTTTCGCAGGTGGATAGCTCGGTTGGCGGAAAGACAGGAGTCAATGCCAACGGAGGAAAGAATCTCATTGGATCCTTTCATCAGCCACGGCTTGTGATTGCAGATACCGACACACTGCGCAGTCTGCCAGAGCGCGAATTCAACGAGGGTTTTGCCGAGGTCATCAAACACGCGGCGATTCGGGATCCATCCATGCTCGATGCCCTTGATGACCTTCCCGCCCTCATTGCGCGAAATGTCGCCATCAAAGCCGCCATCGTCGCAGAGGATGAATTCGAAACAAAGGGTCTCCGCGCCTTGCTGAATTTCGGACACACGATCGGGCATGGCATCGAAGCGGCGGCGGGTTACGGAAAATTTCTCCACGGTGAAGCGGTCAGCCTTGGGCTTTTGGCTGCGTGCCGGCTTTCGGTGGAAAAGTCTGGATTGCCTGAAGAGGAATCCGAAAGAATCTCATCAGCGCTTGGTATTTACAAACTTCCCCTGCGCCTAGATTCCTCGATTGAAACCGATGCCATTTTTTCTTCACTAAAGAAGGATAAAAAATTTGCTGCCGGGAGTATTCGTTTTGTCCTTCTTCGCAAATTAGGTGATGCGTTCGTCTCCGATGCGGTGAGAGAGGGTGATATTCGCACTGCTATTGAAGGGCTGCGCTGAGGACGCATTTTTTTGAAAATGTCTGAAGGCTTGCCCTTTTCTGCCTGAAGATGCCAGATTGTACTCATGCTCGTTCTCCCTCGTATTGTTTTTCTTTGCGCCCTCATGTCTTTTGTTTCTCTCCATGCGCAGGAGCGGGATGGAAACACCGTCATTCAAATGTCGGGGATCGCTTTGGTAAAGCCTCAGCCGTGGTCGAACTCATTTGAATCGGAAGTTGTGAAATTTAGCGCATTTACCGATCGCACGGCAAGGGGGGCAACTGGCGCTGGATATTTTGTTCTTCGTCTTCCAAGTGGAAAGGATACGCAGATCCCGTCATCGCGCGTTGTAAAACTAATCCTCAAACCGAAAATGCCGATAGAGCTCATCGAGGATTCACAGCGTAGGGAAATTCAAAAACGCATCGATGAAATCAGGGTAGCAATCGCCGCCGTTCCTGCGGCTGCGACCGCCCTTGAAGACTACCTAAAACCATTACAGTCAGTCGCCGACCGATACGATGCGGGCGAGGTCATGATCGGTGCCGATAAATGGGAGACCCGTGAAAAATACCGCCAATCGGAAATCCAGAAAATCGAACTTCGCCTTCGCCGGGCTATGAGCGAGGCAAAAATCAAGAAGGACTTTGACCTTAATTCCAACGCTGACTTTTCACAGCTGATTAATTTTGCTGAATCCGATGCAGCACTTAAGGCTCGCCTTGTTTCTATGCGGATTGAGTTCGCGAAGCTTGTATCACGCGAAGAACAGGATGTGATTTTAATGAAACTACAGTCGCCGCTCTCACCCAGTGCCGCCGCCCTCTTGCTTGATAAGCTCAAGGCGCTCTCAGATCCCGCTCCGCGCACGGTCAGCGTGCTACGCCAGGCGGATGTCGCCGCAGGACTCACCAAGGAAATCGATGCTCTGAAACAGAGCTTGGATAGTCTTTGGAACTTGGAATCCCTGTCCCAAGGCATTCTGCCAGTTTTCCCTGCGGATATCACGACCCAGATCGACGCTTTGTCCTCTAACATTGCCGCATTCCATGCTGGAGCTCCACCTGTGGGAATCTGGCTTCCTTCACATTCCTTCGAGGCCTGCGTTGTTCTGAAGGACGCGCTGCCTACTCTGCAAGCTCGGCTCCGTGAGCGGGACTATAGAGCCGCCATCGAAGTAACCGCCGTCCTTAGCCCATCTGCTCGGCAAATTGGTTCCAAATCAATGAAAGCTCTTGATATTCTGAATTCCTACGCAGACGGCCAGATTGCGAAATTTTCGACCCTTGTTGACGAGGGGAACACCCTTCTCGCCGGAATGGACAAAAAACTGGCCGTTGCAAAATTCGAAGAGGCCCTTGCCATCATGCCAGATGCCAACCTCGAAAATCGCATCTCGGAGATTAAATAAACCGCATCTTTCGTCTCCATGGAACAACCCATACCTGACAATTGCCGCATCTCCACCGAAGTACGCGTCATGTATTTTGATACCGATGCAGGCGGCGTCGTGCACAACATAGTCTACCTTCGCTTTATCGAAACCGCCCGCACTCTGCTGGCGATACAAATGGGTATGGACTTCGCTGAGATCCAGCGCACAGGCATCCATGCCGTCGTGAGTCGCACAGAGATCGATTACAAGCGCCCAGCAAAGCTCGGTGATGTCCTCCGCATCGAGGGTCGCATTGTCGATTGGAGCGGTGTTCGTTTTTGGGTGGAATTCGAAGTCATCCGCCCCTCGGATTCCGCCCTTCTGGTCAAATGCCGCCAAGCCTTGGCTCTCGTTCAGATGCCTGCTGGCAAACCTATCCGTCTTCCCGAGGGATTTCCCGCCACACTGGCCTTTGGCGATTTGGCAGAGAAGGAATCGGCTTCTGTGGACTGAGTGGGAGCCTGTGCGTTGACCCACTCATCTCCGCCTGATAATAATTTTCGATTCTCATGAGCGGATACAAAAACACGATTAACCTTCCGAAAACCGATTTTCCCATGAAGGCCGGCCTGGCCCAGCGTGAACCTGAAATGCTCTCCAAGTGGGAAGGGGAGAGTCTTTACGAAAAAATCCAAGAACGTCGCAAGGATGCCCCGCTCTACCTTCTGCATGATGGACCTCCTTTTGCGAATGGTGACGTCCATATGGGAACGGCGCTGAACAAAATTCTCAAGGACTTCGTGGTCAAATCCAAAACCATGGCAGGTTTCCGGGCTCCGTTCGTTCCCGGTTGGGATTGCCACGGCCTTCCGATCGAATTCCGGGTGGTCAAAACCTCCGCCGGGCTGACTCCCGCTGAAGTCCGTCGCCGCTCGGAGGAATACGCACGCAAATTCATCGACATCCAGCGCCGCCAATTTCGTCGACTGGGCGTTCTCGGCGACTGGGAACACCCCTACCTTACACTCGATCCCTCCTACGAGGCCGGCATGATCCGCTCGTTCGCCCGCTTTGTTGAAAAAGGCCTCGTTTATCGCAAAAAGAAACCTGTTCTCTGGAGCACCGGAGCTCAGACGGCCCTTGCTGAAGCCGAAGTCGAATATCAGGATAAAACCTCCCCTGCCATCTATGTTCTCTTCCCGCTCGTGAGCGGAGAACTCGCAGACAAGGCCTCTGTTGTGATCTGGACGACGACTCCGTGGACACTTCCAGCGAATCTCGCCATCGCTGTCAACGCCGGACACCAATACGCCGTAGTCCGCGTGCGCCTCGATGGCGCCGAAAAAACCATCGCTCTTGCCGAGGCCCTTCTGGATTCGTTCTGCGAGGCCACTGGAGCTGAAAAAATTTCCGTTGAAAAAATAATTCCCGGATCGGAATTGGAGGGCCTTGAGGCCCGGCATCCCTTCCTGCCGCGCAATGCCACGATTCATACCGCTGGCTTTGTGACGATGGATACCGGCACCGGCTGCGTTCATATCGCGCCAGGCCATGGCGAGGACGACTACCATCTCGGCATGGAGCGCGGACTCGCGCTGCTCTCACCCGTTGATGACTATGGGCGCTACACCGAGGAGTGCGGCTTGCCCGAATTTGTTGGTAAAAATGTTTTTGAGGCGAATGATGGCATCATCGAACTTTTGAAACAAAAAGGAGCTCTTGCCGGGAAAGGCGATCACCAGCACTCCTACCCGCACTGCTGGCGCTCCAAAACGCCGGTCATCTTCCGTGCTGTCGAGCAGTTCTTCATCCGCATTGAAAACATCCGCGCCAAGGCCCTTGAAGAAGTCGATGCCACCACATGGCTCCCGCACTGGGGTCGCAACCGCATTCGCGGCACCGTGGAGTCCCGCCCCGACTGGTGCATCTCCCGCCAACGCACATGGGGCGTGCCATTGCCGGTTTTCTACGATGCCAAAGGCGCGCCGATCGTGGATCCCGCCGTGATTCGTAAAGTGGCGGATATTTTTTCGGAAAAAGGCACGAATTCTTGGTTCGAAATGGATGACTCCACATGGTGCGCCCTTGTCGGTCTGCCCGCAGGCACGACCCGCCGCAATGACACCCTCGATGTGTGGATGGACTCCGGCCTGAGCCACGAAACCGTCATGTGCCAGCGCCCCGAACTCGGCTTCCCTGCCGATCTCTATCTGGAGGCCACCGACCAGCACCGCGGCTGGTTCCAGAGTTCGCTCATGACATCTGTGGCCTTGAATGACTGCGCCCCCTACCGCGCCGTTCTTACGCATGGATTCGTGATGGATGTCGATACCCGCAAGAAAATCTCGAAGTCCGCCGCCGGTGGATATCAGAAACCCACGGATGCCGACCATTATGTGAACAAATACGGCGCCGACCTTCTGCGCCTGTGGGTCAGCAGTGTGAACTTCACTGACGATGTTCCCTTCTCGGAGGAAATCTTCACGCGACTCTCGGATTCCTACCGCCGCGTTCGCAACACGCTGCGCATCCTTCTGGCGAATCTACACGATTATGACGCGGCAAATCCACCCACGCCGGAATCCCTCACTTTCGTCGATCGGTGGATCCTCGCCCGCCTCCAAGAGGTCGTGGCGACATGCCTCGATGCCTATGAAAAACTCGAGTTCCATCGCGTTTACCACACCATCAACCAATTCTGCGCCGTCGACCTGAGCAGCCTGTATGTGGATATCACGAAAGACCGCCTCTACTGCGACACTGTAGCTTCACCACGCCGCCGCGCGACGCAGTTCGCCATGCACAGCGTGCTGGATGCGCTCACCCGCCTGCTTGCTCCGATCATCGCTTTCACCGCTGAGGAAACTTGGGGTTACTTCCAGCCCGGCACATCCGTCCACCTGCAGGATTTCCCTAAGCCTGATGCCCGTTGGACCAATCCTGACGCTGTCGGAACGATGGATCAACTCCTGCAAATCCGCAGCCGCATTTCCCAAGCCGTGGAAAAACCTCAAAAGGCCGGCGAGATAGGTAGCGCGCTCGAGGCGCGGGTGAAACTCTCCGTCACCGACTCCGAGGCAACCCTGCTCGAACCGCTCAAAGTCGAATTGGAGGAAGTCTTCATCCTCAGCGATCTTGAGGTGCTCTCCTCCGATACGTCCTCCGTGGAAATCTCCAAAACTCCGCACTCCCGCTGCGAGCGTTGCTGGCGTCATCGTCCGGAAGTCGGTTCCAGTGCAACGCACCCAACCCTCTGCGCCCGCTGTGAGGAAGCACTCGCTGTCTTGGGATGAAGCTTCTCTTATTTATCACCCTGCCGCTCTACCTGGTTGACCAGGTTACGAAATGGCTCGTTCTGCGCTTCATTTCGACGGACGAGTTCGTGCCGGTCATCCCTGGTTTTTTCTACCTCGTCCAAGTCCACAACACCGGCGCGGCCTTCGGCATGCTGAAAAACAATAACCTGTTTTTCATAATCCTTGCTTCGGCAGCATTGATCCTCCTCGCTATCTTCGCGCGGCGCGGTGCCTTCGCCGACGCTCCCTCGCGCGTCGGAGCGGCCCTTCTTGCTTCCGGCGTGCTTGGAAACCTCACCGACCGCATCCTTCACGGCTATGTCGTGGATTTTCTCGATGTCATCCTCCCCTGGTATGGCCACTGGCCGGCCTTCAATGTCGCTGATTCCGCCATCTGCTCCGCCGCCGCCCTGTTTCTCATTTCCGGCTTTTTCACCAGCAAAAAAAAGCCCTCCCCACTTTGAAACCGACTTCCACGAGAACAGCTTCGCCTAACGACCAAAGCGGCTGGCGTAACAGGCCATCGATGCGATCAAGATCGCGTTGCTGAGCGGGAGAAGAGAAGTGGTGGACGCTGATTTGAGCGGCTACTTCGAAACGATCCCGCATGCGGGCCTGATTTGGGCAATCCGCTCGTCCGGTTAGATGAGGGGGAGTCCCCCCGCGCTCATTGACCTTGGCGCTTCTACCCCCGACCGGGTCTCGCTACTCTACTCAAATGCTGCGCTTGGCTGCGATGGCGGGGCAGAACGGGCTTTCGGCTGTGTATTCGTGTTTGCCGAATGGGCAGGGCTTGCGGTTGCTGGGGAGTTTTTTAAAAAAGTGCGAGTTGGGCGGCGTTGGGGTCGGGGACGAGGCGCTTGCGCGTGGTTTTGGAAATGGTGGGTTGTCCTGCGGCGTTGAGTTCCGATTTCTCGAGGTTTTCGAGGATTTCCTTGGCGCGGGTGATGATCGAGTCGGGGAGGCCGGCGAGGCGGGCGACTTGGATGCCGTAGCTTTGGTCGGCGCGGCCGGGGAGGATTTTCCGCAGGAAGATGATTTGGTCGTTCCACTCGCGGACGGCGACATTGAGATTTTGTACGCCGCTGCGGGTGCGCTCAAGGTCGGTGAGTTCGTGGTAGTGGGTGGCGAAGAGGGTGCGGCAGCTGATTTTGTCGTGGAGGTATTCGGCGACGCTCCAGGCGATGGATAGGCCGTCGAATGTGGATGTGCCGCGTCCGATTTCATCGAGGATGACGAGGCTGCGGTCCGTGGCGTTGTTGAGGATGTTCGCTGTTTCGTTCATTTCCACCATGAAGGTCGATTGACCTCGCGAGAGGTCGTCATTTGCGCCGACACGGGTGAAGATGCGGTCGGTGAGGCCGAGGCGCATGGATTTGGCAGGGACGAAACTGCCGGTCTGGGCGAGCAGCGTGAGGAGGGCAACTTGGCGGATGTAAGTGGATTTTCCAGCCATGTTCGGTCCGGTGATGATGGCGAATTTCTTCCCGTCCGTGCCAAGGTTTGTGTCATTCGGAACAAAGCGCGAGCCTTCGGATTGCTGATCCAGAACGGGGTGGCGTCCATCGGAGATTTCCAAAACATCCGAGTCGTTGATCTCCGGGCGGCAGTAGCCATGAAGGCGTGCGGTTTCGGCGAGCGAGCAGATGGCGTCGAGCACTGCAAGTGTCGCGGCGGTTTCCTGCAGGTGGTGGATTTGGCTCAGGACGGCGCTGCGGAGTTCGGCGAAGATTTCGATCTCGCGGGCCCGAGCGCGTTCATCCGCGCCAAGGATTTTGCCTTCAAATTCCTTGAGTTCGGGAGTGATGAACCGCTCGCCGTTGACGGTTGTTTGCTTGCGGATGTAGTCGGCCGGAACCGCGCCGAGGTTTGCCTTGGTGACTTCGATGAAGTAACCGAAGACGGAGGTAAAGCGGACTTTGAGGGATTTGATGCCGGTCCGTTCGATTTCCTTTTCCTGCAAGGCGGCTATCCAGTTTTTTCCTTCGTGCGAGGCCGAGCGGAGTTCGTCCAGGTCAGAATCGTAGCCTGCCTCGATGAAGCCGCCGTCACGAATCACTGCGGGCGGCTCGGCGACGATAGCGCAGCGGAGTTTTTCACTGAGTTCCGGAAGTGCATGGAGGCGTTCGGTGAGGCCCGAGATCAAGACGGAGGGAATGGTAAATCCATGAAGCCCTCCAAGACTGGCTGCGAGGGGTGGGATGCGGTCGAGGGATTGCGCCAAGGCTGAAAGATCGCGTGCATTGCCGGAGGGGCCGCTCAGGCGGGCCGTGGCGCGCTCAATGTCGCGTATGTCGGCGAGACGACTGCGGAGATCCCCGAGGAGCATGGCGTCATCGAGGAGGGCGGCGATGGCGTCCTGTCGCTTTTCGATTTCAGTCGGATCTTTGAGCGGATGGAGAATCCAGTCGCGCAGGAGGCGGGCGCCCATGGGCGTCGCGGTGCGATCGAGTGCGCCGAGGAGTGTCATTCCACGTCCGGCACGGGATTGCACGAGCTCGAGGTGGCTTTGTGTGGCCGCATCCAGGATGAGAAACTCGCTGCGCTGGTAGGGTTGGAGTTGCTTCAGGTGGCCCGCCGGCCGGCGCATCTGGCGGGTGATGTAATGCAGCAGCGCACCGGCGGCGCCTGTTCCCGCCGGGAGGTCCGCGCAACCGAATCCATCGAGGGAGTGAACCTTGAAATGAGCGCGTAGCAATTCGCTTGCCGGCTCGAACTCGAAAACATAGCCATCCACCGGGGCTTGAGGCGTCACCTGCTTGAAGGCATCTGTTTGATGATCCGGTATGAGAATTTCCGCAGGTGAGACGCGGGCGAGTTCATCGAGGAGGGCCGCAAGCGAGTCGAGTTCGGTGAGGCGAAACTCGCCTGTGCTGAGATCGCAATAGGCGAGTCCATGGATGTCGCCGCGTTTGTTGAGTGCGGCGAGGAAATTGGGTTTTCGGTCATCGAGACCGAAGTCGTCGAGGGTGCCGGGGCTCAAAACCTGTGAAATCTCGCGGCGAACGAGTTTGCCGGCTGTGACCTCGCCCACCTGATCGCAGATGGCAACGCGCCAGCCAGCAGTGATGAGTTTTTCAATATAGTTCCGCGCGGCATGGTAGGGAACTCCGCACATGGGAGTCGTGCCGCGTTTTGTGAGGGCCACATTTAAAACACGCGAGGCCTCTGTCGCATCCTCGCCGAACATTTCGTAAAAGTCCCCGAGGCGAAAAAGCAGGAGCGTGCTCGCGGGCAATTCCCGCCGGAGGGCGTGGTATTGCTGCATCATGGGCGTGAGCGTTTCGGTTGACATCGGGTTTTACGCAGGAAATTTTAGACAGAATCTAGAAAGTTAACATAATCCCGAAAACGTCTTTTTAAGACAGGGGGGCAGGATGGAGAGAATTGACAGGAAAGGCTTTGGCTTTTGTTTGATATTGCACAAATCATTTCAAACGCATCGCATCATAAACAGGTCATCCTCTGTGTTCTCTGTGCGCTCTGTGGTTAATTCTGCTGTATTCGGGATAATGGGTTAAATTCGTCTGTAGGATGTTTCCGCCGGGGACTAAACGGCAGTGCCAGAGTGAGCGCTTCAGGCCTTGAATTTTTTTTTCGTCTGAACGCCCAGCATTTTTTTTAGGAACGGGGCTGTGCAACTGCCTTTGGCGAGGGCGACTTTTTCGGGGGTGCCTTCGGCGATGATTTTTCCGCCTTGGGCGCCTGCTTCGGGGCCGATGTCGAGAATATGGTCGGCTTCGGCGATGACATCAAGGTGGTGCTCGATGACGACAACGGTGCCACCTTCGTCAACAAGGCGGTGAAGGACATGAATCAGCTGGGCGACATCATGGGCATGGAGGCCGATGGTCGGCTCCTCGAGCACATAGAGAGTGGATTTTCCCTTGCGGGTCGTTCGGATTTCCTCTGCCCCAGGTGTGGCGCGGCGGGCCAGTTGGGTTACGAGTTTGATGCGCTGGGCTTCGCCGCCGCTCAGTGTGGGGCTGGGCTGGCCGAGCTTGAGGTAGCCGAGTCCGGTCTCCTGCAAAAGGGCGAGGGGGCGGTGGATTTTCGGGTGTGATCTAAAGAATTCAACGGCCTGCTCGATGGTCATGTCCATGACATCGCCGATGGACTTTCCGTTGTAGAGGATCTCGAGCGTGGAGGGGTTGTAGCGTCGTCCATTGCAGTCCTGGCAGGGCATGTAGGACGGCGGGAGGAAGTTCATCTCGAGTTTGATCACGCCTTGGCCGAGGCAGGCTTCGCAGCGTCCGCCCTCGTTGTTGAAGGAAAACCGGCTTGCGGTATAGCCACGCATGCGGGCGGCGGGCAGGGCGGAGAAAACTTTGCGGATTTCGTCGAAGACCTTCACATAGGTCGCCGGTGTGGAGCGGGAAGTTTTTCCGATTGGCGACTGGTCCACTTCCAGAACGGCGCCAAGAGGTTCAAAACCGGAGATGCCTTTGTGGAGGTCCGAGTGGAGCGGGGCGCGTTTGCGTGTGAGGACATCGCGGACGGCTGGAACGACGATTCCCCGGATGAGCGTGCTTTTTCCCGAGCCTGAGACGCCTGTGAGGACGCTGAGGCGGTGGAGGGGGATGCTCACATTCTCGTTTTTGATGTTGTGGAGGTGGGTGCCTTTGAGTTCGAGCCACTCGGTGGGTGCGGGGCGGCGTTTGCCACGGATCGGGTGCTGCATCGGCTCGCGGAGGGCGCGGCCGGTATGCGAGGTCGGGTGGTGGAGGATTTCCTGAAGTGTGCCGGAGGCGATGACTTCGCCGCCACGGCTGCCGGCGCCTGGGCCTAGGTCGAGGATCCGGTCGGCACGGCGCATGGTCTCTTCGTCATGCTCCACGACGACGAGAGAGTTTCCTTTTTTTGCCAAGGCCTGGAGCGCATCGAGCAGGCGTTCATTGTCGCGGGGGTGGAGGCCGATGGTCGGCTCGTCGAGGACATAAAGCACGCCGCGCAGGTTGGAACCAAGCTGGGCGGCGAGGCGGATGCGCTGGGATTCCCCGCCGGAGAGGGTTTTCGCGCTACGGTCGAGCGAGAGGTAGTCGAGTCCGACCTTGGCGAGGAATTCGAGGCGCTGGCGGATTTCCGTGATCACATCGCGAGCTACCTCGGCAGCGGGGCCTTGGAAATTCAGTGAGTCGCAGAGCAAGAGGGCATCGCATGCCGGCGAGCGGGTGAAGTCGGCGATGGATGTCTTTTGGATCCGGACATGTGTGGCCGTCTCGTTGAGGCGTGTGCCTTTGCAGATCGGGCAGGGGCGGGGTTCATCATCCTCAAGGCCTTCGTGGCGGCGCTCCTCGTCGAGTTCGGCTTCGATAGCGGTTTCGAATTCGCCTTCTTGGCCGAGACCTTTCCAGATCTCGCCGAAGCCTCGGCAGTGGTTGCACCAGCCGTGCGGGGAGTTGAAGGAGAACAGGCGCGGGTCGAGTGGTTCGAAGGCGCGGCTGCACGACGGGCAGTTCATCTCGGTGCTAAGAATGGTCGATTTGCCCTTCGCGTCTTCCATGCGGGCAGTGCCTTTGCCCATGCGGAGGGCCTTGCGGACGAGTTCGTCGGATTTTTTTGCGTCAGGGGCCGAGAGTTCCCCGATGAGGGCGTCAATCGTATGTTCCTTGAAGCGTTCGAGCTTTTCGAAACCCTCCACAGCAGTCGGTTTGCCGTCCACGATGAGGGTGGTAATGCCCTGACGGGCGGCGGCGCGGGCGACATCCGTGTGAAAGCCTTTGCGGCCTTTGACGAGGTTGGCAAAAATTTTGACTGTGCCCTTGGCTGCGCTGGCATCGACTTCCGCAGCGATGGCTGTGGGTGTGCGGTTTTCCACGGCGACATTGCACGACGGGCAGAATTGGGTGCCGAGTTTTGAAAAAAGGAGGCGCAGGAAATGGTAGATCTCGGTGACGGTGGCCACAGTGGATTTTCCGCCGCCGCGAGTGATGCGTTGCTCGATAGCCACGCTTGGCGGGAGGCCTTCGATCGAGTCCACATCAGGTTTTTCAAGCTGATCCACGAACTGGCGGGCGTAGGCAGACATGCTATCGAGGAATCGGCGCTGGCCTTCGGCGAAGAGGATGTCGAAGGCGAGTGTGGATTTGCCCGACCCGCTAAGACCGGTCACAACGACCATGCCATCGCGAGGGATATCCACATCGATATTTTTCAGATTGTGTTCACGGGCACCTCGCACGGTGATGAAGCGGGACGGCGGGGTCTTCGGGCGGGGGCGGGTGGGTTGCTCGTGCAGGAGGGCGCCGCGCCCAGCGAGGATGGGTTCGAGAAATTGTCCGGTGAGCGATTCGGGGATGGTTGCGATCTGCTCGGGAGTTCCGGCCGCAACGATCTTGCCGCCTTCATCGCCACCTTCGGGGCCTAGGTCGATGACCCAGTCCGCGCATTTGATGACTTCCAGGTTGTGCTCGATGACGATGACGCTGTTGCCTTCCTCCACAAGGCGGTGGAAGACTTTGATAAGAAGTGCGACATCGTCGAAGTGCAGGCCTGTCGTCGGCTCGTCGAAGATCAGGAGCGCCATCTCGCGGGATTGGCGGATGAGGTGGTGAACGAGCTTGAGGCGCTGGGATTCGCCGCCGGAGAGGGCATTGACCGGCTGGCCGAGGCGGAGGTAGTCGAGGCCCACCTCGCCGAGAAGTTCCAGCGGGGTGATGATTTTTTTCTTGGGATCGAGTGGCGTAAAAAATGTGATCGCCTCGGCGGCAGTCATTTCTAGGACCTCGTGGATGGATTTTCCGCCCACTTGGATTTTGAGAAGGGGCGCGCGGAAACGGGTTCCATCGCATTCCGGACAGCGCAAGAAGAGGTCGCTGAGGAATTGCATTTCCACCTTTTCAAAGCCGAGTCCGCTGCAGCGGTCGCAGCGGCCATTGCCGGAGTTGAAGGAAAAGCTGGAGGCTGTGAATCCGGCCGCCTCGGCTGCCGGGGTGTCGGCAAAGAGATCGCGGATGTGTTCGTAAACGCCGAGATAAACGGCAGGAGTCGATCGCGGAGTTTTCGCAAGTGGCGATTGGTCCACCATGACGACTTCGTCCACCTCCTCGTCACCGCTAATGGATTTCACAAAGCCTGCGGCCTCATCTTCTGTGGGGTCTTCGCCGACGAGTTGCCGGTGGAGGACATCGCGGACGAGCGAGGTTTTTCCTGATCCGGAAACACCAGTCACGGCGCAGAGCACGCCGAGAGGGAACTTGGCCGTGAGGTTTTTGATATTGTGGTGGGTGACGCCTTTGAGAACGACTTGGCCTTCGGCTTTGCGGCGTTTTTTTGGAACAGGGATGGACTTTTTGCCTTGGAGGTAATCGGCTGTGAGGGAGTTTTTTGCAGATGCAAAATTCTCGGCAGGGCCGCAGTAGAGGAGCTGGCCGCCGGAAATGCCACGGCCAGGGCCGATATCCACCAACTCGTCGGCGGCGCGGATCACAGCTTCCTCGTGTTCCACAACAAGAAGCGTGTTTCCTTTGTCACGAAGACCTTGCATAATCTCAATGAGTCGGGAGGTGTCGCGCGGGTGGAGTCCGACGCTTGGCTCGTCGAGGACGAAAAGGGTGTTGACGAGCGAGGCCCCGAGGCAAGTCGTGAGGTTGACGCGTTGGATTTCACCGCCCGAAAGCGAGCGGGTGGGTCGGTCGAGCGTGAGGTAGCCGAGGCCGATTTTGCAGAGGTAGTTGACGCGGGAAACGACCTGCTGATGAACAAGGCGCGCGCTGGTGTCCGATGCCGGAAGTTCGAACGACTCCAGAATCGGCGCAAGGCGCTTGAGCGGAAGCGCGGCGACATCAGCGATCGTCAGGCCGGGCGGATCGATGCGGAAATTCAGCGTATCCGGTTGGAATCGACCACCGTGGCATTTCGGGCAAGGTTGGTAACTGCGGTAGCGCGAAAGCAGCACACGGATGTGCATTTTGTAGGATTTACTTTCCAGCCATTGAAAATAGCCATCGACTCCATACCAGTCGCCGGAGTCCCAAGCTTGGCGCGAATCGATATCCGGGTCTCCATGGATGACAAAATCCTGATCCGCCTTGGAAAGTCGCTCGAAGGAGCGAACGGTATCGATGCCGCGTTTGCGGCAGTGGCGGATAAGATCATCTTGGCATTCAGCAGATTGTCCGCTCTGAAATGCGCGGATGACTCCCTCGGAAATGGACAGCGAGCGATCCGGAATAACGCGCTGCATGTCAATGCCGATGATGCGGCCGAAGCCTTTGCACTCCGGGCAGGCGCCCAGCGGAGAATTAAAAGAAAACAGACCCGGGGATGGCGGACGGATGTCGATATCGCACGAAGGGCAGTGCCATCCCGCCGTGTGGGAGTGTGTTGACCCGGATTCGGAATCAATAACGGTCAGCCTGTCATTGCCAAGGCGGAGCGAATTTTCGATGCCCTCGGAAAGGCGGGCATGGTCTGTATTTTCTAGGTCGATGCGGTCTTGGATGACCAAGACGCTATCGGGGAGTTTGCGGAGTTCAGGAGACTCGTCGACGCGGTGGACTTTACCCTTGATCCATATGCGAAGATATCCCTGCTGGGTAAGAAAATCAAAGAAGTCTCTTGGAGCTGTTTCTTCTGGAACCTTGACGCTAAAGGCTAGGAAAACCGTCTTGCCAGCACAGTCTGCAAGAATCTGACGGAGAATGGACTGGGGAGTTCCCTGCGCCAATACCCGCGAGCACTTTGGGCAGAAGCCTTTAGCAACGCGCGGGAATAGTAGTTTTAGATAATCATTGATTTCCGTGATCGTGCCGACCGTTGACCGCATGGTGCGGACATTATTGGCCTGCTCTATCGCAATGGCGGGCGGAATTCCTTCAATGCTATCTGCCAGGGGCTTATCCATCCGCTCGAGGAACTGGCGCGTGTAAGGACTAAATGTCTCCACATAGCGTCTTTGTCCCTCGGCATAAATGGTGTCGAAGGCGAGACTAGACTTGCCACTACCGCTGGGTCCGGTGACGACTATGAGTCTGCCAAGAGGCAGTTCGAGGTCAACACCTTGAAGGTTATTTTGCTTGGCTCCACAGAGCCGTATGGATTCCACCCGTGGAAATCAGCTGGCTTATTAGGCGGCTTGATTGCCGCGCAGTTCTTCGGTGCGGAGAAGCACGCGCTGGCGCATAATTTTTCCGGACTTGAACTTAACAGTTGCGCGGGCAGGGATGACGACATCGTGCTCGGGTTTGTTCGGGTTACGACCCACGCGAGATTTGGTGAGGCGGACTTCGAAAACGCCGAAGTTGCGGAGCTCAACATCGCGACCGGTCGAGAGCGCGTCAGTGATGCCATCCAATGTGAGTTGGATAACGCTGAAAACTTCCTGCTGAGTGAGCCCAGTTTTTTTGCTGATCTGCATTACCAGATCACGTTTTGTGAGGTTGGCCATAATGGTTGGTTTGTTGGTTGAGGGGCGGAAGTTAATTGGTTATGGCAATAATGCAATCCTTTTATCACGACATTTTCGTGTGATTTGCATTTGCGTGGAAATGTTTAGCGGACGGGCTGGGGAGCTATAGTTCCGTCAATGCTTACAGTGGCACGAGATCGAGGCGGCGCCGCGATAGGTTCGTCGCTCTCGATCGTGGCGAGGCCCTGTGGTGTAAGAGTTTTAATCACTCCGCCACGAGCTTTTGCGGAGTCCCCTTCCACGCGGATGACGACGCGTTGGCCTTCTTGAATTCTCGATTCCAGGTTGAATGATGCCGTTAGGATCGAGGGCGTTCCATTGGAATCCAATGATGCCTCGCTGGCAAAGGAATGGTTGCGAGAGTAATTCCAAACGGTTGCGAGAAATCCCGCCACGCAAAGAGCGAGCAGGGCGAGTGCGACCAGACGACCGTTGGTGCGGCCTGTAGGGTTTTTCATAGAGCGAGTGCCGCCTCAAAATCGTGGAGGCAGGCGTGGATACCGCGTTCGTCGCGGAGGAGGGATGTCCCCACGAGCGCGGCTTGAAAGCTGGACCCAACAGAGGATAGGTTTTGTGGAGAAATTCCACTCTCTGCGACGCGAATGGCAGATGCAGGGAGTTTTCTCACAAGGTCAAAAACTCCGAGGTCTAGGCTGAAGTCAGTGGTTGAAGATTGGCCTGCCGCAACAAAGCCGAAGTTGGTTTTAAATTTTCGGCTGTTGATGCCTACCACGCGCGCTCCAGCGGGCAGGGTGTCGATTTCCTCAGGCGTGTGCACCTCAAAAATGGCCTCCATGTCAAGTTCGCGGGCGAGTTGGTGTAGTCGGTGCATATTCGCTGCATCGAGCACATTTGCCATGAGCAGAATCGCATCCGCACCGAAAGCACGTGCTTCGTAAACTTGGTACTCATCCACAAAAAAATCTTTTCGAAGCACAGGGTGGGGGACTTGTTTTCGGATTTCGCCGAGGCGGTGGATGGTCATTCCGAAGTGTGTCTGATTAGTGAGAACCGAAACCGCCCGCACGATTGGAGATGCAGCGTAGGCCGCTGCGGCGTTGCGCACATTTTCATCGCGCATCGGACCCACACTGGGGGAGCGTTCTTTGATCTCCGCGATAAGTCCGAAGTCCGAGGACAGGGCCGCTGCAAAATCGCGGGCTGGCGGGGCGTCGGAGAGACGGGCTTGGATTTCGCTGAGAGGAGCCGTTTTTTTGGCTTCAGCGACTTCGCGGCGAACGTCCTCGAGGATCGTTTCGAGAATGGTTTTCAAGGCTGTGGTTTTGGGTAACTGCCGAGGATTTTCACCGAGCGGCAGCTTTTCGTGAGGGCGTCAAGCAGGCCGTTGGTTTCCAAGTCCCGGAGATGTCCATCGGTCTGCACAAAGAAAAAGGTCTCGGCTTTGTCACTTTGCGAGGGACGACTTGCAAAGTGTGCGAGGTTGACCTGCATGTGCCGGAAGGGTTCCAATGCGGAAACAAGTGCGCCCGGTTTGTCCTCGATGAGAAGCATAATGAGGGTCTGGTCATTTCCCGTGGGTGCATTGATTTGACGCCCGAGAATGATGTGGCGCATGTCGGTTACGCGGTTTTGCGTGTCAGCCTCGGGAAGGATTTCCGCACAGATCGAGAGGTCGGTAGAGGTCAACTCGTCGAGCGTCGAGTTTATGAATCCATGAATAGGATCTTCCAGCGGAACAACTCCGCAGTCGGCTTTGTTTGCACGGATCTGTTCAATCACTTCGGCAATCGAGTTTGTGGTCGTGTATCGCACGCTAGAGCCGAATTTGGAGAGGGCCGTCTGGTGCGTGGAGCTTCCGGATGGACCGAGGCACGCGATGACGATGTCGTTTTCCAAAGCAAGGGAGGCCGACATGATTTCTCGGTAAATCGCGCGAATCGATTCGGGGCGGAGCGGGCCGTTGCTGCGGTCGATGAGGCTGCGAAGCAGCTTCATCTCGCGGTCCGGCGAGTAAATGGGAAGTGAGGCGCGGTTTTTAATGACGCCGATCTCTTTCGCTAAAGTGGCGCGCTCGTTGAGAAGGCGCAGCAACTCCGTATCGAGCGCGTCTATGCGGTGGCGCAGTTCCCCGAGCTCGCTCATGTTTGTGATTCCTCTCTGGGGATAGAATCCTGCGGAGCAGCTATCTCGGTGGGCTCGGGCTCCAATTGTGTTAGTTCGGAGGTCTCGGATTCGGAGGGCTGAGGATCAAAGAGTTCAGGCTTGCTGACAGGTGTTTCGGTGGGTTGTTGCTCAGCTGAGGGTTGGGGCTGTGAGGCAGCTTCTTCTGGTGGATTCGCCTTGGGAAGTGCGATGCGGCGGAGTTCGGAGGCGTTTGGAAGATCATCCAAATTTTTCAAGCCGAAGTGGTCCATGAAATACTGGGTGGTCTCGTAGAGGAGTGGGCGTCCGGCGATTTCGGAGCGTCCGGCGATTCGCACGAGGTTGCGGTCCAGAAGGGTCTGCATCACGCCATCCACCGCGACGCCGCGCACGGCTTCCATATCAGCCCGGGTGAGTGGTTGCCGGTATGCGATAATGGCGAGTGTCTCCATGGCTGGAGCGCTAAGTCGGGCCTGCCGGTTTTCCGGGAAAAGCTGGCGTAGCCAGGGAGCGTAGTCGCCGCGCGTCACGAGCTGCCAACCTGCCGCGCTTTCCCTCACTTCAAAGGAACGGCCTGTCTCGGAGTATTCGAGTTCGAGTTTCTGGATCGCTTCTTGAATCTGAGGCGCCTTCACTTTGGCGAAGGCCGCGATGTCGGGATTTTCTTTTGCCGCCTCGGCCGCGCCTTTGAAGATGGCTCCGAGTTCCTTGGCGGAGACGGGTTTTTGAGAGGCAAAAAGCACAGCTTCAACAATGCGGTGCAGCGGGAAGAGGGTTTCGGGGCTTGGTGACTCGTCACTCATACAAAAGCGGGTTGAGCGTTGCTCACACGGTCTATCCATATTTCGCCACACACTCCCTCCTGTCGCACGCGGAGTTGCTTGAGGCGGATGAGTTCGAGCATGGCGAGGAAGGTTACCACGATCTCCGTGCGACTTGCCACATGGGCAAAGAGCTCTTCAAACCGGAGGGGGATGCCTTCCTGAGTGATGCGCAGGACGTGCTCGATCTTGTCGGAGACAGTGAAATTTTCAGCGAAAATCTCGCGTAGATTTTCGGGCTTTTTTTCGAGCCGCTTCAGGATTTTTTGAAAAGCATGGATCAGGTCGAAAATCCCTACCTCTTCCACTAAGAGATTCTCCGCCTGGGTGAGGTCCGGCGCCACAGGAACGCGGGCAAAGAGGTTCAGTTGGGCCGTCTCGTTGTCGCGCAAGCGGGCTGCCGCCTCCTTGAATTTTTTATACTCGATAAGTTGCCGAATGAGTTCGAACCGTGGATCGTTCTCCTCGGCGTCCTCCTCTGCCATCTGCTGGTCGACGGGTAGCAGTGTCCGGCTTTTGATGTAGAGGAGGTTCGCGGCCATTACGATAAACTCCCCGGCCAGCTCGATATTCAGGACCTGGAAGGCTTCGATGTAGGCCATGTATTGCTTGGTGATCCGCTCGATCGAAATATCGTATATGTCCACCTCATCGCGTTTAATGAGGTAGAGTAAAAGATCGAGTGGACCCTCGAATACATCAAGCTTGACCTTGTAGTCCTCCACGCAACTTTAAGGCCGCTTGTAGCCGCGTTTTTCTGCTTCGCGTTTTTGTTGGATTCGATGCTTGTCGTGTTCCTTTTTCTTGGTTTTGAGTTTGCTGATCTGGCGTGAGAGTTTGTCGACGACTTTGTCGATTGCCACGTAGAGATCGGCTTCCGCATCCTCGGCATGGATGTCGGGTCCGCTGAGTGCAAGGTGAACCTTGACGATATAAGGCTTCTTGCGGTCGTGATTGTGAAGAAGAACAATGTGCGCGGCGAGGATTGTTTCACCGTGGCCTTCGAGGTGGCTGACTTTTTCCGCCACAAATTCATGGATGGCGCCGGTGAGGGTGATGTTTCGCGGAGTGATGTGAATTTGCATGGTCTATACTTTGAGACTGCCTGCGCCTTCATTCCAGCAAAAATCCGCGCGCCTGTGGAATTCGCGGAACTACAATTCGACGAGTTCAAGAATTTTCGAGTAGCTGCGATCCGTTTTTGCGCCTGGCTGGGCGGGGTCGATCATGTCATGCGGTATGCCGAGGGATTCCGGAAATTCGTAGGTAATGACCCTCTCGCCTTCACGGGCTTTAAGTTGCGATGCGATTTCGTTTGTCAGCCCGTTGTTGGCTCCGCGGTCGCTGGCCGTTGTTAAAAAAATGAGCTTCTTGGCAAAAAGTGGGCGCCCGTTCAGATTGTCCCTCACAGCCCGCGAGAGCTGGATAGTATCCGCCATACAGTGGGTTCCGAAGCGGGGGTAGGCATAGACGGGTCCCGGCAGATTGTCTTTTTTCGACGAATCCCACCACTGGTAGAAATTCGGCAACTTCGAAAGAGTCGCGGCAGTGGCATCGATGGCCGATGGCTGCACGCCATACATGCCGAAGAATGGCGCGATGAGCATGACATCGTCGATGCCATCCCTGTGCTGAGCCATCCAACCCGCCGCCACGGCGCTGCCCGAGAGGCCTATGAGTGTGATCCGGTCGCCGAGACCGCTTGCGATATCTAGTCCCACAGCTGCTTGGTCGATAAGATCCTGCGCGGTTTGGTGGCCCTGTTCATTGTTAAGCCGGTCTGCAAACCCCGCGAGGCGCGCACGGGGCAGCACCACATTCGCACCTTTCGCGTGAAGGATTTTTGCAAGCGGTACAAATTGCTCCGGGCAGTTTGTCAGACCATGCAAAAGCACAAAGACGCGCTCGGTTCTATGTCCATGGTGGAAAAGTCGACTTGCACCCTCGGGACGTATCGGGTGCGATGAATCCTCCCGGCGAAGGTTTTCAAATTTTGCCAGTGCCTCATCAAAAGAGGCTGCAGGTTTGGGTGTCGATTGGAAGATGGGAATTTGCAACATTCCTACTACAAGGAGGACCAGAATAGGCAGTCCGAAAAGGGCGGTTTTTTTCATACGCGGAATCTCGGCGCCCAAGTTGGCCGGATTTTTGCGGCGACAAGGAATGCCATGCCGATCAAAATCAAAAATACTGAGAGAAATTGTCCCCGCGTCAGCATGAGAGTGAGCGGAGCATCCGGCTCTCGAAAAAACTCTCCAGCAATCCGCAAGAGCGCGTAGGCGATGAAAAACACGCCCGTCAGGAATCCATCAGGAAGACGGAAGCGTGTCCGCAAAATCCAAAGAATCGCGAACAGCACCGCGCCTTCCAGCAAGGCCTCGTAAATCTGTGAGGGATGTCGCGGCGTAAGAACCTTGCCCAGAAGCGTGTGCAGCTCCGGCGATACCCTGGCATTCTCTAGCACGGTGGAGATGTTTGTGAAAGAGGGATCGATCTGCGACGCCTCAAGCAAGACCTCGCGCATCGTCTCCGGCGCGGCCTCGTAGAGTTCCTTGGGAAATTGCACAGCCCAAGGCACCGATGTCGCTCGCCCGTAGAGTTCGCCATTGATAAAATTCGCACACCGCCCGAGGAAGAGACCCACGGGCGCAGCAACCACCGTGTTGTCCCCGATGTTCAACCAGGAAATTTTTTTCCTTCGCGAATAAATCCAAGTAAAAACCACTATGCCCAGAATCCCGCCGTGGCTCGACATTCCACCGTCCCAGAATTTGAAAACAACCAGAGGGTTCCCCAGAAAATTTTCCCAATCGTAAAAGAGCATATAGCCCAGCCGCCCTCCCAGAATGACCCCGAATAGCGCCGTGCCAGTGATGAAGTCCCCAATATCCCGCGCTGGAATATCGCTGTATCCCCGCCGCGCGAGGTGCAGGCAAATGCCATACGCGGAGGCAAACGCCAGCACATACGCAAGCCCATACCAGCGAAGCCCCATAGTCTCGCTGAACTGAAGCAAAAAAGGGCTGAGATCGTGAATATAATAGGCAAGCACAGGTATCCTTCTTCGCTGTTCAGCCTCTCAGAGGCAAGCATGATGGGCGAGTCAACAGGAGAAAATCCGGATGGTATGATCGCGAACCCGTTCATTTGTTTCATAAAACGTTGGTTGCTATACAGTTCAAAATTTAAATCTGGTTCTTCGTCATTTTCAGTGGGAGGAACGTAAGAATATAGGATGAAAACCGAAAAGCTATTTCACGAGTTGCTGGGATTGGGAATGAACTGGGAGGTTCAGGAGTGTGAATTTGACCATATTTAAGGAGTGGTTCGAATAAAGATCGCGGAGACGGCGCACCTCTGGGAAATGGAGCTCAGTCTTGGGGAGGGAGCCAAAGCCAAGCTCTATGACCATACGGAAGAGTTGGTTTGGAGACATCTCAATGTGTTTGAACCCAGTTGCGAGATTCGATGCTGTCCAGCGACAATTTAAAATTTTTAATTGTCGCTGGACAGGATGCCCTTGTTATCCGAAACGGACTATCACGGAGGCGGCGAGTCCCACTAACCTGACTTCCCTTCTTCCCAACCAGAGAGGCCGAT
>JBIJCR010000084.1:0-10776 GCA_044344595.1 Terrimicrobiaceae bacterium
TTGAAGGCGCCATCGTGTCTTCTGCGTTTGGCTTTCATTTCTGTAGTTGGTTGTAGGTTTATTGACCTCGTCCAACCACCGCTTTTTATCTCTTAACCACTGGTCCGATTTTCGGGGTCCACCTCAGATCAAGGCTCACATCGAGGGTGAGGGCGTAGGCGCGATTCGCTATTGCGTGTTTTCGACAGGAAGTTTCGTCGAACCCATTACTGAGTGGGATGCCCCAAATCGACTTTCCTTTGATGTGACAGAGAATCCACCACCCATGAACGAACTTTCATTATACAATGATTTACACGCTCCGCACCTACACGGACACATGGTATCGGACAGAGGACAGTTTCGACTTACTCAAAAAGGCGATCATGTTCTGCTGGAAGGCACTACGTGGTATTCTCACAGCATTTCGCCTGAATTCTATTGGGGTATTGTTTCAGATGAGATCATCCATCGTATCCATCTTCGAGTTCTTAATCACATCAAGCACCACGCCGAAAAGAATCGCTAACAAGTCGCATCATCCAACCGCTAGGACCCGCCCTGTTTCCATGATTCTGCGTAAACACAACATCAACAACGTGCTCCACGCCAACCTCCGCTCCTAGTGGTGGATTTGCTCATGGTTAGGCACAAGGAAGATACCAGAAGACAAGAAGCGGTTTAAACAACGAACAAAACTATGAAAAATAACCAACGAAAAGAAACTATGATAATCGGTTCTATTAAGATAAAGATCCTCAGTGTCTTTATGAACATTATCGCATGCCTTCTGGGTGCTTTTATACAAATATATTTCCAGAATTGGTTCGGAATTAGCGATATTAATGCCTTGGTATTTTGCACGATACCTTTAGCAGTCGGTTTGTCTGTTATTGGAAATACCATTCTCACGCTTTACAGGACAAGAAACTGGATTCTCAGACTTCTGTTATCTGGCATTTCAGGAGGAATTATTGCATTTGGATATGTCTTCTTAGTGTATTTCATTCTTCTAGGACCATTTATTTACAGCTTCAGTATTAACATATTTTATTTATGGATAACAAGTTGTATTATTCAACTTATTTTCATGGACTTAAAACTTTCCAACAAATTCCCAGAAATAAGAATTCATAAAATAGCATTAATATTAGCATTTCCGATTATATTTGTTGCAACAATTATAACACTCTTATCCGTAGATTTTTTTATAGATTATTCTAATAGGCGTAAGGTTACTTTTCTCATACCTCATACTTTTTCAGGGCGAGTTACTATTGTCTACGGAGAGGAATGTGGAATTAAGCCAGATTACGAAGACAATAGACTTTTATTAGAAATACCTGAAAATGGGATACTTATTATTAAGCCTAAATTTAAAGACGGCATTTTAGACTATTGCTACTACTTTGTGGACGAGAAAGGAAATAGAGAGAAACTAGAGTATATTGACGATTTAAATAAAAATCCAAGAGGGGTTGGAGGTGGAGGAGCAGGAGGCTCCTATAGCAGTGAATCTAATATTAAAATCGAATATGAATATTTTGATGTTTACAACGGTAGTCCTATTAAGGATAACTTTGAATCTGAATCTATATTAAAGCAGGTTGAAATTTGTAGAGGAAAATGCAAAATGACGATCACACAATAAGTCGGTGGAGCTAACGTCTAAGGCACGCCTCATCTGTAGCTCACCTTTACGTTAGGCGTCACCAAACGCATGGAGATTTTGTTTATCATTCTAACTTTCGTGGGGGTCGGAGTTGTTGTTCAGGCATTCCGTCGGCGAGTTCATTCCTCTGTGACGCAGCGTAGCGATTCAGCCTCGGATGGCGGCTTGGCCTTCTTCGATGGCGAGAGTCATGCTCATGATTCCGGAGGTCATGATGGAGACTGTGGCGGAGGAGGAGACTGAGTGATGACGACTTTGACGCCTAACCAAGCCTGATAAATCGTGAGTTTGAAAAAGCGCTTGACACGGTATTCCCATCTGTTCTAAACTTTCAAAACTTTTTGAAAGTATAAAAAACATGAAAATAGAAGACGCTAAAAATCGATTTGTTCAGATTTGGGGGACCGTTGGAGTTGAATGGGGCATCAACCGCACGATGGCTCAAGTTCACGGTCTGCTTCTGTGCACTGAAGAGGCACTGACCGCTGAGCAAGTCATGGAAGCTCTGAGCATCTCTCGTGGCAACGCCAATATGAACCTGCGAGAGTTGATCAGCTGGGGGCTCGTCTTTCGTGAAAATAGACCTGGTGAGCGTAAAGAATATTTCTACGCCGAGAAAGACATTTGGGAAGTAGCGCAGCGAATCGTAGCAGAGCGAAAGAGGCGAGAACTGGATCCGATGATGAAGATGCTTGAACAGCTTCAAAAAGAAGTAAGTGCTAATTCAGAGCAGGCCAAAGAAGTTCAGTCATTTAAAAAACTCCTCACAGATATCCATGCGCTTGGGAAAAAGAGCTGTAATTTGCTTGAACTTGTTTTAAAGCTCGATCAATCAACATTTTTCAAACCATTAATCTCTCTTTTTAAAAGGTAAATTTCGGATTATTAGCGTAAAAGGTCTTTACAAGAGTAAAGCAATAATATGAAGATTGTTATACCAGGTGGTTCAGGTCAAGTCGGAACAGTTCTTGCACGACATTTTCATGAGGAAGGTCACGAGGTCGTGGTTATTAGCAGAGATGCTAAATCTGCAAGAACAAAAGCGGCACCTTGGCGAGTTGTTGGGTGGGATGGACAGACACTTGGAGCTTGGGCTGAAGAGTTAGAAGGTTCAGACGTTCTTATTAATCTTACGGGGCGTATCGTAAATTGTAGATATAACCATAAGAATCGTTGTGAAATATGGGCATCACGAAATCGATCGGTTCGCATACTCGGCAAGGCGCTTGAAACGCTTGCTGCCCCGCCTCGTCTTTGGCTTCAGGCTGGAACGGCTACTATCTACGCTCATCGCTTTGATGCGCCAAACGATGAATACACAGGTATTATTGGCGGCACTGAACCGAACTCCCCTGATAAATGGCGATTCAGCATTGATGTTGCTCGGTCATGGGAGGGAGAGTTTGCGTTAATTGAGGCGCCAAGGACACGCAAAGTTGTGCTCAGGTCTGCTATGACGATGAGCTATGATCGGGACGGGATATTTGATTATCTTCTCTGGCTCGTGCGTATGGGGATTGGAGGCACAGCGGGATCAGGTAAGCAGTTTATCTCCTGGATACACTACCTTGACTTTATTAATGCAATTAAGTTTCTGATTGAAAACGATCAAATATCTGGAGCGGTGAATATTGCTTCACCAAACCCACTGCCTAATAAAGAGTTTATGGCGCAACTCCGAAGTGTCTGGGGGCAGAAAATTGCACTTCCCGTTTATGAATGGATGCTAGAGATTGGTGCTGTATTTCTTCAAACGGAAAGTGAAATGGTTCTTAAAAGTCGCCGTGTTATTCCTAGTCGTTTGCTTGATGCTGGATTCAAGTTTCAATACAGCGACTGGAAAGCTGCATCTTCCGATCTCTGTGAGCGTTGGAGGAAGCAGTGATAGGCATGTTGCGCTGGATACTCTCACTGAGGGCATTAGCATTTTTTGCTTATATCTGCTTCTGTGTTTGTGTTTCAGGTTTTGCTCTCGGATCTTTTGCAAAAATTGTTCGAGGGTATCTCGCGGTTGACTACGATTATCAGACTGAAGCGTTGATGGTTGCAGGACAGGTAATCTTTCAATGGCTTTTCATGATCAAATCTTCTTGGTCAGAAAGAAAAAAGTATGCAGTGATTGCACTTACCGTTTCAATGTTTGGGTCAATGCTGCTCATACCACTACTCGCCTATTCAAGTATCTTCGAAATATCTGAAATTGCGGCAGTCGGGTATTTCTTTGGCGTTGTTGCGATCCTTTTTCTAGCTCATCACAAACTCATCAAATCAGAGAAATTGTCGTCTATTTTGACGCTTACTTGGGTGATCTACCGTCTGTTGCTGCTGGCTTACTTGATAATTCCTTGGCAAGAGCATCATGGATAATTTTAGAGGGACAGATAGGATCGGCAAGTCAGGGCTCGTGATATTTGATGGATCGTGTGGCTCATGTTCGATATTTATAGGCGAGAAAAAAGCATTTTTTCAAAAGCACGGATTCACCGTGGCGCCACTTCAGGAATCATGGGTCAGGGATGTTTCTGGGCTAAGCGAGGAAATCTTACTTCAAGCTATTCATCTTTACAAACCTAATGGGGAAATTGTTAAAGGAATTGATTTCTTTCAATATATAGCAAGTAAAGTCTGGTGGCTCCAACCTTTTAATTTCCTGCTTAGCATTCCTATCCTGAGGCCTCTCTTTACTATGATCTACAATGCTATTGCACAACGCAGGAAAAAAATTTCACAGGTGTGTGGATTACAATCGAAAGCAAAATATAAGTAGTCGATCCTGACTTCAATTTAGAGCTCCCGTCTCTAAACTAGACGCGCGAGTTCTTTTACGAGCGGGGAGGTGAATGACATCTCCTTGCCGGAGATGGGATGTGGAAACCGCAGCGTGCTTGAGTGCAGGCAGAGACGCTTGGCGGGATTCGTTTTGGTGCCGTATTTTTGTCCCCGATGATTGGGCATCCGGCCTCGGCGAGTTGAACGCGAATCTGGCGTCGGCGGCCGGTCACCAAGGTCAGTTCCGCCAGAGAGCGGTTCGCGCCCGACGCCAACACCCGGAAACGCGTCACCGCATGGCGGGTTTGTTCGCTGTGGGGACACTGGAAACCTTGTAGGGATTTGTCTCATCCAAATCTGACTTGAATAAAAAAAGGGTCAGATGAATTAAAAAAGGGGTCAGCTTGCGCCGCAAATGTCCTCTCGACGAGGGCTTGACAAGCCGTCCGTGTGCGCCAACTTTGGAGCACAATGAAAACAGCGACCGTCCGGGATTTAAGAAACCGCTACACCAGCTTATTGAGTTGGATTGGAGCGGGAGAAGAAATTCTCATTACGCAGAGAGGAAAAACCATTGCCCGACTTATCCCTGAACAGGATCACACCTCTCAAAGCGTGGACTGGTCCCAGAGTCCTGCCGTGAAGAGAGACCGATCCGGGGCCCATCGGCTGACGGTTGCGGAATCCCTCGAACTCATCCACGAGGCTGGCGGAAAATGGTAATCTGTGCAGACACCAGCTTCTTGTTCTCACTCTACGGGAACGATGGCAATACGCCGCGTGCAGTGGCATGGATGAAGACCTGCCGCACCGCCCTGACTCTCAGCACACTGAACGAGTATGAGCTGGGAAACGCGCTTCGATTTGCAGAGTTCCGGAAGGGGATTGGCCCCGGAGAAGCCGCTTTCTTTTGGGCGCAATTCGAGGCGGATCGCGCCGCTGAGCGGTTGAAGGTTCAGGTCTGCAATCTTGCGGATGTCGTGGATGAAGCCAAACGGCTCTCCTCCACATACTCACTCACAGGCGGGCATCGCGGCTTTGACATTCTCCATGTGGCAGCGTCCCTTCGACTTAACGCGAAACAGTTCCTTACCTTCGATGACAACCAGAAAAAACTCGCCGAAGCCGAAGGCATGAAGGTGCCATTGTAACGCTGAGTCGCTTCGTTCGTGTGTTGGTTTTTGGTCTCGGGGAGCGCACCCGCCTCGGGTGCAGTCGGGTGCGCCCCGCGCCCGGATAGAATGAGGTCGTTAGGCAACAAAATATATTGCGGTCGTTCGCCGACATGTTAAGGTTTCGGCATGAAAACAAAAACCATCCGCGATGTCGCCGCCCTTGCGCGGAAAAAGCGACGGGAGCTTGGTTTGGCTCAAGCGCAGCTGGCAGCGGCTGTCGGCGTTGGCCGCGAGTGGATCATTGATTTCGAAAAAGGCAAATCCACCGTCGAGTGGGGACTGGTGTTTCGCACCCTCAAGGAGCTGGGATTGGAGATCGACCTTGCCGAATCCCGGCAAATCCCGCCATCACCCGCAGAGGATGATTTAACGGCCATTCTGGATCGAGGCCGACGGCGTCCATGAAGAATCGATTGATCGCAATCGCCGGTGGGCGAATCATGGGCGAAATCCGTTACGAAGGTGGGCGTTTGGATTTTCACTACGATCCTTCTTGGAGTGATGATGCCTCGGCGTTTCCGATGTCCGTGTCCATGCCGCTCGTAGTCCAAGAACACGGGCACTTGAAGACGGAGGCGTTCTTGTGAGGCTTGCTGCCTGACAATGAAGTCGTGTTGCAACGATGGGGGCAAAAGTTTCGCGTCTCTCCGCGAAATCCGTTCCGCTTGATCGAGAATGTCGGCGAGGATTGCGCCGGTGCCATCCAGTTTGCCAGACCGGATCGTGTGGAGCATTTGCTCGGGCCATCGCAAAAGCCGACCGTGCACTGGCTTTCCAACCGCGAGCTGGATGAACGCATCGCTCTGTTGGCGTCAGATGCCGCCGCAACAAGACTTGGCGGTGACAAGGGCCAATTCAGCCTCGCTGGAGCTCAACCCAAGCTTGCGCTCTACCGGGATATCGACTCCGGCCGCTGGGGCGTGCCCGAAGGCAGAACGCCCACCACCCATATCCTGAAACCCTCCACTGGAGCGTTCGATGGACAAACCGAGAACGAGCACTTTTGCCTGCAACTTGCGGCGGAACTCGGATTCGCTGCCGCGAATTCCAGCGTCTGCATCTGCGCTGGCCTTCCAGTGATCGTTGTCGAGCGCTACGACCGCTTGGCAAAGGGCTCAAGCATCCAGCGAATCCACCAGGAGGACATGTGCCAGGCATTGTCGGTGCGCCCTCAAAAAAAATATCAAAACCAGGGAGGGCCGTCGCCAAAAGCGATCGCAGAATTAATCCGATCCCACTCGGTCAGTCCCGACGAGGATCTGTTGCGCTTCGCCGACAGTTTGATTTTGAACTGGCTCATGGGAGGCACGGACGGACATACAAAAAATTATTCCTTTCTCCTCGGCGCGGGCGGGCAGGTCCGGTTGGCACCGCTCTACGATTTGGCAAGTTCACTTCCCTATCCCCGGCAAATCCAACCTCGCACAGCCACACTCGCGATGAAAATTGGGTCGGAATACCGCTTGTGGCGGATCGGCAAACGGGAATGGGAATCGTGTGCCCGTGAACTCAGAATCTCTGCCAAGGAACTTCTCGACCGCATCGCGCTAATGGCCGCATCGCTTCCCGAGGCAGCCGAACGCGCCGGCCATCGACTTGCCAACGATGGCATCAACCATCCCATCATCCCGAATTTGGTGGAGTGCCTGTTGGTGCACAGCAGGAAATGCGCAGAGCTCGTTTCCAAACCTTCATAGCAAGATGGAAACTCCAAGAGCCGATCCCGCGATTCTACCGCGCTGGTTCGGTGCGAAAATCCCTGGCCAGCACGTCCTCCAACGCGGTCATTGCGCCCCGCAACTCCGCGCGCAAAGCCTCTGAGTCAGGTGAGGGGTCGAGAGGCGGAGTAAAAATACCCGCGCACCGCGTGGCCAGTGGGCGGGTTATTCGGTCGTCGCCCAGCATTTCCAGCAACTCCCGCACACGCTCACTGCGCCTCCTGGCCTCTTGGATTTTTTCCATCGCCTGCGCCTCGGTGATTTGGCCCTCTGAAACGGCCAGAAGTTGGCGGCAATCGAACGCTCGGCACCGCTGCGGCCGTTCGGCATAAATCCGGCAGCAATTGTTCACATGAGCCGGACATGGTTGTTGAAATTGCAACTCCCCATCGCGCCGCCTCGCCCTCAGTCCCTTCGCTGACAAAGCGCGAAGCGAGTCCTCGGGCTGGACAGCCATTCCATGGAAAAGTACCCCGTTGCAACACATCCCGCAGGCGGAACAGAGCCGTGCGGCGGAGTCGGAATAGGCGGAGTCGTTCATGGGATATTAGGCGACCTTACCACGCATCTTTTTCGTTTCCGAGCGGCGGCGCTTTGATTCGACCAGCTTCGCCTTCGTGCCCCGCGAGCGCTTGGCCTTTCGCCGCCGTTCCCGCGAGGCCTCCGCTAACTGCGCCAGCTTCTTCGCCTCGGCCGCTTCATGGATTTTTTGCAGCAGCCTCCGGCGCGCGGTCTCCCGATTCATCGCCTGCGAGCGCGAATCCGAAACCGTCACACTCAGTCCCGTGGGAAGATGGCGCAGTGTAACAGCCGTCGAAACCTTGTTCACATGCTGCCCGCCAGGCCCGCTCGAGCGCGAGAACATTTCCTCGATTTCGGAATCGTGTAGTTTTTTCATGCGAACAACTTCATATCTACACGCAAAATCGCCCTTCTCAGAACCAAAACGCCAGCCCCCAGCTGCAAAACTTTTTAGGCAAAAGGCCAATTTAACGACTTTGCTCTTGTCTTTTTGCAGGAAAATCCCGAAGGAAATCCTTTTGGAATTTCCTCCTATGAGTCCTCACCCCGCCAGTCAGACATCAACAAGGGGAATCCTCTGGCCCTTGATCAGGCCCCACATCCCGCTTCTGACCACAGCGACCATCCTGAACGCGGTACATGGCATTGCGATCACCTTCCAAGTTTTTACGGTTGGCTGGTTGATCGATTGGGTGCTTGGAAAGGGATCGGTGCCGCCTGACATGTGGCGACGAGCCGTTGCGCTTGGCTCGGGCTACTTCCTGGTCTCCTTCATCGGGAGGATGCTCATGTGGCACATCGGCTACCGTCTCTACCTGAAGGTGCGCGAGCGCATCTTGTCCTCGCTGCGAGCGCAGTTTTTCCGCCAACTCAATGCACTTTGCTTGCGGTTTCACATGAGGCGGAGTTCCGGGGAGCTCTTTAGCTACCTGTTTGGATCCCCCCTTCAAAATGTGATCGTATTTTACCAGCACTGCGCGAATGGACTCGCCGGGGCGTTCACCACGATTGGCTCTGCGGTCGGTATCTTGGTATGGACGGACTGGACACTCACGGCCGTGATGTCACTCACCGTGTGCTTGCAGGTGTTCATGATGGATCTCGCCCGTCGGGTCAGTCGCAAGCTCCACCTCGACTACCAAAAATACGAGGCAGCTGTAACGGGCACCGTCGCTGACACACTGCGCGGCACGCGTGCTGTCAAACTTCATGCCATGGAAAGAACGGTAGAGGGTGAATTTGGAGAGCAAATGCAGCTCATTGCCCGCAAGAGCTACGAACGCGATGTAGGCAGTCATTTCGCCTGGATGAAGATGGAGACGATCTCCTATGCCGGGTTCGCCCTCATGATTGTGGCGTGTGCGTGGAGGTTCAGTTCAGGAAAAGTCACCATTGGCGAAGTCTCCATGTTCATGCTTGCTTTCCAGCAACTCTCAGGACCGCTTACCATCATCTCCCAAACATTCACCTTGTGGGGAGCTGCCCAGGCTTCTCTGGAGCGCATCGCGGAGGTTTTGACAGAAGCCTCATCCACCCCGGACCCAGACGAAAACCGCAAAACGGTTCCTCCCGCAGGCGATTTGGATTTCCGCAGTGTGACCTTTTCCTATGAGGAAAAAGCCGTTCTCTCCGATGTCAGCTTCACGATTCCCTATGGCCAATCGGTGGCCTTGGTCGGCCCCTCTGGTTCAGGCAAGAGCACCATCGCACAGCTCATGCTCAGGCTTTATGATCCCAACGAGGGCAGCGTCCATTTTGGTGGACAAGACATCCGCCAATGCGAAGGGGCCGAGGTCCGCAAACGCTTCGGGGTCGTTCCTCAAGATCCTTTTATTTTCAAGACCACGATTCGTAAAAACATCCAAGTCGCCAAGCCCGATGCCACCGATGCAGAGATCGAGTCCGCCTGCCGCCAGGCGAATGCTTGGGAGTTCATCCAAAAGCTTGCGGATGGCCTGGATACGCGTGTCGGCGAGGGCGGATCAAACCTCAGCGGAGGCCAGCGCCAGCGTCTTGCTATCGCCCGGGCGATCCTCTCAAATCCGCCCGTCTTCCTCTTTGACGAGGCCACCAGCGCTCTCGATACAATCAGTGAGCAGTTGATCCAAGAAACACTCAAGCAGGTCTGCGCAGGACGCACCTCGATCATCATCGCCCATCGGCTCGCCACTGTTCGCGATTGCCAACGCATCCTCGTCGTTCGCAACGGACGGATCCAGCAGGATGGCACCTACGACTCCCTCATCGCCGCACCAGGCCTCTTTCGTGAACTGGTGGATGGACAGCAACTCGCCATGTCTTAATTATTCCTCACAAACATGCGTGCGTCTCTTTTTTCAAATCTTCGAGCATTTCTTTTTTTGGGTATTATCCTGTGCCTTCTTTCGCCGTCAGCTGTTCAAGGTGTGCCGGTTTTTTCAGAGGAGAAACTTTTGGGGCACCTCTCGGCTGGTGATCAAAATCAGGCGGAGGCGGAAGTGCTGCAGGCCATCAAGGATGGCGAGCGCTCACCAAGGGCGATTTTTTGGGCGGCAGTTTTGACCCGCTCGAGGTTCAACCTGGACGACTCCCTGCCGCTGTTCGCGCAGCTCTTGGCAAGCCAACCGGAATCCCTCGAGGGTCGTGCCTCGGGATTCGTTTTGGGTATCGATACAGCCAAGGACAGCCGCACAGAGTTGTTCTACTACAATGCCCTCGTTGCACAGACGACTCTTGAACCAAATTCCATCCAATTAAATTGGCTTGTGGGCATTATGACCCGTGCGATTGCACACGAGGGTGAACAGGAGGGCATCACTTCAGAAACAAGAAAACGCATCTTGGCAACCGGCGTCAGAAGCTATTCCAAAGTGCTTTCATTGCTTGGCGTCAACGAGGGGCCTTTTTGCGTCCACCAAACCTTGGCCAATCTTTTGGATGAACTGGAAGCTTTCGATCAAGC
>JBIJCR010000075.1:0-11302 GCA_044344595.1 Terrimicrobiaceae bacterium
CACCGCAAAATTACTCTGAAAAAGTGGCGAACGCCTGTCAGCCTCCACAGTTCTGCGTGGACTCTTTACGAGATGTTTCGACCCGTTGAGGCCCTCTCGCAAATCAACGAAGCGATCGCCTTGGGTGGCGATACGGAAAAATACTATCATCTGAAAGGAAGGGTCCTCAGGGCACTCGACCGTTTGCCTGAAGCCATAGAAGCTTGGAACCATGCCGCGGAGCTATCGGACAAGTCCAAGGCGTATTATTGGAATCAATCGTCCAAGGATTTTCTCCTGCTTGGGAAAGCCGCTGAAGCCAAGTTCTACTCCGCAAAAGCACTTGCTGATTACCCCCACGCCGAAGCCTATCAAATTCTGGATGCAAGACTTGCCGCACTGGTCGGAGAACCTGACGGGCCGCAGCGTGTTGCTAATGCGGACACCTTTGATTTCAATGGGGATGTCTTGCTGAAAAAGCTAGATGAGAAAAAAGCGGTCACCGACTCGCCACTGTATGCGGCAGCATCAACCGGCGATCTCACCGCCTTGCGCGCGGCTCTTCCGTCCCCCGACATCAACGCTCCGAGTGGAAAATACAAGCAAACCGCCCTGATGGCGGCCGCCCAGTGCGGATTCACGCACATTATCGACGAACTCCTCAAACACGGAGCGGCATTGAACATTGTCGACCTCAACGGCGACACCGCCTTGCACTATGCCACACAATTCGGCCAAGTTCCCTGCGTGCTGCGACTCCTGACGGCGGGTGCAAAAACAGACATCCAAGACAAATGGAAACAGACACCTCTTATAATGGCTGCAATGAATAAGAACCTCCGTTGTTTCCGTGCGTTGCTGCTAAAGAGCCCTCTGGACCAAGCCACCCCGCATGGAGGCACGGCCCTCCACTACGCCAGCGGATATGGCAATATTGTTATGATCCGCGAATTAATCGCCGCCGGCGCGGATGTGAACTCCACCGCTCGGGGCAATGGAAAAACCCCGCTCATGTCCGCTTGCGACGAGTGGCCGCATCCCTACATCGTTTCTCCTCTCATCAAAGCTGGCGCTTCGATCAACCTCCAGGACGGCGATGGCAAGACAGCCCTGGCCCATGCCGTGGATCCGCTTTTGAACCGCGGTCTGGTGGAAATGCTTTTGGAAAACGGCGCCAATCCCACCATCGCAGACAAAAACGGCGTCACTCCGATCCGCGCGGCGCGCTGCCTCGGTTTCGAGGATGTCGCTCGCCTCATGGAATCCGTGGCCGGAGCCGCTGAACCCTTTGTTTTCCCGAAATTCGAGCCGCCTGGACCTGATGCAACTCCGGAGGATCAGCGCGCTGCCGCCTTTGTTCTTCCGATTCTCCTAGCGCAAGGACATCCCCTCGAACGAGTGGGATCACAATTGAATGAAAAACACGCCGCCCGAAAGGAGTTGAGACGCATGTTTGGAATTCAAAACAAGGACGAGCTCGCGTCCGAGATCGAAGCCCTCGAAGCATTCCGGCCCTCAAACAACGCCCCTTCCGTTCCCTTGCCCGAGGGCATGACTTTTGAACGCCTCATGGCCATCGCTGACAACGAGGCCGAAAAAACTTTCCAAAAAAGCCATCCTCAAACCCGCGACGAGTGCGCTTGGATTCACGCCCATTTGATCTATCTCTCAGACCTCGGCCTCGCCGCCGGATACATTTCGGAGGAAAAAGCTGCACTCATTCTCAAAAAATCCACGAAAGCCATCGCCGAAAACTTTTCCAATTGGTCCGCCTTCCTCGACAGCTTCCTGTTGGGGGCCACCCGCCACAACGGATGGGAAGCCGAGCGCTACGGGAACATCGCAAAATTACTGGCCGCAAATGGTCTCAAATGGCCGAAGCCGTAAAAGAGGCCTGCCACCCTCAGCGCCTTCAATCTCTCAAGGTGCCTCAAGGATTCTCCGCGCGAATTCCGGAAAACCGAGCAGGCAAGCGGACGGTGATTCCCGAACGCGCTGTTGCTCTGGTCGTCATATCCAGTATTATTCCATAAATGGCACTCACTCCCGCATTAAGGACGAGCAAGCGGGTGATCCTTACGCCACCGCGGCTTGGAATTGATTCTCTCGCCATGTTCGGCCGCTACAATTACGCAAACGCGGAGGACGGCCTTGCAGAGCACAGCCATCCTGGTGCCTTCGAGATATGTTACCTTGTCCGAGGGCGTCAGACTTACTGCATCGGCAAACACTCCTACCAACTTCGCGGTGGCGATGTCTTTTTGACCATGCCGGACGAAAGGCACGGCACGGGCGGAGGCCCACAGGAAAAAGGCCTGCTCTACTGGATGATCGTGTTGAACCCTTCCTCGACAGGCGGCTCCCTGCTTGGCCTCGCGGAGCGGGAAAGCCGCACCCTCTGGCGCGAACTGGGAAAATCATCCCGCCGACTTTTTCTAGGAACTCCGGAAATGAAGACTCAACTCGACGCCATTCTCGCATTGCTTCACGGCCGTGGAACGCCTTTGAAAAAAACTGCCGTCCAGAACCGGATTGTTGCCTTCCTGCTCGAACTCCTCACTGCCCGCGAGAGGGCATCGGCGGAAATGGGCGTCGACCGCTTCGCACACGTCATCAGGCACATTGAGTCCAACCTGGCTGAACCCGACAAACTCACCATTGATGTCCTCTCCTCAATCGCCAAACTGTCTCCATCCCGCTTCAAGACCCTTTTCAAAGAGAAGCTCGGAATACCTCCGGCGGAATACGCCCTGCGCCTCCGCATCGAGGAGGCCCGACGACGCCTCGCTGCGGGAGCTGCCACCGTGACGGGAGTCGCACTCGATCTCGGATTCTCCTCCTCCCAGTATTTCTCCTCCTCCTTCAAGCGCCTGAGCCGCATGACACCTCGAGAGACGATGAAAATATCCCGACAAACGCGATAGGAGCCTCTTGCTTCCAATGTTTGAAATCATACTGCCGTGCGGGATCGAACGCATTTTCCCAAACCGCTGTTTATAATTTCGGGCATGAAAAATCTCCTCCTTCAACAAGAACCTCCGCTCAAGGACTTCACCGAGTCAGTCCGCAAAAATGTCGCCATCACTTGGTATCGAACAAAACTCCCGTCGGATGCCGTGAAGTCCCTTCATGCGAAAAGCGACCTCAATGGTGCCATCCAGACGCTCGGCTACCTCATCATCCTGGCCGGGACATGCGGTGCCGCCTGGTATTCGTTCCACCACTGGCCCTGGTGGGCGACGACATCCCTCGTCTTTGTCTACGGAATGGTCGCGGCCTTCCTGATCAATGCCGTCCACGAACTCGGGCACGGCACTGTGTTTCACACGAAATGGCTGAACTCCTTTTTCTGCCATGTCTTCGCCTTTTTCGGATGGATCAACCACGAGACCTTTCAGTCCAGCCACATTCGCCACCACCGCTACACCCTGCACCCGCCCGATGATCTCGAGGTCGTCCTGCCGGTGAAACTGGTTTTCTGGCATGTGCTCAAGACCGGGATTTTCAACCCACAAGCCATCATTTGGAATTTGAAACCAACCTTCCGGATTACACTTGGAAAATTCGAAGGCGAATGGGAACTGACACTTTATCCCGAGTCCAACCCTGAAAGCCGAAAGGCACCGGTGCGCTGGGCTCGGTGCATGATATTCGGCCATGCCTTGATTGTCGCCGCGGCGATCGCTACCGGTCAGTGGATTCTACCAATCATGCTGACCTTCGGACACCAATGCTTCGGCAGTTGGCTCTTCTTCCTTTGCAACAACACCCAGCATGTCGGCCTCAAGGACAATGTCAGTGATTTCCGCCTCTGTTGCCGCACCTTCACGCTCAACCCAGTCTTTCGATTCCTCTATTGGCAAATGAACTACCACATTGAGCACCACATGTATGCCGCCGTGCCATGCTACAATCTCGGCAAACTTCACAAAATGATCCGTCATGATCTTCCGCCCACGCCCAGAGGCCTCGTTGGAGTCTGGCGCGAGATCAACGCCATTCTCAAAAAACAGGAAGCGGACCCGACCTACCAATACGAAGCCCGACTGCCACTTCCTACTATAGCAGCTCAACCCTGAAGCGGCGTCCAGCGGGCATTGGCTTGCGAGCTTGCGACAACGGCCTCGATGAAGGCCATTCCGCGAATGCCGTCTTCGATGCCGGGGCAGTCGAGCGAGACAGGATCGGGAGTGCTTCCGTCAATAACGCTGGCGAGGTGGTTGGCAAAATTGCGATAGATGTTGGCGAAGGCTTCCAAGTAACCCTCTGGATGCGCGGGCGGGGTTCTGGTGGCTGCTGCGGCCGCTTTTCCGAGATAGCCCATGCCGGTGCGTAGGATTTCCACAGGCCGGTCGGGCCACTTGAGCAGGAGGGTGTTTGGTTCGCGCTGATGCCACTCCAGGCCACCGGTCTCGCCGTAGATGCGGATGTTCAGGTTGTTCTCCTCGCCCACGGAAATCTGGGATGCATGCAGGATTCCCTTTGCGCCACCCTCGAAGCGGAGGAGCACATTGGCGTCGTCATCGAGGAGGCGTCCCTCGACAAAGGCGGTGATGTCGGCCGCGAGTTCCTTGATGCGCAGACCGGTGATGTACTCGGCGAGATTTTCGGCATGGGTTCCGATGTCGCCGATGCAGCCGGCGGCGCCGGAGCACTTGGGATCGGTGCGCCAGGCGGCTTGTTTTTGGCCGGATTCCTCGATGCGCGTGGCCAGCCAGCCTTGCGGATACTCCACGACGACCTTGCGGAGTTTGCCGAGGCGACCGGAGCGGACGATTTCGCGGGCCTCCTTGACGAGCGGGTAGCCTGTGTAGTTGTGCGTGAGCCCGTAGAGCAGGCCGGTGCGGAAAATGATGTCCCTCAACTCCTGCGCCTCCGCGAGATTGAATGTGGCGGGCTTGTCGGAAAGAACCGCGAATCCATGCTCCAGAGCCGATTTGGCAGCGGGGAAATGGACATGGTTTGGAGTGACGATGGAGACGAAATCCATCCGCTCGCTGACCGGCAGCGCGGCTTCGGATTTCATCATCTCTTCAAATGAATCGTAGCAGCGCGAGGCCGGAAGATAGAAGTCGGCGCCGGAGTCGCGCGAACGCTGAGGGTCGCTGCTGAAGGCTCCGCAGACGAGTTCGATGCGGCCGTCCATTGCGGCGGCGATGCGGTGAATGGCTCCGATGAAGGCTCCACGGCCTCCGCCGACCATTCCCATGCGGATTTTGCGTTGGGATGCAGGTGTGTTCATTAGGATTTTTTTTCGAAGGCGGCGTCGAAGGCGACTGCGCTGGGCGCGAAATCGAGTTTTTTCACAAATGCGGCCGCCTCGGTGGCGCCATGAATACGATCCATGCGGATGTCCTCCCACTCGACGGAGAGAGGGCCGCTGTATCGGATGTCGTTGAGAGCCACGATGACATCCTCGAAACGGATGTCGCCACGGCCGGGCGAACGGAAGTCCCATGCGCGGCGTGCATCGCCAAAGTTCGTGTGTCCACCGAAGACGCCGACCGATCCATCGCCGTGCCCCCACCACACATCTTTGACATGGACATGAAAAATCCTCTCGGCGAACCGGCGGATGAATTGCACATAGTCCACGCCCTGATAGGCGAGGTGCGAGGGATCGTAGTTGAAGCCGAACCGAGGATGGTTGCCCACAGCCACCAAGGCTCGCTCGGCGGAGGCCGTGTCGAAGGCAATCTCGGTGGGATGCACCTCGAGCGCGAAATCGACATCCTCCTTGGCGAAGGCATCGAGAATGGGTGTCCAGCGTTTGGCGAAATCTTCGAATCCCTTCTGCCAGTAATCCTGCGAAGTCGGAGGGAAGGCGTAAATGGAATGCCAGACTGAGGAACCGGTGAATCCATTCACAACAACGCGGTGGGGATTTTTCTGAAAGCCGGGTTTGTCATGGAAAAAAGCCCGCGAGGCCTTCGCAGTGAGGATCATTTTCTCCGCAGCCCGTTGGCGAACACCTTCGGACACGCCGTCGCCCCAGACATCGGGTGGCAGGATCACCTTGTGCCGTTCATCGATGAGATCGCAAACGGCTTGTCCAACGAGGTGGTTCGAGATCGCAAAACAAGTGAGCTGGTTTTCCGTGAGGATTTCCCAAAGCTTCTGCCGGTATTGCGCGGAGTAGGCCGCCGCATCGACATCGAAGTGGTCGCCCCAGCAGGCGAGTTCCAGCCCCTCGTAGCCCATCTGGCGTGCCATCGGAGCGAGTTTTTCGATAGGTAAATCGGCCCATTGACCGGTGAAGAGGGTGAGGGAGCGTGACACGGATTTGTTTTAGATTAGGGAATAAAGGAGGCTCAATGCTTTAGTCACACAAGCTTTTGAGATAATCCAAACTGCGCTTGATACATTCAAAGGGATCGCCGGGGCAGGTGTCCTGCTCGACGATAAACCATTTGCAGCCTCCGGCCTCAGCGGCATTAAGAATTTTCGTGATGTTCAAATTTCCATGGCCGACCTCGGCAAACTGGCGTTCGCCCTTGGCCGTGACGGTGCAGTCTTTCACATGCAGCAGCGGCAGTCGTCCGACGAGGCGGCGGCATGCTGCGGCAGAATCGCCGCCACCAGCCTGGACCCAATAAATGTCGAGTTCGGCTTGAAGATGCTCCGGTGAAGTGTGCGCGAAAATGTCATCCAGCACCGTGCGACCATCGCGCTGGGAATACTCGAGGGCGTGGTTGTGATAACACAGCGTCTCGCAGGCCGGCGCTTTCCTCAGGAGAAAGCTTCCCACAGGTCCAGCAGGGCGAGATGACATCGAAGGTCTTGAGCCAATCCGTGTCGGCAAGGCGTTCCAGGCTGGTGATTGTCTCCGTTTGCCAACCGCACGATAAAAGGAATGAATTGAATCTATAGACGATTTGTTCAGGTTTGTGGCCGTCCCAGCCGCCTTGAAGAAATAGGGGTTTTTGGGAATTCATAATTTTTTGAACCGTATTTATTGCCCTTGACCACAAGTTGACATGGACAACTATTTCAAAAACCTGTCTTTTCCGGTCAGTTTCTGGCACGAAAAAGCAGGACCATTTCGTTCGATGTTGCCACTGAGTTCATTGGGCTTCATCCGCCGCAAGACCTGTTGGGTGCGCAGCCAATTCGATACAGCAAATTTCTCTCTGATTCTCAATGGTGGTGGCGAGTTTCACCGGAAGGGGCGCTGCTGGAAAGTCGAGGCCCCTTGTGTGATCACACAGTTGGAAGGCGATTACTTGGAATACGGCCCCTCCGAGCCCCATGAATTCTGGACCGAGCTATACCTCGTCTATTCCAGCGGGCTCATTCCGAGATTTGTCCAATGCGGATTTATCGAGGAATCGCGGCCTGTGTGGTCGATCTCGAATCCCTCCGCGCTCCTGCAGCTGCTTGGTGAGTTGGCGCGATGTCTCGCCACCAAGTAAAAATCGGCACGCATCGACCGCATTGCCGAGCAGCTCATTCTGGAAACTTTTCTACCTCCGCATGTGTTCGCCTCTTCCCTTATATCCAAGGCAATGGATGCCATCCAAACCAACTGGCAATCGCCACCGAATCTGGAATCCCTCGCCGGCAAATGCAACATGTCGGTTTCCACTTTCCAACGCCGTTGGAACGAGTCCATGGGAATCGCCCCGGCGCGTCACGCCTTGGGGTTAAAACTTCAATAGGCCTGCCGACTTTTGATCGAAACCAGCGACTCCATTTCGGAGGTCGCCAGCGCATGCGGCTTCGAGGACGAGTTCTACTTCTCCCGCTGTTTCCGGCGGGAATTCGGAAGCCCCCCGCGCACCTACCGCAAGGAGCACCTCATCCGCAGCGGAAGGGCGGTGTAAACACACATCACTCCATCCCTTTCCCATCAACCCGCAAAAGAGAACACATGGCCACATTCCTTCTTTGGTTTGTTGCGTTTTCTATGAGGTGGCCATCCACAAACTGGCCATTGCGAAATCTGAAAATGTCTCAATGCGGGACCTGATTCTTTTTCCGACGATCAGGTTTCATTCAATTCGCCCGGAAACCTAACGCTAATTTTCCGCCCAAGGATTGTGGACAGAAATTCCGCAATGAAGAAAGTCATGGATATTTCGTGTGGCAAGCGTGAGTCCGTGGCACCGTGCGGTTGCTGCGATCAGGCTATCTACGACGGGTAGCCTGTGACCCTTTTTTTCAGCGTCTGCCTGAAGTGCGGCCCACTCGTTCATCTCCGCCTCGCCAAGCGGAATCACGCGGCTGGCAAAGGCGGGAAGAAGCTCGGATTCCAGCCAACGCCCTAGCTTTGTCCTCTTCTTTCCCTCGGGAAGCAACAAAATGCCTTTCCGGATTTCCGCTATGGAGACGAGGCTGACAAAAAGCGTGAGGGCAGGCAGCGCGCTCAGCCATGCTGCGGCATTGGCATCCGGTTGTGGCCTTGTGGCCTCGCATAGGATATTTGTATCGAGAAGGTAATTCAAAACAGAACCTTGCGCGGGAGATCTTTGTTGCGGGATAAATCGAGTTTGCTCAAGTCGGCTGGGCAGTCTCTCAAAACATCCCAGATTCCCCGCTCTGGCTCGTGGTCTCTGCACCATTCTGCGGCACTGACGATGACGACAAATGGCCTCCCGTGCTTCGTCACAAGTTGAGGAATCCCCTTCGCCGCGCTCTCGGCCACGGCCGAAAAACGCTGCTTGGCTGTTTGGAGTTGGCAAACTGTCATGTCTTCATGATGCTCTATTCTGTGCTGTCTGTCTAGAATTTTTTACGCTGGCGGCACCTGCGCTGTGCTCGTCACATGGTAAAGCGCCCCAGCGTATTCTGACCTCCATGGCCTCGCCATAGTGAATATCAATGCGTCAATTTGTGGAACTTTTCCCACAAACCCTTGGGTATCAGTATTTCTAAATCTCGGGGTCAATCAGGTTCACCGAGCTGCAACAGTTAAAAAAAATGGTTTAAAAAACACTGCGGCAGATCCCCAAGGAATCTGCGCTTAGCCCGCGCCTGTCATAAATCGCAGCATTTAGCGCGAGCAAAGTAGCCTTAAACCTTCACCGCATGTCCGAGCTTATCGGATTCGAAGCAGGCATCGAGCGATTTTTGAATTTCGGCGCCACGGGCGAAGTCGGGTTCTCCTTGTTTGCCGGTTTGGATGGCGGTGATGAAGCGTTCGTAGATGTTTGGTGTCGGAGGAACCTGGAGCGTTGTCCATTTGGTCTTATGGATGTCATCACCGAGGCATACTTCGAGTTCGCTGTAGGATTTATCCAAATCCAGCCGGAGAGCGCCTTTTGTGCCGTGGACGCGTAGAAAAATCGAATTCGCATGGCCGGTCGCCCAGCGGGTTGTGTGGATGACACCCAATGCACCGTTTGCATATTCGACCTGCATGAGGGCGGAATCATTCGCATCCAGCGGGTATTCTCCCATGCGTTTGCCTTTGAGTTTTGTGAAAGTTTTCAAACGGGCTTGAATGCTGCGGATCGGCCCAACCGGCAGGGATGCCAAATCGAGAATATGGACACCCACATCACCCAACACGCCTTTGCTACCGTGTTTGCTGGAAAGGCGCCAGAGCCAAGCTGGCGCTGTTTTCCAATCTCCCCAGACCTGACTGGAGAGCCAACTTTGCAGATAGCTGGCCTCGACATGGACGATCTCGCCGAGCTCTCCATCGCGCACGAGTTGCGCCGCTTTTTGAAGCGCGGAGGAGTTGCGGTAACTGAAGTTTACCATGTTGATGACGCCCGCCTTCTTGGCCGCGCGGGCCATGCGAAGCGCATCGGCGTGGTTCGTGGCAAGCGGCTTCTCACAGAGGATGTGCTTGCCGGCGGCAATCGCCTGAAGCGAGAGCGGCGCGTGCAGGCTGTCGGGAGTCACATTCGAAATGGCATCCACTCCACCTTCCAAGAGCAGTTTCTTGAAGTCGGTGAATACCGCCGCCGATCCGCCGTGTTTGGCAGCAAATTCTACCGCCCGCTTGGCATCCACATCGCAGACGCCTGCAATCTCGACACCGGAAATTTTCAGGAACTCGGTTGCATGGACATTCGCCATGCCTCCGGTTCCGACAATGCCAATGCGGATTTTTTTACTGGCTGGTGATTTCTTTTTCATTAGCGATGTCCTTCGGTTGGGCGGGCAGCGGCTTCAGGATCGATGGGGAGTGGTTCCAGCGGTGCGGAATTCGGACAGTCATCCGGGATGCAGACCGTTGGCTTGGCCCAGTGGACAGCATTGGAAATGACGCGTTGAACCTGCGGGTGGTGGTAGGTCGGATAGGTCTCGTGGCCGGGACGGAAGTAAAATACGCGTCCATTGCCGCGCTGCCATGTCGCGCCGCTACGGAAGACCTCACCGCCGGTGAACCAGGAAATGAAAATCAATTCGTCGGGCGTTGGAATGCCGAAGGGCTCGCCATACATCTCCTCGGCTGCGATTTCGAAATACTCCCCGATGCCTGCTGTGATGGGGTGGTGCGGAGCGATGTTCCAGATGCGTTCCTTGTCGTTCGATTCCCTCCATTTCAACGAACATGTCGTTCCCATAAGGGTTTTGAAGATTTTCGCGTAGTGGCCGGAGTGGAGAACGATGAGCCCCATGCCCTCAAGCACACGCTGGCGCACCCGGGCGACCACTTCGTCCGAAACCTCCCCATGAGCCATGTGGCCCCACCAGATCAAGACATCCGTAGAAGCCAAAACCTCGGGCGTGAGTCCATGTTCCGGCTGATCGATCCAGGCGGTGGAAACCGACAGGTTTGTGTCCTGGCGAAGAAAGTCGGCAATTGTTTCATGCATGCCGTTCGGGTAGAGGGCTGCGACCTTGGGGTTCTTCTTCTCGTGTCGGAATTCTCCCCAGACGAGCGTATTGATGGAGGATAACATGTAGGTGTTCCGATCGTTGATTTGTGTGTTGAAAAACTAAATGCGTAACTCTTTTCTGGACCCAATCAGGCTTTTGCCGACAAAACAACTCATTCGGGCTATTTAAAAAAAATTTAAAAATATTGATAGTACGGATGGGGTGGGACTCCGCATTTCGTTTTCAAATGAGCTCAAGCGATTGCGCAAGCGCCTCGCGGAAGGTTGAAGGCGTTTTTTTGTCCCCGAACCCGTAGACCTCCACACGCGCCGCCATGCATCCCATTTTACAAGAGGAGGGAGTTTTTTCCCAAAATTGGCAGATACACAGATTTTGATGCCCGGCGAATGATTCCGTCTTCAGAATGGTTATCCTATAAGCCGCAGTTGAAAATCGTGTAAAAAGGCAGAGAAGCAGATAGAAAGGGGCCATGAGCACGATCAGGGAGTTGATGGAGGTTCACCCAGAGGGTGAAAGCCGTGAGGGGTTT
>JBIJCR010000116.1:0-6742 GCA_044344595.1 Terrimicrobiaceae bacterium
TCTCGTCAGCAAGCCAGCGTCTGGCCGAAGGGGCAAGCGAGCAGGCCTCATCCCTTGAAGAAACAAGCTCGTCGCTCGAGGAAATCGCAACAGTTACAAAGCGGAATGCCGAGAATGCCCACCAAGCCAAAGAATCCTCCCACGCCGCCCGCCTCGCGGCGGAAAGCGGCCTAGCTGAAATGGAAAACATGATCACCGCCATGTCGGAGATCCACAAATCCGGTGATAAGATCGCCAAAATCATTCGCACAATCGATGAGATTGCGTTCCAAACAAATATCCTCGCGCTGAACGCTGCTGTCGAAGCAGCCCGTGCGGGCGAGGCAGGCCTCGGGTTTGCGGTTGTTGCGGACGAGGTCCGCAATCTGGCACGTCGCAGTGCCGATGCCGCCAAAGAGACAGCCGAAATCATAGAGGAATCCATTGTGAAAAGCCGCATCGGCAGCGAGATCAGCCGCCAGGTCTCCGAAGGCCTCACCGGCATCGTGGCTAAAGCCCGCGAAGTAGACCAGATTGTCGCCCAGATTTCCCTAGCCTCACAGGAACAGAGCCAAGGCGTGAGCCTCATCAACACTTCGGTAAACCAGCTTGATACGGTCACGCAAAGCAACGCCGCAGCAGCAGAAGAGAGCGCCAGCGCCTCCGAAGAGCTTGGTTCACAGGCCGCATTGCTCCACGAAATGGTTTCCGAACTGCGCTCCATGGTCACGGGCAAGATGGAAAACGCTGTAAAACCTAAGCAGCAATCAACCGACGCGTTCTTCTTTGAAGCATCCCCCACTGTTAAGAAAAAACGGCAAGCCTCTCTGGGATCGAGCAGCCGTCTGCCACTTTCGCCGCCAAAGAACAGTGCGGACGACAGCGATTTCGTTGACGAAATTTAAAGCGGACTCCTCGGTTTCCCACTTGACAGCTAGGAGCATCTCAGCCTTACACAAATGGTTCCAAACGAATAAATGGAAAACGATCCTTTCTCTGACAAATTTACCTGCTCGATGTCCATAGCAGCCGTGAGAGAATTGAGAAACGCTTCCACCTGAGAGATGCAAGGCGACGACCTCTCCAAGATCGATCTATGGATCGAACAGGCAACAAAAGAAATCATCCTCTCAGAACCAGGCACCGACCGCAGCCAGTTCCCGCTCCGCGACCTGCTTTCCAGTCTGGCCGATAAATCCAAGAATCTCGCCGAATTGGAGGAATTTCACAAATGCGCCACCTTTTCGACTACCGCGATCGAGGAAATGCTTTTTTCCGGAGAGCCCTACTCGGAAGTCCAGCTTGATCTGCTTAACAATCTGGCCACCCAACTCGGTCAGCTTCGCAAAAATTCTTCGGCGGTGTTCATCGAGCCATCAACCGTCGCCACACATGGCGATATCCTGGATGCTTCGCCCGAGCCAAATCCTCAGCAGGCCGCGGCAATCCCGCATGCATTGGAGAAACTCGATGAATTCACTTCCATCAATCTGGAAGGAGACGGGGAAATTCTTCATGAGTTTGCCAATGAAGCCCGGGAACACCTCGAAAACATAGAGCAGGGGATTCTCGTTCTGGAGGACAATCCCCAAGACGCCACAACACTCAGTTCGATCTTCCGCGCCTTTCACACCTTTAAGGGCGCCTCGGGCTTCCTTCGCCTACAACCGGTGAACCGCCTCTCACACGAACTCGAGAACCTGCTCGACCTTGCCCGCAGCGGCCGGCTGGAACTGACGCCGCCAATCATCGATATCATTCTGGAAGGAAAGGATGTTCTCAAAGCTTTCACCGACGAGCTGCAGCTTCAGCTCGACCTGAAAAAGCCCATCGAGCCGATACATGTGCCGGCGAACGATCTGACGGAACGCGTTAAGGCGGTCATTGCAAACCCGCGCGAGCCCGTGCCTGCCAGACCGACTGGAAAAAGAGATACCAACGAACCGGGCACGTCACCTACGGATGCCGCAAGAAAAGCCCCGGCCACACCAACCTCAAAGAGTGTATCCCAAACGATGAAGGTGGACACACGCAAATTCGACAGCTTGGTCGAACTCGTCGGGGAATTGGTGATCGCACAGTCCCAAGTCTCCCAACACCCGGATCTTGTTGGCCTCCGCAGTCAGCAACTGGCTCGAAACCTCCTCCAACTCAGCCAGACTGCTCTCGCCCTGCAAAAAATCGCGATGTCTCTCCGCATGGTTGCCATCAAGGGCACATTCCAAAAGATGAACCGCCTCGTCCGCGACCTCACAGCGAACATCGGCAAGGATGTCGAACTCATCATCCGGGGCGAAGATACCGAAATGGACCGAACCATGGTCGAGGAACTCGCCGACCCGCTCATGCACATGATACGCAACTCCGTGGATCACGGCATCGAAGCCCCAGCCACCCGCCATGCCGCAGGGAAGAGCACCAAAGGCAAAATCCGCCTGTCCGCATTTCACCAAGGCGGCAGCATGGTTATCGAAATCGCGGACGACGGCGCTGGCTTGAATAAATCGCGCATTCTGGCCAAAGCCATCGAGCGCAACATTGTAAGCCCCGGGGCGGAACTTGACGATCGCCAGATTCATGAATTGATCTTCGCCCCGGGATTTTCCACCGCCGAAAAAATCACCGACATCTCGGGCCGGGGCGTTGGAATGGATGTCGTGAAGCAGAATATCGCCAAGCTGCGGGGAAAAATCGAAATCGAGTCGACGCTCGGTGTAGGCACCACCTTCCGGATTTTCCTGCCGCTCACACTCGCCATCATAGACGGACTCATAGCCCGAGTCGGCGACCAGCGCTACATCTTCCCCACCCTGTCCGTCTGCGAATCGTTCCGCCCCACGCCAGAGATGATTTCGACGATTTACGGCAAGGGCGAGGTTGTAAAGGTCCGGGGAAAACTTCGCCCCATGCTTCGCCTCTACGAATATTTCAAAATTACCCCCCGCACGACCAATCCGTGCGAAGCGCTTGTGATCGTCGTCGAGTCGGCCAACCAACAGAGATGCATTCTCGTGGACGAACTCATCGGCAAGCAAGAGGTTGTAATCAAGAGCTTGGACGAGCGTTTCAAGCAAAACAAGGCCCTCGCTGGAGCTGCGATACTCGGCGATGGTAAGGTCGGCCTCATCCTCGACCCGCGCGCGCTTGTGAATGCAACGCCCACCCTCGAGTCACGCCACACGGGCGAGACCGATCAGACCACTGAGGCTGTTCCTGCCACGATGGCGGCGGCTTTCACGATGTAAGCTGGTATAGCGGGGAGCGGAACCACCTTTTCAGCGGCCCCCACCTCGGCAGCGACCCTCGGCATACCGTAGACCACGCTTGTCTTTTCATCCTGCGCAAAAGTACGGGCACCGGCCTTGCGCAAGGCCAAGAGGCCGTTCGCCCCGTCACTGCCCATTCCAGTAAAAATACCTGCCACTACCCGAGACCCGGCAATGGGTGCGGCAGATTCGAAAAGCAGATCGATCGAAGGCCGGTGATGCATGACCTTAGGCCCCTGCTTAACCTGAACCATATAGCCCTCCTCGCCGCGCTTGTGCAGAAGCATGTGAAAATCCCCGGGGGCGACTAGGGCCAAGCCGCGCCTCAGGATATCACCGTCCCGCGCTTCCCGCACCTCCAACGCGGAGACCGAGTTCAAACGCTCCGCAAAAGCCCCGCTGAAACTGCCCGGAATGTGCTGCACGATGCAGATGCCCGGTAGATCGCCCGGCAACTGCGAGAAAACATCCCTCAGCGCCTCCGTGCCACCCGTCGAAGCTCCCAGTAAAATGAGTTGCTTGGAATGATAGCGTGCCACCCCGCTGCTGATTCTTCCGGGATAAGCTCCCACTCTTGCCGACACGCCCGGCGAGGACCCGCCCCGGGCATTTGCAGCGGCCTTGATTTTCATAATCAGATCCGGGGCCATATCACTCAAAAACACGGTGCTCCCGGGCTTTAGCAAAACATCCACCGCCCCGGCCTCTAAGGCGTCCAGAGCTATTCGCGATCCCGTTTGTGTGAGGGAACTCATAATGATGACCGGCATCGGATGCTGTTTCATGATGAGCCTGAGGAATGTCAGCCCGTCCATTTTTGGCATCTCGATATCCAAAGTGATCACATCCGGCTTCAATTCGAGGATCTTGTCCCTCGCCATGTAGGGGTCCGTAGCGGTTCCGACGACATCTATCTCTGGATCGGTTCGCAACGCATCGGTGACGATTTTACGGACCACCATGGAATCATCCACGACTAGGACCTTGATCTTGCGATTTAGCATATTTCTTAATTCAAAGGCTTGCGGTAAATGGCGGGCTGAACAGACTGCAGACCGTGCTTGAGGGTGGACAAGCTCTCCGAATGGCCAACCTTCAGATATCCACCCGGCACAAGAAGGCGCGACATTTTTTGCACAAGCCACTCCTGAGAGGGGCGGTCGAAATAAATCATGACATTGCGACAAAAGATGAGGTGGAATTTCTTTTCAAACGGATACGGCTCGTGGAAGAGATTCATGAGATGCCAGGTCATCCGCTCCCTCAAAAAGTGCTTTACACGCGAGCGACCCTGCTGCTTTCCGATGCCCTTCTGGAAAAACCGACGCCGAACTTCGACCGGCAGGTCGCTAATTCTCTCGCTCGAGTAGATACCCTGACGCGCCGCATCCAGTGCTGTGCTGCTGATGTCCGAGCAATCCATCTCCCAGCGAAAGCCAAGCCTTACATCCTCGTGGCGAGCGAGCGTGATGGCGATGGAGTAAGGCTCCTCGCCAGTGGAGGCCGCCGCACTCCAGCAGCGGAAACAACCGTCTCCCCGATATGCTGGGTTGTGGTGGAACTCGCGTAGAACGGTGTCCTCGAGGAAGGAGAAATGTTTGTTCTCACGAAAAAAAAAGGTGTGATTCGTGGAGATTGCATCCACCAGTTGGTTGATTTCACCCTCGCCTTCGAGACGACCAAGCAATGCGCAGTATTCCGCATATGTCTCACAACCCGTTGCTCGGAGCCTTTTTCCCAATCGAGATGAAACGAGCTCTCGCTTCCCATCACCGAGATGTATTCGACTGTGTTGATAGATAATCCGCGAGATGTGCTCGTAGTCATCATCGGTGAGAGTCTGTAGCGCCATGTAATATTCAGCGGGAGGAGTCGCAATTCCGCCCTCTGACTCCGCAATCAAGCACAACGGGCCAATCGGTCAATTTCATTTTCCAAGCCGGGAGATTTCTCTCGAAATTCCCAACCTTAGAAATACTCTTGCATTCATGGCATCCGCAGCAGATTCGACCCACCACGGGGCAGCACTCACTGGAAAGTATCTCACCTTTTCCTTGGCGACGGAGTCCTATGGAGTCCCCGTCCTGAAAGTCCGTGAGATCATCACTATGCTCCACATCACCATGGTTCCGCAGATGCCTCACTATGTGAAGGGCGTTATAAACCTTCGTGGAAAGGTGATTCCCGTCATCGATCTTCGAACCAAACTCGGACTCCCGGCAGCGGAACTCACGGACAGCAACTGTATTGTTGTCGTTCAGATCACACCCGTCGGCATGGAAATGAAAAACATCGGCCTTATTGTCGATGCAGTCGAAGAAGTGGTAAACCTTACCCGGGAAGACATCGAACCGGCACCGGATTTCGGTGGCGCGATCAACGTGGAATACCTCCTTGGCATGGCGACTCTCAAAGGAAATGTAAAAAGTCTGCTCGACATCGAAAAAGTGATTGCTGTGGATGGGCTCATTCCGGCATTGGAAAACAACGCCTGACATCGCCCCGATACAATAACCAGCTAATCCCCCATTACTCTTACTTGCTTAGATCCATAACGCCCGACGAGATTTACGATTCGCTGAAAAATTCTGAATTCCGGGTTGCAGACGACGTTCGCAACATACGTGTCAGTGTTAATAGCCATTCAGGAACTCAATTTCGCAAATATGACTGAAGCTCATTACACGGCCGCGAAGCCATCGAGATGGTTTATGGGAAAACCCTACGACCTTAAGCTTCTGGACATGTCAATGAAGGATATGAACGACGTCGAGATTATGGCAGCCAAAAACGCCAAGCCTGAACTCAAAGAGGTGCCAACCATCATCATCTCCGCCACCTGCCTGCGCAGCTCCAAAAGGAGCGAGAATGGGTGGAGATCCAAGAGGAAAAATCCGAGCGCCTGCTGCTGATCATCCTTCGCTCGACCATTGCCAAGCAACCCAACGACACCAACCAGACAATAGGCAATGGCCACAATCTCGTCACCGTTCTGTTAGCCAACCTTTACAGCTTCACCGACGTTTGAGGCAAAACCCGCCAGGCCGTAGCGGACGTCATCGAGAAGATCAAATCACCTACGACCTCTGGGTGCTCTACTGTCTCTGTGGCAAGCCGCATGGAATACTCTGGCATGGTAGCGAAAATCCTTATCTCCTGGCAAACCCCAACAGATATTCATTCGCATTTTGAATCTCGAAAAGCGTGGTATGGCCGAGCGCAAAGATCTTGGCCAGGGGATACGTACTTTCTTAAAGAATATTGCCGCGCTGGCGACCTGTTGGTCCACTCAATAAAATAAAAACTTTTTGTCATTGTTTGACACAATGCGGCATCACGTTCACACTTACCGGCTCTCAATCAATAAACGATGAAAACATTCTCAGCCAAATCCGAAGAGGTGAAGCGCAACTGGTGGGTCATCGACGCCACCGGCCAACCTCTCGGCCGCGTCGCCGTCAAGGCCGCCAACCTCCTTCGCGGAAAAAACAAAGCCA
>JBIJCR010000030.1:0-21677 GCA_044344595.1 Terrimicrobiaceae bacterium
CTCTTCTTTATCCTTTCTATGGGATAGCAGTAAAAAAATGCCGATCCAATTCGAGTTCTTTCAGCACGCTGTCGTCGGAAAGCAGCGTGCTTCCCTGAAACGGTGGGAAACTTTGGCCTGCTCGAGTTTTCCATTCGAGTGTGCGCTGGCTTTTGCTATCGTTTGGGAATGAAATTTTCCTGGTTCGCTGCAGTTTTTATTTTTCCTGCGATCCTCGTGGCCCGCGAGACGGTGATCGACAATACCGGAGTTGTTGAAAATCCCAAGCCGACTTGGGAAACACAGAACAAAGCTCGAACTTTCTCTCTTCTTATCCCTGCGCCGCGAGGTCAGATTACTGATCGCAATGGGCAACCGCTCGCGCAGAGTCGAGTTAGCTACAATCTCGCGATTAGCTTTCCCACTCCCTTGGACTGGCCGGATTCAAAAATTCTCTCCTTTGCCCGTACCCAAATGGCCATGGCATCGGGTTTGATCAACAGGGACATACGGCTCTCAGATGCCGTTGTTCTGAACCACTATAAGAACCGTGGCGTGTTGCCACTAGATATAGCAACTGATCTTCTGCCACGCGAGCTTTCCGCCGTGCAGCGCGGTATGTCGCCCCATCAGGTCCTTCGGCAAACGTATGTGCGTTTCTATCCGAACGGACCATTGGCTGCGCACATCATCGGGTATACCGGTTATGAAGCGCCGCTCTCATCCCGTCCGATCGAAAACAACGACCTTATTTTCTCTGAAAGTGAGGGCCGCGAAGGGCTCGAGCAAGTCTTCGACCGTGAACTCCGGGGGCAACCCGGTCTCTTGCAAATAACATTCGACTCAAATGGCAAAAAAGTTTCCGAACGCGTAGCCCGCCAGCCTGTGCCCGGCTACAATATCGTAACCACGATCGATCTCGCACTGCAGCAAGAGGCCGAAAAAGTGCTTGAAAAAAATACAACCAGGGGAGCGCTTGTGGCAATGGATCCGAATAACGGCGAGATACTCGCCATGGCCTCGTACCCGGCATTCAACCCAAACGATTTTGTTCCGGTCGTGAGGCAGGATGTCTTTGCACGCTACTCGAAGGATCCTGCTGATCCTCTCGTCCCGCGTGCCTTTCGCTCGGCGTATCCGCCCGGTTCCACATTTAAGACGTTCGTAGGATTCGCAGGACTCGAAACGGGTCGCATCAGTCCGAAGGAGACCTTCAGTTGCCCGACCTCTTTTACAGTTGGCGACCACACGTTTCGCAACTGGAAAAAGGTCGATGCCGGACGACTCACCTTCAAAGAAGCTCTTACGCAATCATGTAATACTTGGTTTTATCAGGCCGGTTTGAAGATGGGTGCGGCTCCGATTATTGATTATGCAAAGCGGATTGGACTCGGGCGCCGCACCGGCATTCCCCTCCGCTCCGAGTCGTCGGGAAACATCCCCGACGACAATTACATGCTCCGCGTCCACAAGCGCACACTCAAAGGCGGGGACGTTGCAAACCTCTCAATCGGTCAAGGCGACATTCTCATCAGTCCCCTCCAAATGGCGCAGGCCATGAGCGTCATGGCCAATGGTGGTTTCCTCCACCAGGCCCGACTGGTTCTTCAAGTGCAGTCCATCGACAACAAAGTCGTCGCGGCCTATCCCGACCGGATTCGAGAGCAGATTCCCGTGAGTCCGGAGGTCCGTGATGAACTCCGGCGTGCACTGGTTGGCGTAACGAGTGATGGCTTGGGAACAGCCCACCAAGCGGCTGTCAAAGGAATCGATGTCGCCGGCAAAACTGGAACCGCTCAGTGGGGGCCGACAGATCGCCAACGCATCGCAGCGTGGTTTGCAGGTTTTCTGCCAGCGGATAATCCCAAGTATGCCTTCGCCGCACTCTACGAGGGAGATCCCGGGGTAAAGACTGGTGGCGGGTCTCACGCTGCTCCGCTGATCGGAAAACTTTTCAGGGAAATCTATAAAAGCTCCACTTCCAAAAAACCCGCTCTCCCCTCTGCTCCGCAGGCGACACCCTCGCCGGAGCCGGGTGTCGCCTCGCCAGCAGCAGTTCCTGTTGATGAATCTAACTGAGAAAAATCAGAAAAATATCCGCTCCGCTTGACAGAGAGCCGCTCATTTGTTGCTCTTAATTCCGTTAGTGTAATTCCAACCAACTCCACCAAACATATAAAACCATGAACAAAGTTGAACTCACTGTAGCTGTCCAAAAAACCCTCGACTCCACCAAAGCGGACGCAGAACGCGCCGTGAACGCCGTTATCGACGCCATCAAGCTCGGCGTTAAAAAAACAAAGACCGTCCAACTCATCGGCTTCGGCACCTTCAAAATCAGCAACCGTAAGGCCCGCACCGGAGTGAACCCAAAGACCGGCGCGAAAATCAAAATCAAAGCTTCGAAGACAGTGCGCTTCGTTCCTGGCAAAGCTTTCAAAGGAGCAATCTAACTTTCCTCCCCATCGGAAAGACCCGTTTGGTTAAAGCCAGACGGGTCTTTTTATTTCCCCTTGGAATCTTTTCTGGGAGAGCGAATCAATACCTCACTTGCAAGTCGCGCAAATGCCGAAAAATTCCAGCGAGTGGCTCAGATCACGGAATCCATACTGTATGGCAATCTGCTTCTCCGCATCACCGATGGGGCAGGGGATGTCTATAAGCACTACGCTCCCGCATGAGCGGCAAATGAGGTGATCGTAGTGTTTGCGGGGATCGCTTATTTCATAGTAGCTGCAGGAACGTTGCAAATTCACCTTGTGGACGAGATGAAGTTTTTCCATCAGCAGGATCATTCGAAACACAGTGGCATAGTCCGGGTGGGCTCCTTCGTGACTTGATGCGGCGCACTGGAGTTCCTGCAGGCTCATAGGCCGCCCCGAATCGAAGAGCGCTTGAAGAATGCCGCGCCGGTTGCGAGTGATTCGCAGGCCTTCACGGCGCAGAATCTGTGTGACGCTCTCTGGAGTGAATGCGGCTTCGTTTCGGTTCATTATTCAAAAATAATCTCTCTAGCCCTTTGAGCAATCGTCGAATCTTTTCCGCACTGGTAGACCCTTTGAAGCCAGATGCTCCTTTGCTTCGGCCACTGTGTGTTTGCCAAAATGAAAGATGCTTGCTGCAAGCACTGCGTCTGCGCGGCCGTCGCGCAGCACATCGGCGAGGTGTTGGAGTTCGCCGGCGCCTCCGCTGGCAATCACCGGTATTCCCACGGCCTCGGAGACGGCGCGCGTTAGTTCCAAATCATACCCGCCGCAGGTGCCATCGGCATCCATGCTTGTCAGCAGAATTTCACCTGCGCCGCGCTTTGCTGCCTCAACAATCCACTCGATTGCATCGCGCTCGGTGGGCTTCCGGCCTCCATGCGTGTAAACCCTCCATTTCCCGGGCCCGTCGCGCTTGGCGTCCACCGCTACCACTACGCATTGGGAACCGAAGGCCTCCGCCGCTTCGCTGATGAGTTCAGGTCGCTGGAGAGCCGATGTGTTCACACTCACCTTGTCTGCTCCGGCCCGGAGCATGGTGCGAAAATCCTCCACAGCTCGAATGCCTCCCCCCACTGTGAGTGGCATGAAGCACTGCTCGGCTGTGCGCTCGACGACTGAAACCATTGTGGCGCGGCCGTCGCTTGATGCCGTGATGTCCAGAAAAACGAGTTCATCGGCTCCCTGTCGGTCATACATCTTCGCACACTCGACAGGATCGCCCGCATCGCGGAGGTTCAGAAATTTCGTCCCCTTCACGACGCGACCATCGGTCACGTCCAGACATGGAATCACTCGTTTTGCCAACATGGCTTCAACAATCCGCGCATGGTCTGTGAAATCGAGACTAAAATGATTGCGGCTGCCGCACATCGATTCCTATTGTGTGTATAACTCCTTGTGCGGAGATTCAGGGAAAACTTCATGGAAACAAATCGCGCACACCGCTATTTCGCAGGGTTTCAGGCTTCGATTGCCTGTTTGCTCGCAGTTGTCCTGCTCTCCGGCTGTCAGACTACGCAGACTTTCCGTTCCCCACGTGGCCTGCAGGCTGCGGGGGATTTCAACACCGTGGTCATCGATGCGGGCCATGGTGGACACGACTCCGGAGCCAGGTCGGCAAAAGGTGCGCCTGAAAAACAGCTCACCCTTGACACGGCTCGCCGGGTTTCACGCATTCTCCGCTCATCCGGCTTGCGTGTCGTTGAAACTCGCTTAGGGGATTATTTCATTCCTTTGGATCAACGCGTCGCGCGTTCGAACAGCCTTCGGAACGTCGTTTTCGTGAGCATCCACTACAATTGGGTGAAAAAGTCCAAACCATCGGGTGTGGAAACCTTCTTTTACAGTCCACGCAGCTCCCGTCTCGCTGCCAACATTCAACGAGAAGTCGTTAATAACTCCGGTTCCTTGAACAGAGGCATTAAACAGCGGGGCTTTTATGTTCTCAAAAATAACAAACGTCCGGCCGTACTCTGCGAATTGGGATTTGTTTCGAATCCCTCCGAAAACCGGATTCTTCAAACGGCCGCCGGGCGTCAACGTCTTGCCGAGGCGGTTGCCAGAGGCATTCTTGCTGAAAAATCCGGCCGCAATCCTTGATCAACTTCAAGGATCGGCCTGCATGAGTACTTCTTTTGCGGCAGTGCGTATCGCCTGCAGGCCTGCTTCTATTTCTTCCAAAGTCACGCATAAGGGTGGCATGAAGACGATTGTGTCGAGAACTGGCCTGGTCAGAATTCCATATCTTCTCGCAGCCAAGCAGATTTTTGCTCCCACACGCCACATCCATGGAAAGGCTTCACCGTTCCTCCGGCGAACTTCGATACCTGCGATCAATCCACAGTGGCGGGTTTCATGAATACCGGGGTCACTTTTGATCTCGGCCAGCAACTCGTCCAATCGCTCAATTTTCGGCGCCATTCTTTCCAGTACACATTCGTCGCGGAAAATATCCAAGCTGGCCAGCGCCGCTGCACAACCGACCGGGTTCCCCGAGTAACTGTGTCCATAGTAGAATGTCTTTCCCTCTTCGACATCGCCGAGAAAGGCATCAAATACCTTCGCTGTGGTGAGAGTCGCCGCGAGTGGCACATACCCGCCTGTCAGGCCTTTCGCGAGACAAAGAAAATCGGGGATCACCTCTTCTTGTTGGCACGCAAACATTGTCCCTGTCCGCCCGAAGCCGGTCATCACTTCATCCAATATCAAAAATACACCGGCCTCATCGCACTTCTTCCGTAGCGATCGCAGCATTCCCTTGGGCCATGTTTTCATGCCGGCCGCGCCTTGAATCAACGGCTCGATGACAACAGCAGCCACATCTCCATGATGAAACCCGGGCAGGGCATCGAGTTCGTCGGGGTTGCTGATTCGATTCACAGGGAACTGATGTCCGGCCACAACCCTCTGAAACGCCCCGATTCCACCAAGACTTGCCGCGCCGAGAGTGTCCCCATGGTAGGCGTTTTCAAATGCGATGAAGCGTGAGCGGTGCGAATGCCCTGCCATCTGCCAAAACTGAACCGCCATTTTCATGGCGGCTTCAATTGCGGTTGAGCCATCATCGCTTAGAAAAACCCGCTCCAGAGTACCTTCAGGAAAATAGCTTGAAAGCCTAGAGGCGAGTTCGATGGCCGGCGGATTCGTTGTTCCTAGAAAGGAAACATGGGCTACTTGTTCGAGTTGGTCTTGGATGGCGCGGTTGATTTTGGGGTGGGCGTGGCCGTGGATATTCGTCCAAATCGATGAATTGCCATCCAAGTAGCGTCGTCCTTCGCTGTCCTCAAGCCAAGCGCCCTTGCCTCGAACAAGGACAAGTGGCGAGTGGTCCTCGGCGCACCACTCCTGCATTGGAGTGAAGGGATGCCAAAGATGTTTTTTATCGCTCTCGACCAGTGCCCGCGTATTCCAAACATCTCGCATAAGCGCCGTATTTAACTCATAGAAATCATGTCGTGAATTCCAAACAGCTAGGCTCTCAAACTCTCTTGCGCATTTTTGCCTACTTTGGAGGTGTGGTGCTTCTTGCCTGCCTTCTCTCTCCTCCACTTTACTGGGTAGGAACATGGCTCGCAGAGCTCAATATTCTTCCCATCGTGAAGGGTTTTCCATTCCACCGTTACTTCAGCCGAAGCGTTCAGATTTCGGCGATTGTTCTGCTCTGGCCGGCCTTTCGAGGCATGGGAATCCGGCGGTTCTCCGATCTTGGCCTGCAGCCCAACCTCCAATGGCGACGTGACCTCGTATCCGGTTTCCTGCTGGCCTTGGTTCCAGTTGTGTTTCTTGGTGCGGGCTACATTCTCTCGGGTGTTTTTTTACCCAAGCCCAACTTCGATTCGGGCGGCTTTCTACGCATTGGCGGCACAGCTGTTGTCGTGTCGACGATTGAAGAATTCCTCTTCCGGGGTGTTTTGCTGGGACTCGCTGTTGCCGTGATGCCGCGCTATGCGGCGGTTTTTTTATCGGCTTTCTTGTTCGCCGTGGTTCATTTCATGCGGACCTCGCGTCAGGCTCTCGAGGCTCCAGTTGGATGGTTGAGCGGCTTCGAGCAGTTGCCACTCGCCTTTTCGAGCGCGCCCCCATGGCCGCTGCTCGGGTGGGGCTTTCTTTCCCTGCTGATTGCCGGGCTTCTTCTCGCTTACGCAACGCTTCAGACGCGTTCGCTCTTTATCCCGATTGGACTCCATGCCGGCTGGATCTTTGGCCAGCAATCGTTTCAGCTTGTCGCACAGTTCCGACCCAAGCCTCTCGACACTCTTTTGCCATGGGTTGGTCCCAATGTGGTGAGTGGAGCCGTGCCAACCGGCCTCATTCCGGCTTTTGTTCTTCTTGCGACCTGCGTGCTTGTTTGGGTTTACATTCGTCGTGTCTCACGCACTTTTTGAATCTCTCTTCACCCTTTTCTTCCCGGCTCATTGCGCCGGTTGCGCGGTGAAGGTCGAAGCTGGGCAGGATTTCTGCCCGTCCTGCGCGGACACCATCGAATTCATCCGGATTCCGCGTTGCCAGAGTTGCTCGCAACCATTCGATGGAATCACCGCTGAGTTCGAGTGCCCAAACTGCCGTGGGGTCGCGTTTCACTTTGAGTGCGCAGTGTCCGTTGTGCGCAGCCGCCGCGTCATTCGCGAATTAATCCACCGCCTGAAATACAATCGTGAAATTTGGATTGTCAAAACTCTGGGCAGGATTCTGGTGCAAGGGCTTGAAGATGCGCGCCTCTCGGGGCAGGATTTCGATGCCATCGTGCCGGTGCCGCTGCACTCAAAACGTCTCCGTGAACGCGAATTCAATCAAGCCGCACTGCTTGCAGGACAGCTTTCCCGTGCCTCTGGTCTTCCTGTATGTGATGTCCTCGTGCGTAGTCGCTACACGGTCACCCAGACCGCTCTCGACCGTGCTGAGCGAAGGCAAAACTTGCGGAATGCTTTTTCACTGCGCAAGAATGCCGTTGTGACAGACCAAAACCTACTTCTGATTGATGATGTGCTGACAACTGGATCGACTCTCGATGCCTGTGCGGCTATTCTTCTGGAGCAAGGAGCAGAGTCCGTTCGCGCCCTCACTCTGGCGCGCGGTTAGAAAGCAATTCACACCATGGCCATCTTTAAAAAACCAATCCTTCGATCTCTTGGCAGCAAAACCCGCGAGATGCCCTCAGGTCTCTGGACAAAGTGTCCGTCCTGCGGTGAAGTTATCCATAACCTCGCTCTATCCGAGAACCTCCAGGTCTGTCCAAAGTGCGATCACCATTTTAATTTCGGCTCCCGCGAGCGCATCGAGAGCTTGATCGATCCGGATTCTTTTGAAGAACACGATGCTTCGATGGCCTCGGTTGATCCACTCGGGTTCAAAGGCGTGACGACATATGCGGATCGCCTGCAGAGTTACAAACAGAAGACCGGTCTTGTCGACGCAGTCACCACTGGGGCCGGGAAAATCAACGGACGTCTTGTGGGACTAGGTGTAATGGATTTCAACTTTCTCGCCGCCACCATGGGATCGGTCGTGGGGGAAAAGATCACACGCATCATTGAATTTTCTACGAAGAATAAGCTTCCCGTCATCCTGGTCTGCGCCTCCGGCGGAGCTCGGATGTATGAAGGAATGCTGAGTCTCATGCAAATGGCCAAGACCAGTGGCGCCTTGGCACTACATGCCGAAGCTAAGTTGCCATATATCACGGTACTCACAAATCCCACCACGGCTGGTGTCATGGCTAGTTACGCCTCGCTGGGCGACGTCATCATCGCCGAGCCGAAAGCAATGATCGGATTTGCTGGCCCACGGGTTATTCGTGAGACCACACATCAGACACTTCCTACGGATTTTCAAACTGCCGAGTTTCTTGAAAAGCACGGACTCGTCGATCTCATCGTGCCCCGCCATAAAATGCGCCAAACACTCGGAGATTTGCTCGTCTACCTGGGCGCGAAGTGAATTTCCAACAAGCGCTGCATTGGCTGAACGACACTCAGTTCACTGGAATCAAGCTCGGCCTCGACAATACGCTTCGTCTTCTCTCAGCTATCAAGAATCCGCATCAGCGTTTGCGTTTTCTTCATGTCGCCGGAACCAATGGAAAAGGCTCTGTCTGTTCGATGCTGGATTCATGCTTGCGTGCAGCAGGCCATCGAACGGGACTCTACACATCGCCGCACCTTATCGATTTCCGCGAACGCATCCGAGTGGATGGTGTGAAGATTTCCGAACAGGAAACAACTGATGGCCTCATCCGCTTGCGCGAAGTCGCAGAGACATGGGATCACAAGCCCACATTCTTCGAGTTGAGCACCGTCCTGGCCTTGGATCACTTCGAGCGCGCCGGTTGTGATGTTGTGGTTCTGGAGACCGGTATGGGGGGGCGTTTGGACTCGACAAATGTGGTTGCACCACTCGTTTCAGTCATCACTCCGATTGCCATGGATCACATGGCATGGCTTGGGGATAGCCTTGCAAAAATCGCCGCTGAAAAGGCAGGCATCATCAAGCCAGGGGCTCCTGTCATTTCCTCGCCACAGCAGGCATCGGCCTCAGAGGTTCTGACGGCCAAGGCCCTTGAGACAGCGAGCGCAATCCGTTTTATCGATGCTCCAACTAATATCCCTGTCGCACTACCTGGAAGGCACCAGCTCTGGAATGCAGCAGTTGCCATTGCCGCCATCGAAGCCTCAGGCCTGAATTGCCCGCCGGAGGGGATCGTGCGGGGCCTTGCTTCTGTAAAATGGCCGGCACGCTTTCAAAGGGTGGGGGATCGAATCATCGTTGATGGCGCCCACAATGAACACTCTGCCGAGGCGCTGCGATCCACTTGGCATGATGTTTTTGGAACTCGGAAGGCGGTTATCGTGTTTGGCGCCCTCCGCGATAAGGAATATGCAGCCATGCTCCATATTCTCGAAAAAATTGGACACGAATTTCTTTTCGTTCCCGTTCGAAATGAGCGCTCCGAAGACCCCGACGTTTTGAAGGCCTTGGCCGCTTTGCCTTCGCGGCATTTTTCCGACCTGCCAAGTGCGATCAAGGCGGCGTTGGATGCCAACCATCCCGTCCTTGTGACCGGATCCCTTTTTCTGGCAGGCGAGGCCCTTGAAAATTTTGAAAAGTCCGGATTCGAGACCGGTTGCCTTTAACCCGAATACAGTAGAATTAACCACAGAGCGCACAGAGAACACAGAGGATGATCTGGTTATGATGCGATGCGTTTGAAATGATTTGTGCGATATCAAACAAAAGGGGCCTTTCCTGTAAAGGCCTCCCCATCCTGCCCTCCTGTCTTAAAATCCGTTTTCGGGTTTAATTTTGGTGTTTGCTTGAAGGGTGCTTAAAGACCCACACGGAACGCCGAGTAGGCCGTTGAGGCTTTGGGTGTAAGCCGCACACGCAGGCGAACGTCGTTATCTACATATTCCGAGTGACGGATGTCGCCCTCTCTGTGCAGTCGAGCTATAAGATCCGCGCGGCTCTGTGGAATCTGAAGCTCCAATGTGAGCAGGTCGTCGGCCACAAATTCGCTGATGCGACTCACGAGTTCCTTCAGGCCGTCTCCCGTCTTCACGGAAATAAAAACAGCCTCAGGAAAGCGTGACCGCATTTCGTGGATCGCTGATGCGTCGGCCACATTGTCGATTTTATTGAAAACAATCAGCGTGCGACGCGAGTCGGCACCGAGCTCATGGAGAACGCTTCGTGTGGTTTCATAAAAATCCATCACCTCCGGCTGGCTGACATCCAGAACATGGATCAGGAAGTCGGACATCACTGCCTCCTCCAGCGTGGCGTTGAAAGCCTGAACCAGGCCATGAGGGAGCTTCCTGACAAAACCCACTGTATCTGTGAGCAACAGGGGTTGGTTGTTTGGAAGGGCGATCTTGCGGGTGGTGGTATCGAGCGTTGCGAAGAGTTTGTCTTCCACGAGCACCTGGGCTCCCGTGAGGGCCCGGAGGAGCGAGGATTTGCCGGCATTAGTGTATCCCACGATGGCTGCATTGGGAACGGGTGCGCGTTTGCGGTCCTTACGCTGCGTGGCCCGCCGACGTTTCACCGCCTCAAGCTCGCTTTTCAGGCGGTCGATTTGGCCGCGGATTTTTCTTTTGTCTTGTTCAAGCTGCGACTCGCCTTCTCCCTTGGAGCCGATGCCTCCGCCTTGTTTGCCAAGGTGGGACCATGCGCGAACGAGACGCGGGAGCGAATATTCCATTCGGGCCAAATCCACTTGCAACCGCGCTTCCATCGTCTGTGCACGCTTCGCAAAAATATCCAGAATCACCTCCTGGCGGTCGATGACAAGCATCCCCGTCAGCTTTTCCCAGTTTCTCTGCTGGGAGGGAGTCAGTTCGTTGTCGAAGATGAGCACATCCGCCTTGGCTTCTTTAGCCATGGCTGAAAGCTCCTCCGCCTTCCCTGAGCCCATGAGATAACGGGGATGTGGTTCACGGTGATGCACAAGTTGCCGATCAACGATAGGAATCCCGAGTGTGTTGACCAACTCCGCCAGCTCATCCAGCAAGCTGGATGCCTCGGACTCGCTTGCATTGCCACAGTAGGCTCCCACTAGTAACGCCCTCTCCACCATCTTGGGTTTTTCTTTGATTTCAAACATTCCGCTAACAACAGAATGGCATCGTAAGCCAATAACGGCAAGGCAACGCAGTCGGTGGCTTCTTAACAGTCAATTTAATAAACGTTTTAGCTTTTTTTATCGCCAGAACCGTATATCATTAAAAATAGCTCCCATGGTTTTTCCCTCAAATCCTGTCGCTAACCAAATGCCTACCATTACTGTGGGTGTGGCTGACTATAAAATCAGCACCGAGCCATCCACCTTCCTCATGACTCACGCACTTGGTTCCTGCTTGGGTATTACATTTCACGACTCCAAGCGACGTATTGGTGGAATGCTTCATGCGATGCTGCCAACTGCCACTCTTCATGAGGGCGAGAAGATCCGCGAGGCCATGTTCCTCGATACTGGTATTCCACGTGTGCTAAGCGCTTTGATTCGAGCTGGAGCCAAGAAAGGCGATATCCGTTGCAAGGTCTTCGGTGGTGCCCAACTCATGGCAACGGATAATTTTTTTAGGATCGGATCCAAGAACATCGATATGTTTTATCGTCTTAGCCAAGAAATGGAGTTGGATGTCGTCGCATGGGAAGTCAGCGGACGGGTGAACCGAAGCATCCGGCTCAACAACCAGACGGGCGATGTCATCGTAAAAATCCCCGCTAGACCTGAGTTTATCCGTTAAATGAAATCCGCAGCTGACCTCCAGACAGTGGTCGAGATGACTCGATCCATTCCCTGCGCTCCGGCGATTCTTCCCAAACTACTCAAGCTTGCCGAGGGGAGTTCCTCCGACCTTGGAGAGATGGAGATGCTGATCAATTTGGATACAGGTCTTGCCACTGATGTTTTGCGAACTGCAAATTCCGCCTTTTTTGCCAGCAACCAGCGCTGTGACAGCATATCGGATGCCATTCTTCGTCTAGGCAGCAAAGTTCTTTACCGTATCGCAGCCTCCACTCTTACCGGGCGCTGGCTCGTTCATCCTGTGAGGGGCTACGGCTGGGAACCTGGTGATCTTTGCCGACATTCGCTCTGTGTTGCGATCTGTGCCGAGACGCTTGCCAAGAAAATGCACCTGGGCGATGCCGCAACGGCCTACACCGCAGGACTCATACATGACCTCGGAAAGTTTGCTCTCGCCTACGCCAACTTCACGGCCTTGGACGATATTACCAATCGTGTTCCCGACGAATTTGCCACTTGGCGCGAAGCCGAAAAAGTGATTCTCGGCTTTGAGTCCACTCAAGTCACCAAAGCTCTCCTTGAAAATTGGGGCTTCCCATCCACATTCGTTTCCGTGGGTTGTTACTATCAAACCCCCTCGGAGTGCCCAGGTAGGGAAAGAAAGATCGTGACCCTCATCCACGCGGCTAAACACGTCGCAACACAGATCGGTTATGGTGTGGGTGTGGATGGCTTCTACTATGAGCCAGATGAGCTCGCGCTTAAAGAAGTCGGCTTCAAGGAGGAGGAAATGGACGCCGCTATTCCTGAAATTCTCTCCACTATCCAGTGTTTCATCAGTCCATCAGGAGAAATCCGATTCACATAATCGGATCTTTACGCGAAAAAATGTATGTCTTTTAAAACAAAACGAATCAGGCGCAACTGAAGTGGAGATTGGCAGTTTAGCCGGCGTCACACAGGATCAGTGGGTTGCCTTGTCGAGGGCGTGGTAGGCTGCGCCTAGAAGTGCTGCTTGGTCGTTAAGGATAACGAGGACGGGCATGTTTTCCATAACTGAGGAGAGGCGACCCTTTTGATTGAAGGCTTGGAGAAACGCGTCGCTCTGGATGTGGCTCAGTAGTTTTGCTGGGATGCCTCCTCCGAGAAAGACACCTCCGGTGGACATGGTTTTTAGTGCCATGTTCGAGGCTTCGGCTCCGAGGCAACTTACGAAGATGTCGAGCGTTTTGGCGCACATCGCGCATTCACCCAATTTGGCATACTTGGAAATGACCACGCCTGCGTCAGCTTTTTTCATTTCCTCTGCGACGGCGGGGAGTTCCATTCCACGACCTGTTTCGCGGAGGAACTTGTAGATGTTTTCGATGCCGAGGCCCGAGGCGACTCGCTCCGCGCTGACGTGGCCGAATTGTTTGATGAGATACTCAAGGAGCGCGATCTCGAGTTCGTTCCTTGGAGCAAAGTCGGCATGGCCACCCTCGCAGGCCCAGACATGGTGTTTTTGTCCATCCCAGTAAAGTCCAGCCTGGCCGAGGCCAGTGCCCGGTGAGACGACGCAGCGGTTGCCTTTGGAGCTGGCGGCACCTTGCTGGACAACAGCGAAGTCGCTAGCCTGCAAGTGGGCAATGCCGTGGGCATTTGCTGCGAGGTCGTTCAAGACGGCTACATGAGGAATTTTGAATTCCTGGGAGATCTCGGTGGCATCGACTCCCCATGTGAGGTTGGTGGGTTTGGCGCGACCATTGCTGACGACGCCTGGAACTCCGAAGCCAGCCGCCAGCACGGGTGGGGCGTCTTTACCAAGAAACTCACGCAGCATGGCGTTAAGGCTCTGATAGTCAACGCTCGGGTAACGCTGCTCGCGAAGGATTGCAAGCGAATCCCCTGCCACGCCGAAGAGAGCCAGGTTGGTTTTTGTGCCGCCGATGTCGCCAGCCAGGATGATGTGTTGCAGGGGCGGCATTACTTCTTGAGAACGTAGTGATGCCATGCGTGGCCGGATTTCTCGATGAGGCGATCCGAGGCCTCTGGGCCCCATGTGCCGGCTGCGTAGTTTGGAAAATCGCGCGGGTGCAACGCCTGCCATACATCGAGGATGGGATTCACAATTCGCCAAGAGGCGTCCACGCTGTCGTAGCGGTGGAAGAGCGTCATGTCGCCGATCATGCAATCGTAGAGAAGCGTCTCGTAGCCGGTGGCGGCATTCTCCTCTCCGAATTCTTGGTAGCTGAAATCAAGCGGCACATTTGCAATAGAAATCCCGGGCCCAGGGCGCTTGGCGTGTATATCCATTGTGATGCCCTCGTCCGGTTGCACATGGATGACCAGGCGGTTCGGCATGATATTCTCCTCTATACATTTTCCGAAGAGCAGTAATGGGGTGCGCTTGAAGCCGATGACGATCTGGGTCGTGTGGGCAGCGAGGCGCTTGCCGCTGCGGATGAAGAATGGCACATCGGCCCAACGCCAGTTGTCCACCTCGAGTTTCATGGCGACAAAGGTCTCGGTGTTCGACTGCGGATTCACATCAGGCTCGGTGCGGTATGCCGGGACGGTTTTTCCACCTATGATACCGGCCCCGTATTGTCCGCGAACGGTGTTGGCCAGAACTTCTTCGGGATCCATCGGGCGGATGGCTTCTAGGACTTTCACCTTCTCGTTGCGCACGCTGTCGCCGGAGATCGAGGTGGGTGGCTCCATGGCCACGAGCGAAAGCACGGAGAGGATGTGGTTTTGAACCATGTCGCGCGTCACACCGGAGTGGTCGTAGTAGCCGCCGCGCAGCTCCACGCCGAGTTCCTCGGCTACGGTGATCTGCACATAGTCGATGTAGCGGCGGTTCCAGATTGGCTCGAAAACGCTGTTTCCGAAGCGGAAGACCATGATGTTCTGCACGGTTTCTTTGCCCAAGTAGTGGTCGATACGGTAAATTTGCGACTCCACGACGTGCTTGGTGAGGTCCGCATTCAGATCGCGGGCGCTTTGCAGGTCATGGCCGAAGGGTTTTTCGATGATGACTCGGCGCCAGGCATCCGGATTCTCCTCGGTGAGGCCGGCGCTTCCAAGTTGCTCCACGACCTTGCCGAAGAAGGTCGGTGCGATGGCGAGGTAGAAAAGAACATTGCCGGGCAGGTTCCACGTTTTTTGAACGTCTTTGATTTTCGCTCCGAGGTGCTGGAACGTGTCGGGATTATTGAAGTCGCCGGAAATGTAGTAGCTGCGCTTGGCAAAGTCATCCCACTCGGCCTGATCGACCGGACGTGTGGCAAATTGTTGTATGTCAGAGGTGATCTGCGTCCGAAAAAGCTCGTCGTTGCTTTCGCTCACGGCCACACCAATCACGGCAAAGTTCTCGGGCAGTAGTTTGAGGGCTTTAAGATTGTAAAGTGCGGGGAGGAGCTTGCGCTTGGTGAGGTCTCCTGAGGCGCCGAAGATGACAATCGTGCAGGGGTCGCCAGGGTATTCATGGCCGGTCAAAGGTTTGGTGGACATACAAGCTCCTGCGTACCGGAGGAGATGCCCCGCGACAAGACATCCGTGGGGGTATTGTTGAAATTGCTAAGCGCTCACCTGAGCCTCACACTCGGCCGCGCTGGCGAGCCATTCGGAGTTTGCCTTTTCCAAGGAGTCTCCGACATCCGCGAGTTCGCGGTTGATTTGCATCGCAAGGGATGGACTGTCATGGGTTTCCTTCTCTTCCATCTTTGCAGTGAGTTCACGCTGGCGTGCCTCGAGAGTCTGGATCTGGGTCTCCAGCTCGGCCACACGCCGTTCCCGGGCGCGCTTTTCAGCGGCTTCCGCCTTGCGGACCTCCGCTTCGGCGCGGCGCTGGGCTTTGATTTCCTTGAGCCCCATTTTCGGCTGGTTGGAGGTTGTCGAAGGTTTGGTCTCGGGCTGGAAATTTCCCAGCGAGGCAACCGTGCCGGCCCTCACGCTGCCGCTGGCGCGGGACTTCTCGCGGAAGTAATCGTAATCGCCCGCATACGGAGTGAGTTTGCCGGCCTGTACATGGATGACTGAAGTCGCGATGGCTCGAATGAAATGCACATCGTGGCTGACGAAAAAGATCGTTCCCTCGTAGGGTTGGAGTGCCCGGATGAGCGCATCGATGCTTGGCATGTCGAGGTGGGTCGTCGGCTCGTCGAGGAGCAGGAAGTTCGGGGGATCGAGCAGAAGCTTCACCAGTGCCACACGACTTTTCTCCCCGCCGCTGAGAACGCCGATTGGCTTGAAGACATCATCACCGCGAAACAAAAATGCTCCCAGCACCGTGCGGGCCGCTTGCTCCGGCACGGGGCGTGCGATGGACTGCACCTCGTCGAGCACCGAGCGTTTGGTGTTCAGGCCTTCGGTGCGGTGTTGGGCAAAGTAGCCGATGCCGCAGTTATGGCCTAGGGTGCGTGTGCCAGCTTGGAGTTCGAGTTGGCCAGCTATTATTTTCAACAAAGTGGACTTGCCTGCTCCGTTCGGACCTACGAGTACGGTACGCTGACCTTTTTCGACCTCCAAATTCAAATCCTCGTAGATCACTTTCTCCCCATAGGCTTGGTGTATGCCTTCAAGGGTGATCACGCGCTGGCCGCCTCGCGGAGGCTGCGGAAAACGGAAACTTACTGTTGGCTCATCGGACTCTGGCGCTTCGATGCGAACCATGCGGGCGAGTTGTTTGATGCGGTCCTGCGCTTGCGCAGCCTTGCTGGCCTTGGCGCGGAATCGGTTGATGAAATCTTCCAAGTGCGCGATTTCTTTTTGCTGGTTGCGGTAGGCGGCGAGTTGCTGCTCCTCACGGGCTTTCTTCTGCTCCAAGCAGGCATCGTAATTTCCATTGTAGCGGATGAGTTTGCGGTGGCGGATTTCCACAATTCCACGGCAGATGAGGTTCAGGAACTCCCGGTCGTGTGAGATCGTGAGAATCGCTCCTGGATATCCTGCGAGATGATTTTGGAACCATCCAAGCGTCTCCAGATCAAGATGGTTTGTGGGTTCGTCCAGCAGCAGTAAATCGGGCTCCTCGACCAGAAGTCGAGCGAGGTGCGCCCTCATGATCCACCCGCCGCTCAACTCGCGCAGTGGGCGATGGAAGTCACCTTCTCGAAATGCCAGGCCCGCTAAAATACGCTTCGCCATGGCCTCGGCTCTGCCGTCGGCCTCGTGGCCCGCAGCCAACTCCATCACCGTATCATCGCTCACTGCAGCAGTCTCCTGAGGCAGGAAGCCTACACGAGTCCCCCGCTGAAGCGTGACCTGCCCCTCGTCGGGTTCGTCATTCCGCAGAAGAAGCGAAAAGAGTGTCGATTTCCCCGCGCCATTCGGGCCGATGAGCCCGATACGGTCGCCCGCGTTCACTTGTAGCGCCGCGTCCTCGAAAAGAACCCGCCCGCCAAAAGATTTTGTCACCTGTGAAAGAGTCAGCATCCGGTTTTGAAAAGCCAATCAACGTGGCGAAGCGAAGCCATCCCGTCCAACGCAATTTTTAAAATCTTATGTTTACGGCATCCCGGCTGTTGCAATCCTTTCGACAAGTAGCATGTGGCTGCGATATCAGCGCGACCAGGAGGGCTCGGAGACTTTGCCAAGGCCTGAGATGACTGGTGTGCGGCGGCCCTTGAGTGTGTCGAGGAGCATGATGGACGATCCATCACTATAAATAAGATGTCGGGAGTCAGCACCCCAAGCAGGATCTTGTCCTTCCGCGACGACCCGCGATGCGCCAGTCGCCAGATCCATGACTGCTATCGCAAAACCACCTTGGCGGACCGTGAAGGCGATTTTTTTGCCATCAGGTGACCAGCTTGGCTCGGTGCAGTAGCTATACCCAGTCGAAACAAGGCGTCCAATTCCTCCTGCGGCGCTAATGCGAAAAAGTTGTGGGCCGCCGCGTTCGTCAGAAGAGTAAATGATTTCTCCGCCATCAGGCGACCAAGACGGCGAGGATTCAACTGCGCGGGTGCGGGTGAGTCGACGTGCACCGCTGCCGTTCGCTGCAACGATGTAGAGCTCGGGGTTGCCGTCCTTACTCAGTGTACAGGCAATACGTCCGCCTTCGGGTGAAAAGCTGGCACCGGAGTTGGTGCCTGGGAAGTTGAGGATTTTCGAACGCGCCCCTGATGCGATGTCGACATTATATATATCAGCATAGCCGCTTTGGTAGCCGGTATATGCAAGTTTGGAAGCATCAGGTGAGATGGCAGGAGCTACGCTGATGGCCTTGTCTTGTGTAATCTGGCGCTGGTTGGCGCCGTCGTAGTCAGCGGAATAGATTTCCTTTGCGCCACTCCGGTTGCTCACGAAGACGATCTTGGAGTTTGCGATGCCTTTTCCGCCTGTGAGCGTCTCGACGATATCATCCGAAAATTGGTGGGCGGCCGCGCGGGTATTGGTTGAGTAGGTTTTCTGGAGAACCACATTGCCTCGGTTATCTGTCACAATGCCTTGGAGTGAGGCACCGGATGCGGTAGCACTCACAATAAAGTTTGCCCGCTCGGAGATCCCAATTGAAAAAAGCCCGGAGAGGTCTAGGTCGTTCGATACCACCTTGCCGGCGATCGCTGCATCTGGACCGGCGAAGGGTTTGATCGAAATGTTCAGGGTATCGCTCTTCTTAACCGTAATAGTGGCTTCTTCCTGAGCCTGGAGGAATGGGGTGCAGAGAATGAGGGCGAGAATCGTTGAGAGGGTGCGGATGTAATTCATAAGAATAGTCTTTTTGTGTCAAAGGCGGTTACTTTTGACAAGTCAGGATCGGAAGTGGCGACCCAGTGGGAAGGTGCCAAGAATCGATATGGATTTGGCTTGGCGCTTTGCAAGTTCCAAGGCGCGGGCCACGCCGAGATCGCTTTCGGCACCCTCGACTTCAATGTAGAAGACATAGGTTTGCGGTTGGCCTGGCACGGGGCGGGAAACGATTCGCGTCAAGGTGACTTGCTGTCTCGCAAACGGGCCGAGGAACTTGTGCAGGCTGCCGCATTGGTTCAGCAGGGTGGCAACGAGTGCCGTGCGGTTGGCGGCAGACGTTTTGCCTGGCTTGCGGGCGATGGTGAAAAAGTTCGTCACATTGACTTCTTGGCCGTCCGAGGGCGTGGCGAGGATGTCGAGTTTGTAAATGCCGGCTGCACCTGGCGAGGCAAGGGCGGCGGCCTTGGGATCGGCGGCGGCCCGCTCGGATGCCGTGGCCGTGCTGGCCACAGGCACTAAGATGGCTTGGGGATGGTGGATTTTCAGCCACTCGGCGTGGTGCTTGATCTGGGTGAAATGGGAATACACTTTCTTCACCGGGGCTCCCTTGCGACCTAGCAGGGCGATGCGGATGTCTAGGGCCAGTTCTTCCACAATATAAATTGACCCTGCATGATGAATGAGTAGATCAATTGTATCGTAAACAGTTCCTCCAGAAGAATTTTCTACAGGAACAATCCCAAGGTGTGCGGCCCCGCTTAGAACGCTCTCGAAAACCCCCTCGATAGCCGCGGTGGCGATGAGATCGGCTTTTTTTCCGAATCTTTGGCGGGCGAGAATGCCCGAGAAGGTTCCTTCGGGTCCGAGATATGCGACTTGGCTCATAATGCAAAATTCAATCACAAAATGCCCGCGCAGCGCAAATCCAAGACGGGCTGTTCAGGATAAAAAAGGCTTTCGCCCGAAGCGCTGCCAGATTTAGCTCATTCCATGACTCCGTTGTTTTTGCGCCATCTCGGTCGTTTCCTCCCCTGCTTTGCTCTGTTTTTTTTGGTATCCTGCAGCAGTTTCAATCCACTCGGCCCTGATTCGCGGGGGCCGCAGCCACGCCCCCCACGCCCGCTCCCCCATGAAAATACAAAGTTCGCATGGGGCATTTCCACAGCCAGCTACCAATACGAGGACCCTGCGGTGAAAACCGGCGATGCGGACTATTTTTCCACGGATTGGGACATCATGGTCTCGAAGGGTGGCGCGCCTCAGAAGGGAAATGCTCTCTACTCCTGGACCCATTTTGATAAAGACTTGGCCGCTCTCAAGAAGACTGGCGTCACCCATTATCGGTTCAGCCTCGAGTGGGCGCGCATCGAGCCGCGCATGGGTGAGTTTAACGAGAAGGCGCTGGAGCGCTATGTCGAGATGGCCCGCCGTCTAAAAGCCGCCGGCATCGAGCCGGTCATCTGCCTCTGGCACTTCACATTCCCGGATTGGCTTTATGATCAAAAAAATCCCAAGGCCTCGAACTGGCTTCACCCGAAGGCACGCGAGCGCTGGCTAGTGTATCTCGACAAGGTTCTCCCGCGCCTCGCGCCTTACGCGAACTACTTCGCCCCGCAGAATGAACCAAACGGCCAGATCACCACGGCTTACATCGCTGGCCAGTGGCCCCCGGCGATGACGCTTGCCCTTGGCACTTATTGGAAGGTGATCGATGCCAGTACTGGCATGTTCCGCGATGCCGCCGCGCGGATTAAAAAGGTGAAAACTTCCGCCAAGGTCGTCTCCGTGGAGGCCCTGCCATGGTGGGAACGCTCCTTCCTCGACCCAGGCGGGATTTTTTACAACACCATGATCCATGGAAACATCGACCACCTCGATCGTGTGTGGGATGTCTGTGATATCATCGGCATCAATTACTACTACTCCCAGGTCGCCAGCCCGACATCGTTCATAGCAGAAGCCTGGAGGAGGGGACACAACTACACCATGATGGGGTGGCGCATCAATCCTAATGGCCTCTACAACGAGATTCGGCGCGTCGGCGACCGCTACGGCAAGCCCATGATGATTACAGAAAATGGCATCGCCACAACGAACGACTTGAAGCGCATTTGGTATATGAAAAACCACCTCGCCGCCATCGGGCGCGCCATCCGCGATGGCTACGATGTGCGCGGATATTTCAGTTGGTCCCTCGCCGACAACTACGAGTGGCACTACGGCTACCATGCCAAGTTCGGCCTTGCTACGATGGATTCCCATACCTACGACCGCATCTTGAAACCGTCCGCCTATTACTTCCGTGACACCATTCGCTCCACCAAAACAAGCGCTGATGTCATGAATCTCAAGCCCTCGCACAGTTTTCAAAAACTGCCACACAAGCCATGAATAAAAGCCGTGCCATTTATCCCGGAAGCTTCGACCCCGTGCACTTCGGTCATCTCGATGTGATCAGGCGCTCCACGCATTTGTTCTCGGATCTCATCATCGCCGTGGCGGCCAGCAAGTCCAAGGGGCCTTTCTTCAGTGTCGAGGAGCGCATGGCTATGTTGCGTGAAACTCTCGGTGACGACCCAGCGATCACCATTTTGCCTTTAGAGGGCTTGCTTGTGGATTTCGCCCGTGAGCATGGAGTCTTTACCGTTATTCGTGGCCTGCGCGCCGTTTCAGATTTCGAATTTGAATTTCAAATGGCCCTCATGAATCGGAAGCTGGAGCCACGATTGGAAACGGTCTATCTCACGCCCAAGGAAGACTATACCTACCTCAGTTCCCGTATCATGAAGGAAGTCGCGCGATTTGGTGGCGATGTGAGCCAGCTCGCGCCTTCCTCTGTGGCCAAAAGGCTCGCCCGGATGCGCGTTCGATATCCAGGGGCAGAGTAGCGATCTTGGCTCAGCTTGCGGCAATAGCATTTCCTTTCACCCCTACAACCAGTGCTATTCTAGTCGGCCCTGAAAAACCCTCACGCTGGAAGAGGCGAGTGGAAAGTCCGACATTCTCGCGCCCAATTTTGGATTGCTGAAACAAGCGCAAAAAGAACCTGCCTCATCCAGAGGCTCAGGTTCGAGGCCGCTGCGGCCAGAAGCAAGTTGATCGCATCACCCACTTGGCCTTTGAGAAAGTTTCGGCCCAAGCAGAAGTCGCTTTTCAGATGGCCGATGCGTGCTTCAATCGCGGGGCTATCCGATTCTTTGTGTTTGAGGTCGGTTTTTTGTTGTTGTTTTGGTTCGGTATCTTGAGGGCGCTGGAGCGCCTCCAAGTTCCCCCCAAACCGCGGGGTT
>JBIJCR010000040.1:0-18033 GCA_044344595.1 Terrimicrobiaceae bacterium
CTTTCGAACAAATCTAACCTCTTTTAACTCGCTTTCTGCACCATAGATAAATGTCAATAATTTATGCCTGACCCCTCTGGCTGGAGAATGGAATGACCGCGCTTTACAGCTACGATGCCGCCCAGCGGCTCGTGGGCCTCGAGCACCGCCGGGGCTTTGATTTGTTGGCCAAGGTCGACTACACGCTCGACAAAGTCGGGAACCGCAAGAGCAAGGCCCAAAGCGTCCTGAACCCGCTTACCGAAAACTACAACTACGACGCGGTGGACCAACTCATCGAAGCCAAATACGGCACAGCCCGCACGGTGGGCTATCAATACGACGCCGTTGGTAATCGCCAATGGGTGAGCGACAACGGCACGACCGCGCACTACACGGCCAACTCCGACAACGGCTACACCAGCGTGGACGGGATTTCGACGGAGACCGACCTCAACGGTAATATGGTCAGCGTGCCGGGCGGAGCTTACGCTTACGACGCTCAAAATAGGCTAACCTCCGCCATCGTGAATGGCATGACCACCGAGTTCACCTACGACTCGCGCAACCGCGTGATGCAGCGCACAAGCGGCAACGGCACGCTGAACCTGACCTACTCAGGGTGGAATCTGATCGAGGAAAGGAATGGAGGAGGCGCGCTCGAGCAAGTCTATGTCCACGGAGCGGGAATCGATGAGATCCTCGTGAAGATCACCGCCACCGGCGCAGCCTACTACCACCACGACGGTCTCGGCAGCACGATTGCTCTCACAGGCGAAAACGGAGAATTGCTCGAAAGCTACCGTTACGACGCCTTCGGCGCGGCGACCGTCCTAAGCCCCTCGACGCTCGACCCTCGTCCCTCGACTGCCTTCGGCAACAGGTTCTTTTTCACCGGCCGCGAATGGCTCTCACAGGTCGGCCTCTACGACTACCGCAACCGCGTATATTCCGCGCAAATCGGCCGGTTCCTCCAGACCGACCCAATCCGCTTCGCGGCGGGGGATGTGAATATTTATCGCTATTGTGGGAATGAGCCGGCGAATAGCGTCGATCCAATGGGGCTTTGCGACAAACTCCCCAAGCCAGGCGACGGGCCTCAGCGGCCTGAAAAACCTAAACCTCCCGGTCCGGGCGGTGGGGGTGGGGGCGGGGCTAATGTGGCGGTTAAAGCGCCAGATGGTTATGGAGATTTAAATGTTTCTGCTGGAATTAATGGTCTTGTAGGGACTTTGGGGGTTTTATTTAATGGTGATGGAGCTGCATTTTATGTTGGAGGTGGTGTTGGAACGCCAGGGGTGAGCGCAAGTTTCAGTGCAGGAACTGGAAGTTTGCCCAAATCCGGGCATGGGTTTGAACAAGTAAATGGAACGGCGATTATGTCATTTTCGAAAGGTAAAAACTCAGATGGATCAAGTTACATTGAGGCAGGCATGGGTTTACCAGTTGGAATAAACTACACAAAAAATCGGGTGATTGGGAGCACTAAAAAATGACGCTCTTTTTCGATTCCTTCGCAATAAGTATTGTTTTGTTCTTAACAGGATGGTCTTTTGTATACCTTTTACTTAAAGACTCTAAGTCGGATTATTTGAGGCCATTTTTGTTTCCAAAAAGCATTGATCCGGAAAATGAATTTGGACGTTTTTTTTCATGGATCGTCTCGGCTGGGTTTATTTTAGGCGGTGGATTTGGAATCGCTATCTCGATTTACAGAATGTTTTAGCAAACTACGGAAATGGGCTACACGACCCGCGCCGGGCAGATTCGCACCTTGGTCTTCGACAACCGCAATCGGGAAATCCAGACGAACTGGAGCGATGAGACGCCGGACATCACGCGCTCGTTCGACGCCGCTGGGCGCGTGCTGAGCGAGGACAACGGTGCCGTCTCGCTCACCTATTCCTACAACGCCGCCAACCAAGTTCTGAGCGAAACGACCCAAGTCACCGGCCAGCCCGCACTCACGGTCGGCTACGCCTACGATGCCGCAGGGCGCCTGGCCTCCACGACCTATCCCGGCGGAAATGTGGCCACGCAAACCTACACGCCACGCGGACAGATCGCAGGAATCGGCCTTGATGGCGGAACGGTGGCATCGTATGAATACAACCCCGTGGGAGCCACTACCGCCAAAACACTGGAGAATGGAATGACCGCGCTTTACCGCTACGACGCCGCCCAGCGGCTCATCGGCCTCGAGCACCGCCGGGGATTGGATTTGCTGGCCAAGATCGACTACACGCTCGACAAAGTCGCGACCACCGGAGCCTGGGAGGGCTCGGGGGAGACTGCTGCAGGCAGCCCGAAGGGTGAGACGAGCGGGAGCGAGCGAGTCAACTGTTGCCGCAAGAGTAAAACCCAAAGCGTCCTGAACCCGCTGACGGAAAATTACAACTACGACGCGGTAGACCAACTCAGCGAAGCCAAATATGGCAGCGCCCGCACGGTGGGCTATCAATACGACGCCGTGGGTAATCGCCAATGGGTGAGCGACAACGGCATGACCGCGCACTACACGGCCAACTCCGACAACGGCTACACCAGCGTGGATGGGATTTCAACGGAGACCGACCTCAACGGTAATATGGTCAGCGTGCCCGGAGCGGCTTACGCCTACGACGCGCAGAACCGCTTGACCACCGCCACCGTGAACGGAGTGACAACCGAGTTCACCTACGACTCTCGCAACCGCGTGGTGCGGCGCACCAGCGGCAACGGCACGCTGAACCTGACCTACTCGGGATGGAACTTGATCGAGGAAAGAAATGGAGGAGGGGAGCTCGAGCAAGTCTATGTCCACGGAGCGGGAATCGATGAGATCCTCGTGATGATCACCACCACCGGCCCAGCCTATTACCACCACGACGGCCTCGGCAGCACGATTGCCCTCACAGGTGAAAACGGTGAATTGCTGGAAAGCTACCGCTACGACGCCTTCGGAGCGGTGAGTGGCTATGATTCCTCCGCCTCCGCGCTCCCCGCGTCTCCGCGTGGAAATAGGTTTTTGTTCACTGGGCGCGAGTGGTTGAGCCAAGCGGGAATCTACGACTACCGCAACCGCGTATATTCCGCGCAAATAGGTCGGTTTCTGCAGACCGACCCGATCCGCTTCGCGGCGGGGGATGTGAATATTTATCGCTATTGTGGGAATGAGCCGGCAAATAGCGTCGATCCAATGGGGCTTTGCGACAAACTCCCCAAGCCAGGCGACGGGCCTCAGCAGCCTGAAAAACCTAAGCCTCCTGGTCCGGGCGGTGGACGTGGTGGTGGGGCTAATGTGGCTGTTGGCCAGGGTGTTGCTGATGCAGTTGGTAAACTTTGGAACCTTCCAAATACGATACTAGGTCTTGGCTGGGGTGGGGTGGGTTTGATCGGAGGCGCAAAAGCGACATTGGGAAATAATGCTATCCAATTTGAAAATCACCCTTTCATGCCTCTGGGTGCAATTACGATTGGAAACACGATCCACTATCCGCGGGGATTTGGTCCAAAATACCCGCTTCATAATGGCCCGCTTGGAATGCACGAAAGACAACATACTTATCAAGGGCAGATGCTCGGGCCATTGTATTTACCTTCCAATGCTCTTGGATTGAGCCTCGGTGCTATGCGTAATGGAAATACTCACGGGCCAAGCAACTGGAATGAACGCGGACCTCAATCGGCTCCTCCTCGTCCATGGTAAGGCTTTTGCGATACTTTTCGCTTCTGCTTTTTGCACTCATGGCGCTTACGGCATGTGATCCAATGGCAGAGAAAACAATTACAATCGAATTGACAAATTCTCCAAACGCACTCGACCAAGTTAAATCTGAGTTAGAATCCACATTAAAGGATTTGGGCTTTGCTAAGCAGGATGGTAATTCGAGCGATCATCTAATGGTTGCTTCTTATGCCAAAATAGTGCCAAACGACAGAGGGCGCTCTACAACAATAAGTGTCTTACTTTACTGTGATGCACGAAGCCGAAAGATTACAGTTCGGATTATTCAAGCGATTAGTTGGTCTCTTACAGATGAGGCTCGATCAGCGATTGAAAATCTCGAAATCCGCCTGACTGACAGCGGCGCAGTGAAAGCTATCCGTGAACCAAAGGGGGGCGGTACCGCATATTGAAGCATTTTGTAAAAGGGGTCAGCAACGGGAACGCACAGTCATCGAGCTCCATCATCACTCCTTGAAGCGCGGGAAGACCCGGTTCGATTTCGATCAGGCGGAGATTGACGGGCTGGTCCGGGCCGAAAACGAAGCCTGACGCAATGCGGAAAAGAAGTGCAGAGCCGATCTGGCCAGCGGCACCGGTGATGGAAATCGAGATGGGAGCTTTCATAGCGGCGGGAAGCTATGAGCCCCAGTGGATCAGTTTAACTGGTGGATTCTGATAAATTTCCAGATCTCACTGGAAAATCATTCTTTTCTGAATGCCATCCGCCCCCTTGAATCGCATGCATGATGGACATGCTCGTGCGTTTGTATGATCTGCCGGATTCTGCGTCCTCGTATGCCACTTCCGCGGAAAATGGCGTTACCCTGAGACGAGCCCGGGCCTTTGAGAAACACACGGTGTCAACATTCGTCCGCACGCATTTCTCTGAAAAATGGGTGATCGAAGTGGAAGTCGCGATGACCCGCCAGCCGATCACTTGCTTCATCGCCACCAAGGACAAAGAAGTCCTCGGCTTCGCTTGCTACGATACCACGCTTCGCGGCTTCTTCGGGCCCATCGGCGTTTCGGAATCCGCCCGCGGCATGGGCCTCGGCAAAGCCCTTCTTTTCAAATCCCTCGAAGCTCTGCGCGACCTCGGCTACGCCTACGCCATCATCGGCGGCGTCGGACCCAAGGAGTTTTACGCCAAGGCCTGCGGGGCCATCGAAATCCCCGGCAGTGACCCCGGCATCTACACCGATTTGCTACCCTGAGACTCCTCACTCCACGGCGTGAATGCCGATCCCCAGCTTGTCGCAGAGCTCGGCCACCCGACCCTTTTCTAACAAAAGCGTCTTCCCCGCCTCGATGGCGATCCCTTCCTCCCTGTCGGTCGCTTTCTGCCCGGTTCATACCACCCGTCAGCGGATCGATCGTCGCTGACCGATTACTCGGACGCCACGCCGGATGTGAGCATTACCTACACGCGCTTCGGAGCCCTGGAATCCATGAGCGACGCCACCGGCACGCGCACGATCAGGTACAATGCCAACCTCCAGCCTTCGGGAGAAACCTTCCCGGCCGCAGGAGCTGAAAGCAAGCAGTTGGAAATCCTTCGGTGCGTGGTGGCAAGGCTCTGTGTCATGGGGCGCGGCTTTTGTGGAGGCTCAGAATGCCGCTGCCGCTGCAGCTTTGTTCGGGTAGATATTCAAAGGCGCGGTATTAGTGAAAGGATTTGGAAGATCCTTCAGCGCGGCGACTTTGAGGTTCGTCGAAACAACTGTCGGCAAGTTCGGGAGGTTGTCTGTATCGTCTCCGACAATCCGCCATTTGATATCAAGGCTGTTGCATTCATGGATAATGGATGTAACAGCCCGTATGAGTGGGATTTCGAATTTCGATACGCCGGTCAGGTCGATGATGAGCTTTGCGAAACCGGCATTAACAAAGTCGGCGATTTTTTTGCGCGATTGGCGTGTGAGGTCCAGTGAACCTGTTTCGGAAAGATCCTGCGGGATGGTCACAACCTGGCAATCCCCTTCGTTGCTGTAGAAAAGAGGGGTGATGTCGAGTTCCATAGCTCGAGCAATGCGGTCAGGGAGTTCGCCGAGTTCGAGTGGCTTCGTGAAGATGGCGCAGTAGCCGGTTTCCTTGGCTTCGTTCTGGTCGAAGGTTGCGGTTTTCACCGAGAGACCGACCAGCGGAACGCCCTTCAGAGCGGGGTTCATGCGGACGGATTGGTAAAATTTCAGCGCGGCCTTGCTCGGGAAGGCGAGGCTAACGAGGATGGCATCAGGAGTCTCCTCCGCGGGAACCGTGGTGGCTATGTGTGGCTGGGCTTCGGCCGGGCTAGGACAGTTCACGACTTTCCAACCGCGCTTGGCGACCGCCTTGGCAATAGATTCCGCGATGGCAGGGTGCTCATCGACAACGAGGATTTTGATGGCATCCGTGGCGATGCGGGTCTTTTTTGCTGCGGGAGCGGTCGCTGCCGGTGCAGGGGCTGTAACTGCCGCCTTCGGTTTGAGGGTCACGAGGCGGGAGACGCGGTCGATCACATTCGCTTCGGTGAAAGGCTTTACAATGTAATCGCGCACGCCCATCTTGGCTATCTTGAGCACATTTTCCTTGCCGGCCTCGGCAGTGAGCATGATGACTGGAATGTCCTTGAGGGCTGGATCCGCCTTGAGTTTTCCAAGGCACTCTACTCCGTCCATAATGGGCATCGTGACATCGAGCAGGATGACATCGGGCATTTCTTTGGCTGCGACTTCGAGTCCCTCGGCACCGTTGCTGGCGAAGACCATTTGGACATCATAAGGTGCGAAGCCTTTGTTTATAAGGGTGTGGATCATTCGACTGTCGTCGACACTAAGAATTTTAGGTGAGCTCATATGACGTGTTTTATTTTAATTTTCCAACGTGGCAAAGACCACAACCCGTAGTGAATCGGAGGATCCCTCAATTACGTAGTCGTTCGCTACGCAGATCGTGGCGTTCTTGGCAGAAACGGAAATTTCGTCTCCCCGCATCACGCTGGGTATGCTGAGGGTGCAGTTATAACCCATGTCGCAGAGCGTGGATTTGAGATTGCCTGTGATCATGTTTGTCAGTTCCGCCACGACATCCAAAATATCCTGTTCGCCGGCGGATCCGCCGAGAATTTTCTCTGCGATGTGTTTGCTAAGGCGCTGGGAGTAAGCGGTGTAAATGATGCCGTTCACCTTGCCGCTGAGGCCGATTGCTCCTGTGACGCCCTTGAGTTTTGAGGGTTGCGGATAGTTTTCAATCCCCGTGCCAGGCGTAGCTGAGAGGCCAACCATTGTCTGCATGACTTCCGGCACATAGCGGTTGATTGTTTGAATAAATAACGCGCTACCGGGTTTTTCAGTGCTTGTCATGGTGGGTGATATCAATGTTTAGGGGGTATAAACAGGGACTCGGGAGTGGGTCAAACTTTGTATCCTAAATGTTGGGATTATTTTGAGGTTGGTTCACTCTCGAGGGTCAAAGTGAGCGTTGGGCGGTCGCAAACCTCGGAAGGGCCGAAATATTGGATCGGGCCGGGGAATGCGTATTGGGTATCCTTCGCCCAGGCGGCGCGGTGTTTTTCGAATTCCTTGAAGGCGAGGCCGTCGAGTTCGACGAGGGCTTTTTTGATGACCGGCACCATTTTGCCGTGGCGGCGTTCCATGTTCATCATTTGGGCCATCGGGATGCCACCGGCTTGCCAGTCAGAAGCGGGTTTTGTGAGGCCGCGAACGGAGCAGATGTAGCCGCTGAGGCCCTCGCGGAGGAGGAGTGCGGCGGTGAAGCCGAGCGTGTAGGTGTAGTCGGCATCGAAGTTCGATGGCACGGCGCAGCGTCCCTCATAGCCAAAATAATGCGGCTGGGGCGAGAAGCTGGCTTTGTAGGTTCCGGCTGCTTTCATTTCCTTCAGGCGCGCTTCGACAAGGTCGATGAGGAGGCGCTGGGTATCGATGCGAGCGACTTGCACATTGCCGTGGGGATCGCGGTCGAGGATGAGTTGGTTCGCGATGTCATCCGGCAGGCTGCGATAGAGCGAGGCTGCCGCTGTGGTGAGCTTGGCGGCTACGAATTCGCGTTTCTGCGGGAGTGTTTCCAAGGCGTTGAAGGCGTCGCCGTGGTGGGCAAGGGCTTCGTTGAGTTCGCCGATGAGCGCGCCCATTTCCGGAACGAATTCGATGAGCCCCTCGGGAATGAGCACGGTGCCGAATTTTTCGCCGTTGGCTGCGCGGTGGGCCACGGTATCGGCGATCTGGTCGACGATCTGCTTGAGCGTAAGCCCGCGCTCGGCAACTTCCTCGGAGATGAGCGTGATATTCGGATGCGTCTGCAGCGCGCACTCGAGGGCGATGTGCGAGGCCGAGCGGCCCATGAGCTTGATGAAGTGCCAGTATTTACGGGCCGAGATGGCGTCGCGCTGGATGTTTCCGATGAGGTCGGAGTAAACCTTGCTGGCTGTGTCGAAGCCGAAGCTCGTCTCGATGTGTTCGCCGCGCAGGTCGCCATCGATCGTCTTGGGAACTCCGACTACACAGAGCTGGGCGTTGTTCGCCTTCGCAAACTCGGCGAGCTTCGAGGCGTTGGAATTCGAGTCGTCACCGCCGATGACCACCAGCGCGGTGAGATTGCGGGATTTTGCGGTTTCGAGGGCTTTGAGAAAATCCTCTTGAGATTCCAGTTTTGTGCGGCCCGAGCCGATGATGTCGAAGCCGCCGGTGTTGCGGTAGCTCTCAATGAGCTTGGCGTCGATTTCGATGCCTTTGTTCGTAAGAAGGCCGTCCGGTCCGTTCAGGAAGCCGATGAGCGAGCTTGCGGGATGGATGCTTTTGATGGCGTCGAAGAGGCCGGCGATGACATTGTGTCCACCGGGTGCTGGGCCACCGGAAAGGATCACGCCAACGCGGATCGGCGAGGCGGCTGCTGGTGCGGAGCCTTTTTCAAAGGTTACAGCGGGAAGGTCGAAGGTGTTTGGAAAAAGGGCGCGGATTTCGCTGTCGCTGGATGTCGGCAACGGAGTCTGCTTCGCAGTGGATGCCGCGCTGAGCGAGGCTGGGAGCTTGGGACGATATGCCGAACGGGCTTTGGCGAGTGCGGTTTGCTGGATCATGGAATTCAGTAATGGTAAGGCACTTTTTTAGCCTTCAAAAAAATGAACGCAAGAGCGGCCTTTACTCGGAGGTGGGTGGAGTATCCTGCTGCATTTGGGTGCTCAAGGGATCTTGTGGTGGGTAGGGATCAGCTGTTGGCGAAGGAGTTGGCGAAGGAGTTGGGGTCGGCCACGGGGGCACGAGATTTGGCCACTCGTGCAATGGCACGGTGAGGCCACCGAGTTCCTCAGCGAGTTGTGTGCATTTTTCCCGCCATTTTGCGAGATCAGGCGGGGCGGGGGAGGCATCGGCTGAACCAGGGAAGACGAGGTAGGTCACATTGAGGTCGCTGGCTGCTCGGATGATTTGGGACGAGCGCTGGCTGAGTTCGCGGCAGAGCAGCAGCGAGGCCTCGCCGACTTTATGGGAGGGGCCCGAGTCGCCCAGCATGGCCGGATAGGCCCGGCCTTCGTGGATCACGATGGCGTAGTCCCCGATTTTCGGCACAAAGGGGCCGATGTTGTCACGCATGATGAATCCCGGAAGGACGATGAAGGGGTCAACCGAGGAGACCAGAAAGCTCCATTTCTTCAGATCGTGGATGCGGCGGGTGGCGAGGTCGATGCCTTCGTTGACTTGGGTTAGACGTGCCGACTTGAGATCGGGCTTGAGTTTTTCGGCTTTGAAATCGGCAAGTCGCTTTTCCTCGATTGCTAGCGTGGGATTCGGTCGCTCGGTTTGTTTCGGCCAGCGGTAACTCGTCTGGGGTAGAAAGAAAACAGAAGACGAATCGACCTGGACATTGCGGTCTCCATCCGAGCCGTCGGTGTTCACATCCATGTCCGCGATGACGAGCAGAGCGCGGCGTGATGTGGCAGGGTTCTCGAGTTCGAGCATCGTCTCGCAGTCGTAGAAATTGTGCCGCGAGAGCACACTATCGAGATTGGCGAGTTTGCGATTCAGGTCGTTTGTTTTGAGTTCGTAGATTTTTTCGAAAAACGGAGACACCGAAGCACTGGTCAGCAGGACGGGAAGGTCCTTGAAAACGCCGGGCAGCGAGGGATCGCTCGATGCGATATCCTCCAGCGTGGTGGCTGGACGAGGCAGGCGGGCGCGGAGGGTCAGCTCGATTTTATAGGCATCCAGGTCAAGGCGGTCTTGGGAGGCCAGTTCGTTGGACGGAACCGCAACCGCTGCGGATTCCAGCGAGATGCCGTTGAAAAGGGTGGCGGTTGGAAGTGGCTTGCGGACCAACGAGGGTATCGGCTTGGGCGTCGGAACCGGTGTGGGCGTGGGGGAGGGCGTCGGTGGCGGGGGAGGAGGTGGTGGCGGCGGAGGTTTCGGGCAGGCGGTGAGGCTGAAAGCGGCGAAGCACACCCCGAGAGCTGCAAATCCCGTGCGCCACCGGCCTACTGTCGCGCCCGTTTTCATTCGTCAGGTATGGGCGATGAAGGCCGAGTAAACATCCGGCGGGATGTCGAGCATCTTGTAGTCGCTGGATGAAACGAAGAGCAGGCTTTGTTTGCCCTTGCCGAGAAGCTGTCCGAGCGAGTCGTAGATTTCGTGTTCCAGCGTGGCGAATTTCCGGTTGTAGCCGGCGACGCGGATTTTCACCTGTACAGTTTCGAACTCACGTGTCTCGCGGACAAATTTGTGCTCGAACGAGCGGGTCAGGATGTAGAACGGCGTGTTCTTGAGATTGAACTTCGGCATGACGCGGTTGAAGAACAGCTCGCGGGCTTTGCCGACCCACATGGCATACATACCGAAATAAACATTGCCGACCGAATTGGTGTCCGCATAGGTCGCGACGAGGGTGTAGACGAACCATTTATCTTCAAAATGCCCAGCCAAGCTGTGCTGGGAGGCTCCCGGGTCGAGCACGGTGATCGGGCTCGCCACGCTCACCGCACTCTCTGGGCGGGACGAGAGAGCGGAGGGGGCGGTAGTGTCCAATTCCGCTGCATCGCTCACGAATTCCTCCGAGGAACTTGGCTTAAGCAGCAGCCAGATCACATAGCCCAGCGGTAGGAGTGAACCGACGATCTGCAGACTCGGCGAACGCAGGAAGTAGCCAAATGAAAAAATGACCACCGCAATGCTGCCGATGCAGAACATTTTAACCTGCGGAATCGCATTCGCCGGGCTGACGATGTAGCAGCGGGCGATCGCCAGAATCGAGTAGCCAACAAAGAATGTGGCGTAAAAAATCATGAAAAATTCCAACTCGAATTTCAACATCACTCCCGCCACGGCGACGATGCCGGCAAGCAGGTAGGCGGGGATGGGAGAGGTGAGGAGCTTGGGAGGAACCAGTGAGAAGATCGGGTGGTTACTCGTGCTGGCGTTGGATTGCAGGAACCACTTTAAGGCAATGTAGCCGCTGTCGAGTGTCGTCAGCACACACACGCAGATGAACACCGCATAGGCGGAAAAAGTCCATGAGGAAGCATTTGAGAAGACCATGGTCAGTACCTCCTGGCCATAGTTGTGTCCTGTGATTCCCACGCGAATGAACTCTCCCGCGCCCCAATTGAGCGCCCAGAGTGCGGTGATGCCGTGCCAGAGGATGAGGCCGAAAAAAAGGAGCGAGCCGATGACATATCCGGCGGCGATGGAGACGCGTTCGCGGTGCATTTGAATCGCCCTCTGCCATTGCTGGAGGTCAAGCCACGGGCCGACGAGAAAGCCGATGATGATCGGCACGGCGTAGCCCCAGTAGTTCCAATCGTTCGTTGGCAGTTTGGGAATCGTGAGTGGACCGGTGCCCTTGCCGATGCTATGCACGGTGAGGATCACCAAGGCCGGCGCAAGGAGCAAGAAAAGAGCGCCATGACTGAATTTGATGCGTTTGATGTCGAATTCCTCGCCAAATAAAATTGCCGCTGCCAGCACCACAAGCATCGTGAGCGGGAGGTAGAGAAGTTCCGGGCGGAATCCAAGTGGCGCCCAGGCGTATCGGATGAATGCAAAGATCGTGAGCGTGATGGCGAGCAGCTGATAGAGGAAAAAAACCAGCCGGAATGGCCTCGACCACGAAGCAAAAAATTTCGCGAGCGACTCGGATCCCGACTCCCTCCGGGCCAGGTGGTGCGTGATCAACCCGAAGATCAGAAGCCCCAGGAAATTCGGGATTGCAAAGGTCAGCAGGCCAAAGAGTCCAAATTGCGTGGTGAACTGAACCGAGAAGAACAGGCCGAGCCCCCACATCCAGGAAAGCGCAATCGAGATTCCCCACAGCACGGCGCCAAGAGAGCGTGGGATTTGAAGGGGCGAGGATTTAGCCATTGATGCCATATTCATACAATGGCCACGCTGATCTCGCAACCTCTTCCAAATTCTTGCGGATCGATTCGCCAGGGAGAAAGGGATGCCTCGAAGCCTGCGTCTGTCATTCCCAAGAGCGAGAGACCAGTGCTCCCGGCCGAGCTCGCCATTTGAGTTGTGCGGGGCTCGATGCGAGCCCCGCAGCAAATTTCGGATTAGCGTGAGGCGATGACTTCTTCGCTGATGACTTTGCCGGTGGCCTCGGGCTCTTTAGAGGGCTCGGGGACGGGTTTGGCAGTCGGGACATTCGGGCTGACCTTCCAGAAGAGAGGCTGGAATTTGTCCCAGGCTTCGAGGATTTCTGCGGCGCGGGGGCTGCCGGTGAGGTCGTGGTGCTCTTGGATGAGGGCCTTGAGTGTTGCGATGTCCGAGTCGGCGGTCAGACGCGAGATCGAGATAAGCTGGTTGTTGTAGAGGCATTCGAAGCGGTCCTCGAGGTCGAGTATGTAGGCCACGCCGCCAGTCATCCCCGCACCGAAGTTTTTGCCTGTGCGGCCAAGGACCACGACAGTTCCGTTGGTCATGTATTCGCAGCCATGGTCTCCGATGCCTTCGATAACTGCTGTGCCACCGGAATTGCGGACGCAGAAGCGCTCGCCGGCGCGGCCGTTTGCGAAGAGGCGTCCACCGCTGGCGCCATACATTACGGTGTTGCCGATGATCATCGCCTCGTGCGGTGTGAAGAGCGATCCGGGCTCGGGTTTGATGACGATCTCGCCACCGCTCATGGTTTTGCCGACATAGTCGTTGGCTTCTCCGGTGAGGAGGAGACGCACCCCGGGGGAGAGGAACGCGCCGAAGCTTTGTCCTGCGCTGCCCTTGAGCTTGAGTTCAACAGTGCCATTGGCAATTCCTTCCTCGCCCCACTGGTAGCCGATTTCTCCGGAGACTTGGGTTCCAACCGAGCGGCTGGTGTTTTCGACCTCGTAGGAGAGGGAAATGGGACGGCCATCGGTGATGGCATCCTTCGCGTCCTGGAGAACGGTCTCGTCGAGCGTCGAGTCCTCTGGGCCATCGTTGCGCGAGCGGGTGGCGTGGCGCACGGCGGAGGGATCATCGGCGGCGACATTCACAAGCAGGCGTGAGAGGTCTAGGGTGTTGGCTTTCGGGTGGTTTGGAATTTCCTTTTGGCGCAGGCATTCGACGCGGCCGACCATTTCATCAATCGTGCGGAAGCCGAGACGGGCCATCATTTCGCGGACCTCGGTGGCGACGCCGTTGAAGAAGGCGACAACATTTTCCGGGCGGCCTTTGAATTTGGCACGGAGTCGGTCGTCGATCGTAGCGACGCCGACCGGGCAAGTGTTGAGATGGCACTGCCGGACATACACGCAGCCCATCGCGATGAGGGCGGCGGTGCCGAAGTTGAACTCCTCGGCACCGAGTAGGGCGGCGTAAACAATGTCCTCGCCGCTGCGCATGCCGCCGTCGGTGCGGAGGGTGACACGGTTGCGGAGTCCGTTGAGCATGAGGACTTGATGGGCTTCGGCAACGCCGAGTTCCCAAGGTCCACCGGCATGCTTGATCGAGCTGAGCGGGGAGGCCCCTGTGCCGCCTTCATGTCCGCTGACAAGAATGATGTCCGCATGGGCCTTGGCCACGCCTGCGGCGATTGTTCCGACGCCTGCGGTGGAGACGAGCTTCACGCAAATGCGGGCGCGGGGATTCACCTGCTTCAGATCGTAGATCAGCTGGGCCAGATCTTCGATCGAGTAGATATCGTGGTGCGGCGGCGGAGAAATGAGGGTCACGCCTTCCACCGAGTGGCGCAGCTTGGCGATGTAGGCGCTGACCTTGTGACCGGGCAGCTGGCCGCCTTCGCCGGGTTTTGCACCCTGGGCCATCTTGATTTCGATTTCCTTGGCGCTGGCGAGGTATGCCGCCGAGACGCCGAAGCGGCCGGACGCGATCTGCTTGATGGCACTGTTCGCCCAGTCGCCATTATCGCGGCGTTTGAAGCGGGCAGGGTCTTCGCCGCCTTCGCCGCTGTTCGACTTGCCGCCGATGCGGTTCATGGCGATAGCCAAGCACTCGTGGGCTTCGGGGCTCAAGGCTCCGAGGGACATGCCGGCTGTGGTGAATCGTTTGCGGATGTCTTCAATCGGCTCCACCTCGTCGATCGAGATCGGGCCTTCGGTCGTGGGCAGGATTTCAAGAAGATTCCGGAGTGCGACGGGCGTGTTTGCCAGAACCGAGTCGACATATTTTTTATAATCCTCCGCCTTGCCGGCCTTGTCGGCCCCCTTGATGCCCACATAGGCATGAAAGCTTTGGAGGACGGGTGGAGTCACAGCATGCATCTCGCCGCCGCGACGGAAGCGGTAGTAACCGGGGTCGCTGAGTTTACCGGCTTCGATCGGCACGGCTTCCGAATAGGCCATGGCGTGGCGCGTCAGGGACTCGATGGCGATTTCTTTGAAGCTGATGCCTTCAATCTGGGAAGCTGTGCCTTTGAAGCATTGCTCGATCAGTTTGGAGGAAATGCCGATTGCTTCGAAAATCTGTGCTCCACGGTAGCTGTTGACCACCGAAATGCCCATTTTGGACATGATCTTGAGGATACCGGCCTCGATGGCTTTACGGTAGTTGATCGCCGACTTGGCGAAATCGGCAATAGCACCGTCACGCTCGAGAAGTTCGCGAATGGTCTCGAAGGCGAGGTAGGGATTGACTGCCGCTGCGCCAAAGCCGATGAGGCAGGCGATCTGGTGTACATCGCGGGCCTCGCCGGTTTGGCAAACTAAGCTGACTCGCATGCGTTTTCCCACACGGATCAGGTGGTGGTGTACAGCTCCCACGGCGAGTAGCATTGGGACAGGGACATTCCGGTGGTCAACTCCGGAGTCCGAGAGAACGAGAATGCTTGTGCCGGTATCAATCGCCGCCTCGGCATCGGCGCAAATGCGCTTGATGGAAGGCTCGAGACCTTCCTCGCCCTCGGAGGCGTTCCAAAGTGTCGAGACTGTGGAGGCTTTGTGCTCGTTGCCGACGGCTTGAATCGCCGTCAGTTCCTCGTTGAGGATCACAGGTGACTCCAGACTTACGAGGCGGGCATGCTCCGGCGTTTCGGCGAGCATGTTTTTGCGCCAGCCGAGCACGGTGTTCAGACTCATCACGAGCTTCTCGCGGATCGGATCGATCGGCGGGTTTGTGACCTGTGCAAAGAGTTGTTTGAAGTAGGTGTAGAGGAGGCGTGGCTTTGCGGACAGGACCGCGAGCGGCGTGTCATCTCCCATCGAGCCCACGGCTTCGGCACCGTCTTTGAGCATGGGTTTGATGATCATGTCCACTTCCTCGGAGGAATATCCGAATGCGACCTGGCGCTGGGTGAGTGTGAGGATATCGAGTTCGCTGATGGGTGCTGCGACTTGCTTTTCTGTTAGCTGAGGCAGTATGCTGAGGTTGTTTTTCAGCCATTCGCCATATGGTTGGCGGGCGGCGAGGCTGGCCTTGATGTCGGCATCGCGGAGGAGTCTTCCGGCGGCTGTGTCGATGGCGATCATCTCGCCGGGGGCGAGACGGCCTTTTTCAACAATCTTGAGTTGGTCGAGTTGGGAACCGCCGACTTCTGAGGCCATCACGAACATCCCGTCCTCAGTGATGTTGTAGCGTGCAGGCCGGAGTCCGTTGCGGTCGAGGCATGCTCCAGCAATGACGCCATCGGTGAAAGTAAGAGCGGCAGGGCCATCCCACGGCTCGGAGAAGCAACGGTGGTAGTTGTAGAAATCTTTGATCTCCTGGGAGATGTTCGGGTCTGTGCGGTAAGACGGGGGCACGAGCATCGTCACGGCGTGCAGGATGCTGCGACCGCTCATGGTGAGAACCTCGAGCGCATTGTCGAGGCTCGCGGAGTCGGAGCCGCCGGGTTGGATGATTGGCTTGAGGAGGTCGATATCGGCGCCCCAGAAGTCGGCTTTTAGCTCAGCCTCACGGGCATGCATCCAATTCCGGTTGCCACGGATCGTGTTGATCTCCCCATTGTGGGCGAGCATGCGGAACGGATGGGCCAGCGGCCAAGTCGGGAAGGTGTTTGTGCTGTAGCGCTGGTGGAAGAGTGCGATGGCCGTCTCGTATTCGGGATTCGCGAGGTCGGGGTAGAACTTTTCCAGAGAGGCTGAAACAAGGAGGCCTTTGTGAACAATCGTGCGGTGGGAGAAGGAAGGGATGTAGAAATCTTTGATTTTGTCGGCAGCGGCGCGGTCCTCGATTTCGTTGCGGGCGAGGAAAAGACGGCGCTCGTAATCGTCATCGGACATGCCGGCAGGGCGGCCAACCAGAACCTGCTCGATGAGGGGCATGGTGGACTGGGCTTTCTCGCCGAGCACATGGTCGTTGATGGGGACCACACGCCATCCGAACACGAAGAGTTCGCGTTTTTTCAGGACTTCTTCGGTGATCGCTCGGGCGCGGGCGGTCTCGTATTCGTTGTGCGCGGGCAGGAACATGACGCCCACGCCGAGGTCGCTGGGATTGTAAAGTGTGTGGCCCAGTTTCTCCACTTCGGGCGTGAAGATTTTGTAGGGAATCTGGGTAGTGATACCCGCGCCATCGCCGGTCTTCGCATCTGCATCCAGCGCACCACGGTGCATGAGGCTACAGATGGACAGCAGGGCGGTCTCGAGAATGGCATTCGAGCGTTCCCCACTGATCCGGGCCACGAGTCCGACGCCGCAGGCGTCATGCTCGAGGTCGGGGTTGTATAGTCCGTTTGAATCGCGGGATGGCAGAGCTTGGTTCATGTTCAGAAATTAACAATTAGCAAGAATCGCTCCACAATTGAGAATGTGGAGAATTTTTTTTGAAAAAAAATTGATGGCCCATTTGCGTGGTTCGCCGGATTTTTGATTTGGAGGAGGTAGGCGGATTTGGTGGTCAATCCACTCTTAACGGGCGTGGCGGCGGATCGCCTCTTCTTTGAGTACCCCGATGTAGGGCAGGTTACGGTATCGCTCGTTGTAGTCGAGTCCGTAGCCGACCACGAATTCGTCGGGGATTTCAAAGCCGATATAATCAGCCACCGTGGCGGCCTCGCACTGTAGTTTTTTGCGCAGCAGCACGCAGGAGCGAATGCTGGCAGCGCCGGATTCCGCTTCGAGGCGGTCTTTGATGGCGCGCAGGGTCAAGCCACTGTCAAGGATATCATCGAGGACCAGGACATGCCTTCCGATGACATCGGCGATGGAGTTTTGCCGGAATTCGATGTGCCCCTTAGATTTCGTGCCATGGTAGCTGGAGACGCTCCACGAGTCGATTTGGAGTGGTAGTGGAATGCGCCGCAGCAGGTCGGCCATGAAAATGAAGCTGCCATTCAGGATCGAGACAACGGTTAGCTCCTTGTCCTCGTAGTCCTTGGCGATGGTATGGGCCATCTCATCGAGGCGGCTGAGTATGGTTGTTTCGTGATACAGAATCCGGTCGATGTCGCTTTGCATGTGGGGGATTCGTAGCCAGCACGCTGCTGCAGACAAGCTATTCGAGTAGGCCCAGCGAGCGCAGGTTGCCGTTCTCGAGGGCAAAAATCTCGCGGCTCACGGGGTGGTTGGAGGAGAGGTAGGCATCGATGATTCTCTCCGCTAAGCGGAGATGGACATCGTCCTGCTTCGAAAAAACCAGCACCTGATTGCGCGTTGGCATCGCCACGAGCAGGTCGGGTCCGAGTGTTTTCTCAAAGGCGGCAGCGAACTCCGGCGCGAGCACGCAGGAGGCGGTGAGGGGGTCATCCGACTCAATGGCGGCGTATTGGATCACCTGGTTTTTGTTTCGCACAAAGGTGGGCTTCATCCGCTTGTAAACCTCCGAAGCGGTCTGCAAGGCCTGCTCCCGGATCATGGGATAGGTCATGTGGACGGATTTTTTCTCCTCTCGGGTGAGCGGCTGGGTTTCTCCATTCACGATGCGGGCGATAGCGAGCACGGTCCGCTGCGAGCCTTCGATCGGGCGCCGCATTTTGTGATCCATGAACGA
>JBIJCR010000152.1:0-3573 GCA_044344595.1 Terrimicrobiaceae bacterium
GGAAGCCGCCGTAAAAAGAAAAAACAAGATCGCCCTTTTGAGTCTGGTACGGCCTCTGGTAGTAATAGAAATCATCATGATTGCGTTTTTAGAAGGAACACTCGCGGAGTCTCTCCCCACACAGATCGTCGTCAATGTCCACGGTGTCGGGTATCAAGTGATGATTCCCATATCAAGTTTCGAGCGGTTACCGCCGCCGGGCTCGGCGGTGAAGATCCTCACGCATCTCGCCGTTCGCGAGGATGCACACGTGCTTTATGGGTTTTGCACTGCCGGCGAGCGTGACCTCTTTCGCCTGCTTCTTCACCATGTGACCGGCGTCGGGCCGAAGATCGCGCTCGCGGTGCTGAGCGGACTCTCTGTCGAAATGTTCAAATCCGCCGTTGTAGCGGGGGATACCGGAACGATCTCGAAAATCAGCGGGGTGGGCAAAAAAACCGCTGAGCGAATTGTGCTCGAGCTGAAGGACAAGGTCGGCGTCGCCGCCGAGTGGGAGGCCTCCAGCGCGAAGAACGCCCCGAGCCAGGAGGATGTCCGCCTGCATGATGCCGTGCTGGCTTTGATTTCCCTCGGCTACAAACAGGTCGAAGCCCACAAGGCGATTCGGGCTGTATTGAAGACGGGGGATGAAATGCCGACCTCCGAGGAGTTGATCCGCCAGGCGCTGAAAATCCTCTCATGAGCCCGCTTGAATCGGCCCGTGCCGTCCGTGCCGCCATGCCCGAGGGCGGTCTTTTCCATGAAAAGGAATGGCGCATCGCACCGGCCCCCTTTTCGCTGCCGGATGGACTCGCGCCGGAACTCGAGAAACTCGGGTATCGTCTGATGCTTTTCCTGCGAGCCTGCGACCAGCTTTACCGGCAGAGCGTGAAAGGCCGTCAGCCCACATGGGTCGCCGAGCTCCTCGATGCGGGCAAACCGCCGGAACTTGTGGCCTTCCAGCGTGAATGCGGGATCGCGGGCGATATTCCCCGAGTCATTAGGCCGGACTTGGTTCTCACCGATGATGGCTTCACCATCGCCGAGATCGATAGTGTTCCTGGTGGAATCGGTCTCACAGCTTGGCTCAACAAAACTTACGCGGGGCTGGGATTTGATGTCTTGGGCGGTGCGGATGGCATGCTGCGGGGATTCTCAGAGATCCTGCCCGGTGGTGACATTGTCGTCTCGGAGGAGGCTGCGACCTACAGGCCGGAAATGGACTGGCTCGCTGGCGAGTTGAATGCAACCTCGCCGCAGTGGCGTGTCTTGGATGGCTCGGCAAGGGATGACTGGCAGCAACGGATTTATCGTTTTTTCGAACTCTTCGATTTGGCCAATGTGCCTGCGTCGTCGGGGATCATGGACGGCGTTCGCGCCCAGTCGATACAGGTCACTCCGCCGTTCAAGCCCGCTTTGGAAGAGAAGCTGTGGTTCGCACTTTTCTGGATGAAGCCGCTGGAGGAACTCTGGCGCCGTGAACTCAGCGAGCGAGCGTTTTTAGCGCTGCAAAAAGTGATTCCCTACACATGGCTGGTCGATCCGGAGCCGCTGCCGCGTCACGCGGTTCTTCCGAGGCTCGAGGCGCATTCTTGGAGTGAGGTCGGGAAGCTTAGCCAGAAGCGCCGGAATTTTATTATGAAGGTGAGCGGATTTTCCGAACGGGCTTGGGGGTCGCGTGGTGTGGTTGTGGCAAGCGACCTGCCGCAGAAGGAATGGCAGGCCGAGTTGGAGTCCGCCTTGGCGGCTTTTCCTTCGCAGCCTCACATTCTCCAGGTTTTTCATACGGGGAGGCTCTTCGATGCCGAATACTGGCTTCCTGAAAACGCTGGCTTGCAGAGGATGCGTGGACGAGTGCGATTGTGTCCGTATTTCTTCGTTGGCGAAAAAACAACGCAACTCGGCGGCGCGCTGGCCACCATCTGCCCCGACGATAAAAAGCTTCTTCACGGAATGCGCGATGCCATTTTGGCACCTGTCGCGTGAAGGATTTCAGGGCTTCAGTCGGCGCGAGAGGTCGCGCAGAGCGCGGGCAAGCGAGGGATCGCTGATTCTTAGCAGCGCGCGGTAAACCGGCAGCACAACGCGGCGGCGGACGAACCGCTCGGGCCAGTGTGGCAGTAGCGTGGCGACACGGAGCGGGAAGAGTTGCAGCGTGCGGCCGTCTTCCGTGGGGCATTGCGTGCGACAGCCGGGCTCGATAGTTCCTATGGCTCCTGCCTCTTCGGCCGCCTCCATGAGCGCGACTTCTTCGAGTGACATCCCGGATTCCAGATGTCCTTTCGGAATAAGCCAGCGTGCGCCCGAGGAACTGGTGATGAGAACGATGTGGAGGACGCCCTTTTTGAAAAGAAAAGGCACGGCTCCGGCTTGGACATCCGTATCGCCGGATACCGGGACGCCGTGCAGGGCGATCTGGCGGAGTGAGTCGGAATCGGGGAGCGTGATTTCTTGGCCAAGGAATGCGGGTTTTCGGAAACGGCGCGCGCTTGCGGCATTGGAGAAGAGGATTCGTGCAGTCACCAGCGGAGCGTGGATGTCCGTGAAGACATCGAGCTCCATGGTCTCGTCGCCGTGGGGAAGTTGGCGGCGGGTCACCTCAACGCGGCGGCCTTCCGTGTTTTTCCATAGCACATCGAAGGTCCTTTGCGGGATGGAAACAGGATCTAAAACACTTCCGTTCGAGGGATCGGTGATGACGGCAATGCCACAGTTTCGCCCCTCTTGCCTCACCCAGACCTCACGCGTGCGGTCATGCGAGAGACATCCCAATTTGACTCGTGAGATAGGCAGTGCCTTGAGAAGAGGTGGCGGGCCCTTGACTAGGAAAAGGCGTTCCGATTTGCGGGCTGTCATGGATTGGGGCTCACTTTTTCAAATGATGGTCGGCAAATTTGGGAGTCAAGCTTGGATTCACGCTTTTTGTAGGAGTGAGGAGGCGCGGCGTGCGTTGGCGCCTCGGAAAAATTGATCTAATGTGGCGCATAATTTTTTGCGGAGGGCGGCATGTTCGTGGTGGAGGCTGCCGATGAGTCCGCCGATGGAGAGGGCCAGGCGGGTGTCGCCGGATTCCAAATGCCGACCGGCGTGCTGCAGGAGGTAATCCTGCTGCAGCGATGTGTCGTTGTAGCGGCCGAGACGGTTTTGGAGTTTCGACAACCCGGAGGCGAGGAGATCCACCGACTCCGGCTCGAAGAGCTGGCCGAAACACTCCAGTAGGTAGCGCATTTTTTTGCAGTCGATGCGAATCGAGTGGATCATCGAGTCCGGAGTTTTGGAAGTGATCGATTTGCTGGTTTTGCGAATGCGGCGGAAGCGTTTGTAAATCCGCTCGCCAGCGACCTCCAGAATTGGTCGCGCAGAGTTCGGGGATGGCTCGATCGAATGCGAGGAGGCCCACGCATCCTGGAGGGTCGCGATTTGGTTTTTGTAGGAGGCGGAACCCAAGAAATCGGCAACTTGCGCGGCCTCGACCTCGCGCTCGGTCCGGAGTGCGTTGAAGAAGGATTCCAGACCCCCGCGAAGCTCCTCGGGAAGCATGTTTTCAAGACGACGGCGCGAGAGGAGGTAGACATCGAAATCACGCAAGGCATT
>JBIJCR010000031.1:0-21419 GCA_044344595.1 Terrimicrobiaceae bacterium
GGCCGATGCCAGGGGCTTCCGTAACGCCCTCAACTACCGAACCAGAATCCTCTTCTACTGCGGCAGACTCGATCTTTTCCCCTCTACCCATGAAATTCCTTGAAGAACCTAAAAAATTCTAAAATCATGATAGATGAATCTCAAGATGTTATAAAAGCACATAAAAAGGCACTTCAATGCTTGGATAAAACCAATCATTTAGTAGACCTACACAAAACAAATTCAGGAGTTATTGATATCGAAAGTCTATGTAACTTTATTTGCGATGAGTCTGCATGCAAAGTAATGAAAATAGATTGGGTTTTAATAAATGCTTTAGTTTTACGAGCAGTGATTGAAATAAAAAAACTTCGAACTAATAAATTTAATGATTCAGATTTGGTTTCCGATTTAAATAATAAAGAACAAAAATTAATGGATTTGCATGATCCATATAGGAAAAATGGTCAAACTTTTTTAGAAAGCATGACTTATCCAATTGAAGTAGATATGCCTATCTTTGGTTTTTATGGTGCAATATTAGATTTCTGTGAACCATGCACTTGGCCTAAAAGTTTGATAAGCAAACATGCAAGCAAAGATAATTTTTGGTGTATTAATAAATATAAGATAGAAAATTCTTTGTTTTTTGATAAGCATGTTTTAAGTTGGTATTATGGTTGGAATTGGTTTCTTCCAAAGGGAAAAAAAATCACAGAAAACAATGGAGTGGTTTGGCTTGATAAGGCCGCACGAACGGGAAACATAGCAGCCCAAAAAACATATGCTGAGCATTTTAAATCATACAGATACAGAAACGCGGAAAAAGAAGCTTTCTGGTATCTTCAGGCGGCCTTACAAGGAGATGGCGAAGCAGAGGAAACATTCGGATTTTTTTGCTTTGATGGCCATGGAGTCGAAGAAAATATCCCAGAGGGAATTAAGTGGCTGCGGAGAGCAGCAGATAAGGGCTATACGACTTCATTAATTCGCTTAGCACAGGAACTAATTTCAGGTGAAAATATTAGCCAAGATTACGCCGAGGCCGTAGCCATGCTTAAAATTGCATCCCCTAGAAATGCACGCGCCACACAGCTTCTTGCTTATTGTTACGGTCAAGGTTTGGGATTAGAAAAAAATCGAGAGAAGTCATGTGAACTCTATTTAGATGCAGCAAAACGAGATAATGAATACGCAAAATGGAATCTCAGCATGTGCTACTTCGATGGAGATGGTGTAGAAAAAGATTGGATTAAGGCATATGCATGGAGGCTTAAAATACATGAAAACCACTTTTCTTTAGATGAGCTTAAAAAGTGGTTTGCATACACGCAGGAACTGAATGATTCGCTCAGCGAGGCCCAGAAAGCAGCTGCAAAAGAAATGCCGGACGATCTTCTAAAGCAAAAATAAGGTTTCTTTGCCATCGCTTTCGGCAACACGAAAGCAACATATTTTCCGCCTCTGTAGCAAGGAGAGCATACGTTTTTAAATGTTCCCAAATGTGTCCAAAATCGGTAGCGGGAACATATCTTGGGAACATAGTTGTTTTGCCCGCCTAAAAGCTTGCCTCACGCCTCAGAGTGTCGGAAACGATAACGCAACATGAATGTTAAGCCTTACCTCATTTGCTGCGCCACTGCCGTTTTCCTTGGATTGCTTTTTGCCTGCTTGTTCCGGTTTTCTATTACTGGCGTAGTCGAGAATCGTGCCTATAAACTAGATCGCTGGAGTGGAGAGGTGGTTTTGATGGTTGGAATAAAGCAGTTTTTTATGAAGCCCCCTATTCTGCCCGCGCCTGAGTCGGAATGAAGCTGACTCTACGCCCCCCGACCTTTGCGTGAACGAAAGTCTGATCGAGAAAATAGGCTGACAGAATCTCATGAACCTTGGCTTCGTCTCGCTGGCGGCAGACAATCTCATCAGTCCTTGGATAGACGGGCAACTCAAGCTTGGCGCAGGTTTCAATCGTTAGCTTGATGACATCGGCAAGGATGCCGGCCATTTTTCGATTTAATCGCTTTCTATCGCCCCGCCGAATCATACCGATAACCTTCTTGGCAACCGGAAATCTTCTGCCGAACTCCAAGAAAACGGCATCGTTGTAAGTGTGCTTGTCCTCGCCGTTGAGAGCCGCCAGAAAGCGCTTCTTTGCTGCCTTGGCCTCGATCCTCAGCGTGATTGCGAGCGAGTCATAGAGCCTGCCTGACTCAAGCTCCTCGGTCAGCTTTTTCGCCTCTTCAATCCCCCCGAGAACCTTGAACTTCTTTTCTGCCTCAATCATCAATCGTGGGAGTGTGCTCGGATGCGCGGAGGTAATGTCGAGCTGCGAGATTGGCTCCCCGTCAATAAGCAATGAAAGGTGTCAGGCATGAATTATTAATACTTAATCGCGTTAAACCGAGTGATAGTTTTACCCACGACCTCAAACTGCATCTTTTCAAGGCGAAATTCGCTTAAAGAAAAGACCCGTCCGCCTTGCTGTTCGTAGGATAAGAAACAATGCATTCCACAAAAAGCTTTCTTACGGCCACTGCAGCTTGGCTTGTCGCATGATCATTGTTTCAAAAGAAGCCTACATTGATCCATGGCCGCTAACTTGATTCCCGCCACACGAGCAGAGGCTCTCCTTGCTTTGCACAATTTTAGTGATGGCCCCGTACTGCAATACGCCCGCTTGCGAAATCATATCGCCGATCGGCATACGCATGTCTCAAGGCTCTCGGCGGCGATCGCGCATCGTCTTGTGACAGAAGCTGAAGTCCTCGGTGAAGTGCTGCGGGTTCATAAATCAACAACTGTTGAAAAGTTCGTCCAAGAGGTCGTTTGGAGATCATATTGGAAAGGCTGGCTGGAATTGCATCCAGGCGTCTGGCGCGATTTTGCCGATGCCGAGTCGTCCGGTAGTCCGCTCGCGGAGCGGCTGCAAGAGGGGCAAAGCGGCTGCGCGGCGATGGACGCCTGCGCCCGCGAACTTGTCTCCACAGGCTATCTGCACAACCATGCCCGGATGTGGTGGGCTTCATTTTGGATTCATCGAGCTGGTCTGCCATGGAAAGATGGGACGCGATTTTTCTTCGATCACCTCCTTGATGCAGACGCCGCGAGCAACACCCTCTCTTGGCGCTGGGTTGCCGGCCTTCAAACGCCCGGTAAAACCTACCTCGTTCGTCGCTCGAACCTTGACTCCTACTGGCCTGACGCGCCCTCGGAGGGTTTGGAGCAGCTCGATGGCGAGCCCCTCGTGGACATTCCACAGGATTCAGCGGATCGGTCTCTTCGGGTTATGGAGAATTTCCCCGAAGCGCCTGGAGAATCTGCCGCCGGATTACTCCTCCACGAGGAGGATCTTTCACTCGAATGTGGTCCCCTAAGCCAGTTCCGCCCCGTGGCGGCCTGTTTTTGGAAAACTCCTGCGCGATCCGCCATCCGTGCGGCTTGGTTGAATCGGGCGCTCGACGATGCCTGTGCGCGTGCGGAAAACCATTTCCAAAAAAATGTTACCGAGATTCAGGCGTTGAATTTCCTGAAGGATTGGGTTGAAGCCCACGACCTCGGGCGCATCGTTATGGCGACACCATCTGTTGGGCCGGTGCGAGATTCTTTGAGGGCATTTTTTCAATGGTGCGGCGAATGTGGCATTGTTGTAACGCTTATTCGGCGGCGCTGGGATGCACGGGTTTTTCCTTTGGCCAAGGCAGGCTTTTTTCCGTTTTGGAACTCGGTGCGCCCGCAGTTGTCGGAACTGATCCTATGAAAGGCGTAAAAAAACAGAACTTGCCCACGAAAATCTGCGTCGTTTGCGCCCGTCCCTTCGCATGGCGAAAAAAGTGGGATCGGTGCTGGGAGGAAGTGCTCCACTGCAGCGATGCCTGTCGCCGCAAGAGCACGCCGGGCCGGTGAAGCGCCCCGCCGCCAACATGGTGTGGTTCAAAAAAAAGACCTCCGCATTACCGATCACCAACCTCTCGCCGCTGCCGCACGGGAGGGTCCGGCTGTATGTTTATTAATCCCGAAAACGGATTTTTAGACAGGAGGGCAGGATGGAGAGGATTTACAGAAAAGGCCCCTTTTGTTTGAAATCGCACAAATCATTTCAAACCCATCGCATCATAAACAGATCATCATCAGTGTTTTCTGTGCGCTCTGTGGTTAATTCTGCTGTATTCGGGTTAATCCACGAACCCGAGTGGTAAGCGACTCCGGAATGCGATGGCTCGCACCGCATGTTACTTTCGAAATGCCTCGCCGATCTGGACGCTTCCCTTCGGCAATTTGGAGTGAGATTGCTGCAGCGCTGTGGAAACGCCACCGAGGTGCTGGATCGCCTCGCCGCAGATATCGATATCACCAGCCTACTGGTCTCCAACCGGGGGTGCCAGGCTCCGATCAAGATGATCACCCAATCATATCTTCCATACGAGCAGCGGAGCGCTACATTTTCCCGCAGAGTGAATTGCGAAAATACTTCGTGTGGCAGAGTAACAATTCATATCTAAATTTTCAACATCACCAGATCATTCCTGACATACGGAACATGCTGCAGATCAGAGTTTTTCGTAACGCCAACAGATACATCTACTCAAGTCTTACACATCACGGCCAAAATCGATGAAACCAGTGAAAAACGGCTTAACCAGCTGCTGCAAAAATCTTCCATCTTCTCTTGCCTATGCCTCAAAAGAGGAGGTTCGACTAGGTTTCTAACGGAGGGAATAAAAATAAATTATTTTAAGTTTTTGCTAATAATATACTTATTGCGATTAGTTTGAATTTAAAATCGAGATCGCTTCATTAAGTGTGGCGGAATTTGAGATCGAGATAACGGGCGTTCCTTTGCGAATGCGTCCCACGAGACCGGCGAGTACACCACCGGGTCCGAGTTCGATGAATTGCTCGATATGCAGGTGGTCGATGAGGTATTCGATGGTCTGGGACCAGCAGACGCTTCCGGTGACTTGATCGGCGAGCGTGCGGCGGATCGTTGCGGGATCGCTCACCGTGATAGCGTCCACATTGCACACGACAGGAACACGCGGGGAGTTCATAGTCGTTTCTTCGAGAGCTGCGGACAGTGTCTGGTAGGCGGACTCCATGAGGCGGGAGTGGAAGGCGCCGGCGACTGTGAGTTCGACGGCTTTTCTGGCGCTGTATTCCTTTGCCAAGGAGACGGCAACGACGATTTTGGAGGATTCACCCGAGAGGACGATTTGTCCTGGGGCATTAATATTGGCGATATCCACGTCAGCCACGGCGGCCAGTTCACGAACACGGTCCTCCTCTCCACCGATGATGGCTGCCATGGCGCCTTCCGAGGCCTCGCAGGCTTCCTGCATGGCACGTGCACGCTTGTCTACAAGACGGAGCCCAGTCTCAAAATCGAAGGTTCCGGCTGCGGCGTGCGCGGTGAACTCTCCGAGCGAAAGGCCAGCAGTGGCTTGGAAATCGAGGGAGGGAAATTTCTCTTTCAGAATGGCAAGGCAGGCGAGGCCGTGGACATAGAGAGCCGGCTGGCAGACAGAGGTGTTGGTGAGTTCCTCGGCGGGACCTTCAAAGGCGATTTGGCTGAGCGAATAGCCAAGAATTGAATCAGCGCGATGGAAAAGATCGGCGGCGCGGGGATACTCGGCGGCGAGATCCTTGCCCATACCGACTGTTTGGGCGCCTTGGCCTGAGAAAATGAGGGCGGTTTTTTTCATAAGTTGATGAATACTGAGGCTGGTCATTAGTGCCAAGCACTGTGCACGATGGTATAGGCGAGAGGAATGCCGATGAGAAGGTTAAAGGGAAATGTGACCCCGAGGGCAAGCCCGACATATACACTGGGATTGGCAGCCGGAAGGGCAGCCCGGAATGCGGCTGGCACGGCGATGTAGGATCCGCTCGCGCACAGAATCGCAAAAAGAAACGCATCCCCCTCTTTGAATCCACAGAAGTAGGCGATGAGGAGCGCACAACCACCCGAAATAATCGGAAAGGCCAGCGCAAAGGCGACGGAAAAAATGCCTCCCGCACGCAAATCCGCAATGCGCCGCGCAGCAACCAAACCCAGATCCAACAGAAAAAAACAGAGCATACCCGGGAAAAGCTGGCTTACAAAAGGCTGAAGCGCCTTCGCCCCCGATGCTGGAGTCACCATTCCTGCGAGAAGACTGCAGATGAGGATGAGAACAGATTTGTTGGCTAGGCACTCGTGAAGGACACTCGCCCAGGAGAGTCTATTTTTGCCAGCGTTGGTGTCGTTCCATCTCGCCAGTACAAGGCCGGTTAAAATCGCAGGGCTCTCCATCAATGCCAGTGCCGCCACCATGTAGCCGCCGAAGGGAATCTGGCGCGCATCAAGGTAGGATGCAGCCGTCATGAAGGTGACCGCGCTCACCGAACCATAAGTCGCCGCCACAGCCGCTGAATCAGGCACGCTGAATTTCCTTCTGACAATGGGATAAACAATCAGCGGAATCACAAAGGAAGCTGCCGTGGCGATGAGCAAAGGCAACAGAACCTCCATGGACATCGGTGTCTTTTGCAGCTCAGTTCCACCTTTAAAACCCAAAGCGAATAGTAAATACAATGAAAGAACTTTCAAGAAGGACTCCGGAATTTCGAGGTCCGACTTGACGATCACGGCCAAGATGCCAATCAAAAAGAAAAGGATCGCTGGTTGTAAGAGATATTCCAATGGACTCATGTCGGGCCGAAAACTAAATAGGAATTTGATTTTGGGAAGACCTAAGATCAGTTTTAAGAAATCCAGAATGAAAACACTCCTCGCCATCGCCGCCATCGCTCTCGCAGGCTGCAGCACCATGCCCAAACAAACGCCCCTCCGCACAGTGGATCACGTCGACCTCAACCAGTTCATGGGCGACTGGTATGTCATCGGCACCATACCCTGGTTCGTCGAAAAAAATAATGTGGGCACAATGGATATCTACAAACTCCGACCCGATGGAAAAATCGACATCCGCTACGCATTCCACAAAAAATCCCTCGCTGCACCTCGTCAGGAGATGAAGGCTACTGCCACTGTGGTGAACACAAAAACCAACGCCGAGTGGGCGGTGCAATTCCTTTGGCCTTTCAAGGCACCCTTCCTGGTCATCGACCTCTCGCCGGATTATCGCCACACCACCATCGGCTATCCCGACCGCAGCCTAATCTGGATCATGAGCCGCGAGCCTGAGATGTCTGAAAAAGACTACACCGCCGCGCTTGAAACCGCCCGCTCGCAAGGCTACGACATTTCGCGCATCGTCAAAGTGCCTCAAAAATCTCCAACCAAGCCATGACCACCTACATTTACGAAACCATCCCGGCCGACGACTCAACCGAGCCAAAGGTTTTCGAGTTTCAGCAACGCATGACCGACAAGCCGCTCACCCAACATCCGGAGACCGGCGAACCCGTGCGTCGCATCATTAGTGGTGGCCTTGGTATCATGCAAAAGGGCAAGTCATCTCCTGCCCCGTCATCGTGCGGCAGTGGCTGTGGATGCCATTGATAACCGGCTAAAGCGGATTCAGACTCCAGGAGACCTGGCCGTCTTCTGAGACTTCAAGCCATGCCCAGCTTGGCGGGGAATCTTTATTCGGTTTCCCAATCGTGCCGGGATTCAGAAGACGAGAGCCACCAACCTGCTCGTCGTAGAGCACATGAGTGTGTCCAAATAAGAGAAAATCTGTGGCTGGAAGCCTGCGCGGCAGGATATGGATGAGGTGAAATGTCCTTCCAAAACGATTCAACTCAAGGAATATCGGCAGGTCGAGTCCAAAGTCGTTGTTTCCCAGAATGCCATACAATGGCTTCCCGAGTCCCAGACAAGCGTTGAGCGTGGGAAGATTACAAAAATCTCCCAAATGCCAAATCTCGTCCGCCGATTTCAGCGCTGGCACGATTTTTTCCGGCAGGATTCCGTGCGTGTCAGCTAGGACCGCTATACGCATGACAAAGCCCACATTAGTTAGACAACGTCAATACGCAATACGATGGGATGGAGTTAAGGAATTCGAGTGCGTTCTCGGATAAGAACCTGTTTTCGATATTCAAGTCTTTCAAAATCTGCTCGATCTCCACTCCCCTATAGGCACTGTCGGCGTGCAGGGTTTTTCCAGCATCAGCCTCGTTAACAAGTTCCTGCAAGGCCACACTATCATGTGTGTTGGCTGCCGTGACTCGATAGTCGGTAATCAAAGAAGTGCCCGCATCCGTCTTGATGTGATTTTTGCGGATGAACCTTCAATCACGATAGTGGCCAATTTCGTGGCCAACGCCATATTCGGGGTAAGCGTTCCCAAGTCCGATCCCTACTTTACATGTACGCACTCGTCGCTTCCCGCCACAACCCCATCCTCAAAGCCCTTTACCAAAGACTGCTTGCCGCAGGAAAACCAAAAAAACTCGCTCTCACCGCCCTCATGCGAAAACTCATTATCCTCGCCAACCGCTTCCTAAAAGATCCCAACTTTTCCCTTGCAAACTAAGACAGTTGCTGACCCCTTGTTCTGCGACACTTTACGGTTTTTTCCCTTTATCGTCTTCGTCGCTCAGCGTCACGTTGACCCATTGACCAAAGACGAGCTGGGTGTTCTCGTCGCCGAGATCCCAGCCGATTTGAAATCCGATCCCGGCTTTGAGAAAATTCCGCGAGGGGACGGCAAAAGTGTTGTCGTTGCCAAGCTTGCTGTATCGCCACTGCGTCGGGGCGGCATTGGGACGGGGGCGAACCCGGCAGACGAGGCTGGCATTCTCCGGCAGCGTTTTCTTCCATCCTTCGGGCAACTGGGGTTGGATGATGATTTTCTCTCCGCGCCGCACCGCGCTACCAGAGGTGATTTCGGGAAATGCGGCGAGTTCGCCCTCGAATTCTGTTCTCAAGATCTTGAGCTGGGTTGTGAAATCCGATCGGACCCGCTCAAGATCGTAGCCAGCAGCGAGACAGGCATCGCGCCACAGGGCGATACCCTCCAGTTTCCGGGGACCGCCTTCGCGAGCGATTGCCCGGAGCAGTTTTGCCGGCGCTTCGTCGCCGTAGACGCGGACCAGCGAATCGACCCAGAGGTAGCCGGCGGGATAGACGAGATTGGGATCGCGGAGGGACGAGAAGACCCCGTCTTCCACCATCTCGGCAAACTCGACTTCGTTCCAGATTGAGGCAAGTGCGACCTTGCGGCGGTGGGCAGTCGCTTTGGTATCGTCACAGAAAAAGCGGACCTCGACGTAGGTCGCGAGGCCTTCGTGAAACCAGCGGGCTGAGTCGAAGGATTCTTCAAGACGGCCCTGCGTGATCTGATCGATAAAGACGTGGGCCACTTCATGCCCGAGGATGGCGAGAGCTTCGCTTTCAGCTTTTGTTTCTTTTTCCGCCTCTTTTTTCTTTTCAGGAAGCTTCATGCGGATTTTTTTCCAATGTGCCTGTCCCGCATTGTGCAAGGCGAGTGGGCTTGAGAGATCGACGGTGATTCGTTCCTTACGGGTGGATTCCGGGATATCCAAGAAATCGGCTACAGCTTCGAAAACTGGGTCGGCGTTCTCCACGAGAGTCTCTATGCGACGCCTATTCTTCTCCCGGTAGATGAAGAGGAAATGCCCGGACGCGGTAGTGATGACCTCCTCATTGCTCTCCAGTGGTGCCGGTCGCGATTTTGCTTTTTGCGCCTCTTCGGCTGCAGTCTTCATTCTTACCCGGGAGGTAGCGACGAAGATTCCGATGACAAGCACGATCGCGCAGACCCATGCGAGCTTCCCCCACCAGGCTTCTTTCATGCCACGGGTGAACGCATTCGAGGCCCCCTGACGAAGCGAGAAAATGAAGTATCCAGCGAGCCACGCCATCGCTGCTATCACCGTCATGACAATGAGTTGAAGGCGCGGCCATTCCCATCGCTCGTCAATCTCCGCCGGGGGCTCAATAAGGGTAAAAGGATCGAGCAGTTCGGCATAGGGAACCTGCATCAACTTCAGCCTGAAGATAATCCAAAAGATGCTCCCGATCGCGATTAGGGCCCAGCGGCGCAGAAATGAAAAGGCCACTAGGATCGTGATGAAGTAGGCGCTGAGAAAACTCACCAATAAGGTGAAAACGCCAATTGATCGCCACGGTGTCGGCGGGGAGGCGCTGCCGCGTGAAAGCAACTCGTAGACGATGGCTTCGAAAGTCCAGAGCAGATTGATCGCCAAGATGAGGAGCACGGCACAAAGCCATTTAGCCAGATAGACAGAGAATCTTGAGAGAGGCAGACCGTCGAGGTAGAGCAGGGTGCCTTCATCTTTTTCTCGGACGACGAGTCCCATCGAGACAACCAAGCAGAGGATAAAAGTCGACATGACGACGGCCGTTGGACTGCTAAGAACGTTTTTCCAGATTGGGTAGTCATCAAAATACTCGCTCGCCTGCACCATGAAGAGTCCGGAGACGAAGAAAGCAAAGAGGAGCAGGGCAAAGGGTCGGAGCGAGACCCATTCCTTCCAGAGTATGCACCGGAATGACCTCATTTGGCTGCCTCCTCTTTGTGAGGAGTTCCGGGATGGGCGAGGATGTAGGTTCTCGCCCCTTCGACGAAGGCGTCGAGAGAAAGACCTGTCGTGGATTCGAACACCTTCGGTATGGGATGCAAGATCTCCCACCAGACCGGTCTACTGTCCTTGCGGGTGACTCGACGGGTGACTGTATTCCTTGCTAGGGCCTGGACTTTTTTCGGCCCAACGGTCTCCTCGAGATACCGAAAAGTCATCCACGCAACCGCATCGGCTTCGCGCCAGCCCGCTTCATCTACATAGAGATCGTAGCCCATCAGCTTTTCAACTGAAAGTCCATGATCGTTCACCGTATTAAAGGCTAATTTCTCACGTGACTGGCGTTTTGCTTCATCTGCGGTCTCCATCTCAAAGAGACCTTCGATGCCGCAGACGATCCAGCGGCGATGTTCCTTATCGACCCGGCGATTCGAGTGCACGCTGAGGGCCGTGCTCATGGAATAGGCGAGGAGTGTCTCCTTCAAAAAATCGGGCTCCCGGTAGTCAGCATACATCAGGACGACCCGGTCTCCCTCGACTTCCTCCCAATCGATCTTCTCGTCTCCCATTCCTGTTTTTTCGACGACATAAACCGGCGGGAATTCGTTGGGAGGAATACCGAGCCAGTCACGTTTTTCCGCAATGCGGCGTGCCAGATAGGCTGCCAGCAAGACCTCTTCATCGACCGGTCGGTTCCGGTCTTCGGGTGAGACAGAGACACGGACCCCTCCCGCTTCCTCCTCGACTGCACCGGGAAGACGGAACGGTTCCGCTGGCGGCACATGCCACACCATGACGGCGGTTAACACAATCGCGATGGAGGCACCGAGGAGCATTCGCTCCCGGTAACTCATTTTGTCGCCGAGAATGGCAGCGACCGATCCCTCCTTCGCGAGTCCTATGGTGAAGGCGGCTGAAAAAAGCCCAAGGGAAATCAGAGCGGTTTGCCAGAGCGCCAATTCCGGCCAGAGGTCGCGTTCAAATCCGAAGCGTTGAAGGAGGGCAAAGGGGGGGAAGTCGCCGACGGGAACACTCGACTCATTCATCATCCAGGAAAGCCCGAAAAACAGAGTCAACATGACGACGACTTTGTATCGCCCGAGGAAAGAGATCAGAAAGAATAGTGATGCGAGAAACCACGCCCAAATTACGGCGGAGACGATGAGTATACTTAGAAAACGGGGAGTGATGGCCTCGGTCCCGGCCGATACGAATAAACCCATCAAAACCGCTCCTACCGACATCATTGCCGAGAGGAAAAGCACCAGTGCCGCCTTGACCGCGATCATACGCCAACGAGGCAGGGGGAGGCCTTCGAGGAATAGCCGTGTTTGCCAACGGAATTCCATAGCCACGAGGAGATGGCAGATGATGAAAATCGGAATCGGAAGAAAGTAGGAGAGCCCCTGCCTGATGCCGAAAAACGTGCCTCCTCCCCTGCCGTCGGCATTGCTCGCACCCACGATCAGTACAAAGACGATCCAGGTAAGTACCTTGAGGAGCACCAGCCAGACGCCGTGTTGCCTGAGTTCTTTGAGCAACAGGACCCGGTTCATCAGATACGGGTTGTCGAGATTCCCACACAGGCGATGAAGATGTCATCGAGGGGCAGTTTTTTCCCGGAAAGACCGGAAGCGTCCCAGGTCTCAGGGATGGCCTCGACGATGAGCCGCCTTTCCCGCCCCTGACTCGTTTCGGAGACCTCGATCTCCCGCCATAGGTGAAATCCCTCCGGCAGAGCCTCGTCACCTACAAGAGTGATCTCGCGGACGCGTTGCTGCAGCTCACTGAGGCGGCCTTCAAACCGCATTCTTCCCTGATGGATGATTCCAACCCGGTCGGCGGCACGCTCCACCTCATCGAGGAGGTGGGTTGAGAAAAAAGTCGTCCTCCCATACTCTCTCGCCTGATGGGTGACGATCTCGAGAAACTCGCGTCGCGCCACGGGATCGAGTCCTGCCGTGGGTTCGTCGAGAATCAAGAGCGGGGGACGCGGGGCAATCGCCAGAGCAAGAGCGAGCTTGACCCGCATGCCGCCGGAAAGGCTTGAGACCTTGCGGTCTGTCGGCACTTCAAGGGCGTTGAGGAGGCGCCGATACTCCGCCGCGTCCCAGGTGGGATAGAGTCCTCCGACAAACTTGCCGAGCATCTCGGCCGTCATCCAGGAGTAAAAGGTCTGTTCCTGGGAAACGTAGCCGATCCGTTGTTTTTGCTTCAGGGTGGTGCATTTCGATTTCTCCCCTAGGAGTTCGATCATGCCCTGGTCCGGAGTGATGATTCCCATGAGCATACGAATAGTTGTCGTTTTTCCCGCTCCGTTGACGCCGAGGAATCCGTAGATTTCCCCGGCGTAAACTGAAAGATCGAGACCATCGACAGAGGCAAATTTTCCGTAGGAGCGGCGAAGTCCGGAAACTCTGATGCTAGGAATTTGGTTTTTCACCTCGGAGATAAATAAACTGAAGAGCCTGTCTGACAAGTGGAAAACTTAGAGGTAAAAGGTAACAGGCATGAATCATTAATAAAAGGAGACAGGCACAAATTATTTATAGTCAGGTACCTACGGCAAAGCCGGAGGCTTGTGAGCTGGAGCCGCTCAAAGCGGCTATTGTTGTTTGTTAGTTTTTCTTGTTTGCGTTGGCTTGCGGTTCAATCCAAGGCATCTCCAGTTGGTCGAGCCTTTGCTCCTCTTTTTCTTGATCGGCAATATATCGCCTGATCGTTTCGGTATCCCGACCCACCGTATCCACGAAATACCCTCGTGCCCAGAATACCTGCCCGGCGTAATTCCTTCCGCGCTTCATAAAGTGCCGCGCGATATGGATCGCGCTCTTTCCTTTGATGTAGCCCACTACGCTCGACACCGCGATCTTTGGCGGCACGTTCAACAGCATGTGCACATGGTCCGCCATGATGTGCCCTTCCTCTATCCAACACTCCTTGTGCCGCGCCAACTCGTGGAATGTCTGCCCGAGTCGACCGCGTATGTGCCCGTAGAGCGTTCGACGCCGATATTTCGGGATGAATACGATGTGGTATTTGCACTGCCATTTTGTATGATTGAGTTTCTTGTAGTCTTCCATGGTTCGTTCGTTCTTGTGTGCTTTGAGCGGCTCACAAATCAAACGGACCGGAAGACTGCTCTATAAGTCAAACTCTGACAGTCTCCCCGGCATAGCCGGGGGATTACCTATTGGACTTTTACAGGGAAGGCTTTGGCTTTTGTTTAATATCGCACAAATCATTTCAAACGCATCGCATCATAAACAGATCATCCTCTGTGTTCTCTGTGCGCTCTGTGGTTAATTCTGCTGTATTCGGGATTAATGACCTTTTCCAACCACCGCTTTTTTTATCTCTTAACCACTGGTACATTTTTTGTGGTCCACCATACTCAGCCTGTCTGCCAGCAACACATTCACGCATTCTCACAGCACAAAACACTCGAATGGGGGGAGTTATCCTTATCTCTACCAACTTAAAATCGATGCGAAGCGCCTCGACGAGGCATTCACCCTTGGGAAGTCTTCAAATAATATTCATGGTTAGAGGCGCCAAATACACGAAGTGAAGCAATGATTTCTTCCTATTCGATCAAGTATGCCAGTCATTGTTAATGACTGCAAGAAACCACTTAAAACGCTGAAATTTATTTTTTTAAAGAGTCTCGTATTTCCTCCAGCAGCACCTCTGTGCGTGTGGGAACGGGTGCTTGTGCAGGAGCAGGTGACGGGGCGCGTTTAATTTTGTTGACGATTTTCACCAAGGCGAAAACGCACGCTGCGATGATGAAAAATTCGATAACCTGGTTGATGAATATGCCATAGGTGATTATGGGGGCTCCGGCCTCCTTCGCTTTCGCCAGCGTTTCGTACGCTTTGCCATCAATCGCCACAAAGAGATTGCTGAAGTTCACGCCTTTCAGCAGGGCACCGATGGGAGGCATGATGATGTCGGAGACCAGGCTATTGACGATTTTTCCAAAGGCGGCTCCGATAATGACGCCGACTGCGAGGTCGATGACATTTCCACGGGAGATAAATTCACGAAATTCTTGGGCTATTTTCATGGTGTTGGTCAGGCTGCGAGGAGGAGACGAGCTGGGTTTTCGAGGCAGTCTTTCACGCGCACGAGGAATGTCACGGCTTCTTTGCCATCAACTACGCGGTGGTCATAGCTGAGGGCAAGATACATCATGGGGCGGGCAACAATCTGCCCATTGACCACAACTGCGCGTTCCTGGATTTTGTGCATTCCGAGGATGCCGGATTGCGGAGGATTCAGGATGGGAGTACTGAGCAGCGAGCCATACACGCCGCCGTTGCTTATGGTGAAGACGCCGCCGGAGAGATCCTCCATGGAAATGCGGCCTTCGCGTGCCTTTACGGCGAAGCCGGCGAGGCTGGCTTCGATTTCGGCAAATGAGAGTTTTTCGCAATCTTTGAGCACGGGAACAATGAGCCCGCGTTCGGTGCCCACGGCGACCCCGATATCGTAGGCGTTGTTGGTGATGAGTTCATCACCGTCGATGCGTGAATTAATAGATGGTATGGCTTGCAGGGCATCCACTACGGCCTTGATGAAAAAACTCATGAAGCCGAGTTTGACGCCGTGTTTTTTGCTGAAGTCCTCTTGGAGTTCCTTGCGGAGGGCCATGATGGCGCTCATGTCGCATTCGTTGAATGTGGTCAGAATCGCAGCTGTCTGCTGTGCCATGACGAGCTGAGTGGCAATCTTGCGGCGGAGCGGGCTCAGTTTCTTGCGTGTGGCACGGGAATTCGACGGCACGGATGCAGGTTGAGGCTGAGGGGTAGAGGCCTTCGCGGGGGGGGGCTGGGGCGCTGGAGCGGCTGCTTTGGGAGTCTCCAGGACCGGAGCCGGAGCCTTTTCTTCAGTAGGAGCAGGAGCCGCCACCAGCGGTGCGCCTGAAGCCACTGGTTCGATCTCAGCTACGACTTGACCAATCTTCACTTCCTCGCCTTCGGCGACTTTGGTGTGAAGGATTCCAGAATCCGCGGCAGTAACTTCCTGCGATACTTTGTCCGTCTCCAAGGTAAAAAGGAGCTCGTCGCGGCTCACGCGCTCACCGTTTTTTTTATGCCAGATGGATAGAACTCCGGATGTGATGGATTCACCGGCGCTCGGGATTTTGACTTCGATATTCATTGATTAAAGATTTCAGGCTGTGAATGCCTGGTTGAGAAGTGCGGCTTGTTGTTCTTTGTGTTTTCCAGACGAGCCTGTGGCCGGACTGGCGCTTTCGGGACGACCGGCATACAAGGGCGTCACCCCGGAAATTTCCACTATAAGCGGAGCTACAAAGGTCCAAGCGCCGTTGTTCTTGGGCTCTTCCTGACACCACACAATTTTCTTGGCGCTGGAGTAGCGCTTGAGAATGGCTTTGAGTCGGGCTTCATGGAGCGGATAAAGTTGTTCTATGCGCACAATGGCTGTGTTCGCACGGGACTTTTCCTCCGAGCGGGCTTTGAGGAGGTCGTAGTAAACCTTGCCAGAGCAGAGAATGATGCGATTCACCTCTTTAGCATCTTTCACCGAAAGGTCGTCGAGAATCTCCTCGAAGCGGGCATTTGTGAAATCCTCAGCTTGAGAGGAGGCGTCCTCTGCACGCAGAAGGCTCTTGGGTGTCATGATGACGAGTGGCTTGCGGTAGCCCCGGTGAATCTGTCGGCGCAGCACATGGAAGTACTGTGCGGGTGTGGTGAGATTGCAGACCTGCATGTTTTCTTGTGCGCAGAGTTGGAGGAAGCGCTCCAGACGGGCGCTGGAGTGTTCTGGTCCCTGGCCCTCATAGCCGTGTGGCAAGAGCATCACGATCGAGCTGGGGCGACCCCATTTCGATTCGGCCGATGCGATGAACTGGTCGATGATGATTTGCGCTCCGTTTGAGAAATCTCCAAATTGTGCCTCCCATATGCAGAGCATAGAGGGGAAATCCATCGAGTATCCGTAGTCAAAACCGAGAACGGCGTATTCGGAAAGCGGGCTGTTATATACGCAAAATGTCTCCTGTTTGGGGGAGATGTGCTTAAGCGGTATATAGCGTTCACGGGTTTTTTCATCGTAAAGGGCTGCATTGCGATGGCTGAACGTGCCTCGGCGGCTGTCTTGGCCGGAGAGTCGCACTGGAGTGCCCTCAAGGAGAAGCGAACCAAAGGCGAGAGCCTCCGCAAGTCCCCAATCGTAAGGTCCCCCATCCTTCCAAACCTGGAGACGACGATCAAGAACGGTGCGTTGGATTTTTTGAACCACATTGAAACCCTCGGGGGCGGCAGTTATGGCTTTGACGATCTTATCGAGAGTGCGCTTGGTAATTGCTGTGTTGCAGGGCTCGTGCGAGTAAGGGGCTTGGAAGATCGCCGTGGAGCCACTGAGCGGGCTTTTTTTCTTTTTGCCATCGACGGATTTTGCAACCTCGGTGAGGGCGGCCTCGAGATTGGCAATGAGTTTGGATTTTATATCTGCCGCTTCATTTTCCGTGATTGTACCAAGAGCTGCAGTTTCTTGTGCAAATTTTGTGCTAAGGAGAGGGTGGCGCCGGATGACATCGTAGAGATCGGGTTGGGTGAACGCCGGTTCATCCGTCTCGTTGTGACCGTGTCGGCGGTAGCAATAAATATCAACCACCACATCGCGGCCGAACTTCTGTCGGAACTCGAGTGCGATTTGTGCAACTTCGACGACTGTAAGTGGATCCTCGCCGTTGACATGAAAAATTGGAGCGTCGATCATCTTGGCGATGTCGGTGCAGTAGCGCGTGGAGCGTGAATCCGCAGGGAGTGTGGTGAATCCGATCTGGTTGTTAACCACGAGATGAATCGTGCCGCCTGTGCGGTAGCCCTCAAGCTGCGACATATTAAATGTCTCCGCAACGATACCTTGACCTATGAATGCGGCATCGCCATGTACGAGAATCGGAACCACTTTTTTTCGTTCGACAGTATCTTCAAGAACGCGCTGGCGAGCACGCGCCTTGCCTTCGACGACTGGGTCTACCGCCTCAAGATGGCTCGGGTTTGCAGCAAGACGGATCTCTACTTTATGCCCGCCGGGGAGTTCACGGGTGGTATGGTAACCGAGATGGTATTTCACATCGCCGTTTCCACCCACCAATTCAGGAGTGAATGTATCTTGGAATTCGTTAAAAATCACGCTAGCCGGCTTGTGGAGAAAATTGGTTAGCACATTCAACCGCCCACGGTGCGCCATGCCCATGACGAGTTCCAAAACGCCTAGTTTAGGGCAGTTTTCGAGAATCGAATTGAGCGCAAGCATGAGAGATTCGCCGCCCTCCAAGGAAAATCGTTTCTGACCAACATATTTTGCGTGTGTGAAGGACTCAAATGTTTCTGCTTCGTAGATTTTTATAAGAATATCACGGTGCAGTTCAGCGGAGTTCCTGTCGGCGCGGCGGCGGTTTTCAACGCGTGCAGCAACCCATTCACGGATTTCCGTGTTCTCAATGTGGGAGAACTCCACACCTAGCGTATCGGAGTAGGTTTGACGGAGGGCCGAGATCATTTCCCCCAGTGGCATTTGGCGCCCTTGCTGAAAATGACGAGACGATACCACTTCCTTCATATCCACATCGGTAAATCCAAATTCGGAGGGTGAGAGAAGAGGTGCCTCTGGGGCTTTCGCGGAAAGGGGATTCAAGTGCGATGCGGTGTGGCCGATGGCTTTGAATGCCTCAACCATGGCATCCACACGGGCTTGGAGTGAAGAGTATTCGGTACCCGAGTCAGCGACTTCCTCCTCCTTGTTCAAGCGAGAAAGGCCGAGTTCAAAACCCTCGAAGAAGGCGGCCCAGTCAGGTGACACCGAGTGCCGGTCGGCCTGCCAGCGTTGGTGCATTTCGTCGATCAGCGTCTCATTTGCACGAGCGGGAACGGAGGTGTTCATTAAATTTTAGAAAAAAAATGGATTGGCAGTCTTTTCGTTTGGAGTGCGGCAGCAAGTCTGAGGTGACATCTCTGAAAGATCAAGCCGTGAAAAAATCAGTTCCCCTGCATCGCACGGGAGCCGAAAATGGCCGAACCAATCCGAACGATGGTAGCCCCCTCCGCAATGCCTTGCTCGAAATCGCCGCTCATTCCCATGGAAAGTTCCTTTAGCGGGTTCCCGCTCGAAGCAGAGAGCGCGTCGCGCAATTTCCTCAATCCGGCAAAAACCGGTTTGGCACAGTCCGGATTTCCTGAAAACGGAGCCATGGTCATCAATCCCTCAACGCGAAGGTAGGGAAGCGGGAGGATTTCCTCCAGTGCAGCGGGAACTGCGCTGGGGGTGAAGCCAAACTTGCTATCTTCACCCGAGATATTCACCTCGAGTAGAATGTTTGCCGTCACACCAAATTCTCCGGCGACACGGTTCATTTGCAGAGCGAGAGTGGTATTGTCAACACCGTGAAACAAACTGAAACGCCCGATAACTTTGCGGACTTTGTTGGTTTGTAGATGCCCAATGAGATGCCATTCCAGATCGGGTGGCAAGGCATCGATTTTTGGGAGTGCGTCCTGAACGCGGTTTTCTCCAAAAATACGCTGACCTGCTGCGATGCCTTCGCAGATAAGCTCCGGCGGATAGGTTTTCGAAACGGCTACAAGTTTGACTTCCTTGGCGGAACGCCCATTACGCTCTGCGGCGGCAGCGATGCGTCGTCTAATAAATTCAATATTTTCCGCGATCTGGCTCATTTCAGAAATTTTTATATACCCCACCTGTCGCCCACGATGGCTTTTGTGTATTATATCCTTCCAAACCTTCTCTATCATGCGTCCTGAAAAATTCACCATCAAGCTTCGCGAGGCATTGAATTCGGCTATGGAGTCAGCCTCGAAAAACGAGAATCCCGAGATCACCTGTGAGCATTTGCTTTCAGCCCTCCTAGCTCAGTCGGACGGACTCACGCGCCCACTTTGTGAGAAGCTCGGCGTCTCCGTCCCATCCCTTGAGGGGCGCTTGAAAGATTCCGTTACCGCGCTGGCTCATGTGCGCGGCGGCACTCAGCCGCAGTTCTCGAACGAGCTGAACAAAGTCCTCCAGGCATCCGAGGGCGAGATGGCCATGCTAAAGGACGATTTCGTGAGCGTGGAGCATTTCCTCCTTGCCCTCCTCGCAACCAACTGCGCCGCTGCAAAAATGTTAAAGGACAGCGGCGTGACGCGTGACAAGCTCATGCAAGCTCTCGTTGCCGTGCGTGGCAGACAGCGCGTCACCGATCAGGATCCGGAAGGCAAATACCAGACGCTAGAAAAATACGGCCGCGACCTCACTGCTGCTGCAAGTGCTGGCAAAATCGACCCAGTCATTGGCCGCGACAACGAGATCCGCCGCACAATGCAGGTGCTCTCCCGCCGCTCCAAAAACAACCCCGTGCTCATCGGTGAGCCCGGCGTCGGTAAGACTGCCATCGTCGAAGGCCTCGCCCGCCGTATTGTTAGCGGCGATGTGCCGGAATCCCTCAAAAACAAACGACTCATCGCGATGGATATTGGCTCTATGGTAGCAGGCGCCAAGTTCCGAGGGGAGTTTGAGGACCGTCTGAAAGCGTTTCTCAAAGAAGTTACCGCGAGCGAGGGCGAGGTCATCCTTTTCATCGACGAGCTTCACACTATCGTCGGAGCCGGAGCCGCTGAGGGTTCGATGGATGCCTCAAATCTTTTGAAACCCCAGCTTGCTCGTGGCGAGCTTCACACCATTGGAGCAACCACGCTGAACGAATATCGTAAATATATCGAAAAGGACGCTGCCCTTGAGCGCCGCTTCCAACCAGTCATGGTTGGCGAGCCGACTGTGGAGGATACCATCGCAATTCTTCGTGGACTTAAGGAACGCTACGAAGTCCACCATGGCGTTCGCATCCAGGATGCTGCCCTCATTGCTTCTGCCGTTTTGAGCCATCGTTACATCAACGATCGCTTCCTGCCTGACAAAGCCGTCGATCTCATGGACGAGGCTGCATCCCGCCTCAAAATCGAATTGGAATCCCTGCCGACCGAGATCGACCAACTCGAGCGCCAGATCATGCAGCTCGAGATGGAGCGCGAGGCCCTCAAAAAAGAAAAAGACGCAGCCAGCCGCGAGCGCCTTGAAAAGCTCGAGAGAGAGCTCGCCGAGGTGAAAGATCAGTCCTCCACACTCCGTGCCCAGTGGCTCAAGGAAAAACAGGAAATTGGAAAGACTCAAAAAGTCGCGGAGCGCGTTGAGCAGCTTCGCGCCGAACTCGAGCAGGCCCAGCGCCGTGGCGACCTCCACCGAGCCAGCGAAATCCAATATGGACTCCTTCCCGAGATGGAGCGCGAGCTTAAAAAAATGGAGCACGCCGCGCCTGCGGGGGATTCCGGAATTAAAGCCACCGCCATCCTCCGCGAGGAGGTCACCGAGGAGGATATCGCCAAAGTCGTATCTACTTGGTCAGGCATCCCGGTTTCACGCCTTCAGGAAGGCGAACGTGCGAAACTCGTGAAAATGGAGGAACGCCTCATGGAGCGTGTTGTCGGCCAGCATCGCGCCATCAAAGCCGTATCCAACGCCGTCCGCCGGGCCCGCGCTGGCCTTCAGGACGAAAACCGCCCGATCGGATCGTTCCTCTTCCTTGGTCCCACCGGCGTTGGTAAGACCGAACTCTCCAAAGCCCTCGCGGAATTTCTCTTCGACGACGAAGGAGCCATCATCCGCCTTGATATGTCCGAATATATGGAAAAGCACACCGTCGCTCGCCTCATCGGAGCGCCTCCCGGCTATGTAGGCTACGAAGAGGGCGGCCAGCTCAGCGAGGCAGTGCGCCGCAAGCCCTACTCGGTTGTGCTTTTCGACGAAGTGGAAAAAGCCCATACCGATGTCTTCAATGTCCTTCTCCAAGTCCTCGATGACGGCCGAATCACCGACGGCCAGGGCCGCACAGTGGATTT
>JBIJCR010000119.1:0-6611 GCA_044344595.1 Terrimicrobiaceae bacterium
TCGGTCGTGAACCGTCTAATTCGACCGGTGGGACTTTCACCCACGTGGCTGCCGGCTTCCCCGGCGCACACCCGAAAACGGATTTTTAGACAGGAGGGCAGGATGGAGAGGATTTACAGAAAAGGCTTTGGCTTTTGTTTGATATCGCACAAATCATTTCAAACCCATCGCATCATAAACAGATCATCCTCTGTGTGCTCTGTGCGCTCTGTGGTTAATTCTGCTGTATTCGGGCTTAAAATCGACACGGGAGTGTGATTGAATGTCGCCCGATGTCTCTGCAATCTTCCATCCGCTCGCCGCTGGCTGCCTATGTGGTGCCGTTTTTGGTTTTCATGGGCGGGTTGATATTGGTCTCTCTCGTCAAAAATCCCGCTGCCGATTCGCTCTGGTTGCGGAGTCCGGAGTATTGGATTTATCCGCTTCAGACAGCGCTCTGCGCAGGGGCGCTGGTTTTTTACTGGCATCAATATGACTTCGGGAAACGCGGCGGAACCTGTCTAGCACTTGCTGCCGGTGTGGTGGTGCTGGCTCTGTGGATCGCTCCGCAAGCTTTTCTAGGGGCGGATGCGCGGGTGGATGGGTTCGATCCCACGGTGTTTGGCGAGGGTTCCGTGCTTTACTGGATGACTGTGACGGCGCGGTTTGCGCGATTGGTCATTGTCGTTCCTTTGGTGGAAGAAATTTTTTGGCGAGGGTTTTTAATGCGGTATCTGATTCGAGAGGATTTCACCTCGCTGCCGGTGGGCACGTTTCAATGGAAATCCTTCGCCGTAGTGTCGGTGTCTTTTATGCTGGTCCACGGCATGGCGGATTGGCCGGCTGCCCTGCTCTGCGGGGTGATCTACAATTTCGTGGCGGTGCGGACGGGCAGCCTCGGCGCCTGCGTGCTTGCGCACGGGGTGACAAATCTCGGTCTCGGCCTTTACATTATGGCAACGAGACAATGGGGATTCTGGTAATTTTATGAAAATCGGTCTGGCGCAGATTAACTCGACGGTGGGCGATTTGGCGGGGAATTCCCGCCGGATTGTGGAGGCATGCCGATCGCTGGAGGCTCAAGGCGCGGATGTCATTCTCACGCCGGAATTGGTCCTCACCGGCTACCCGCCGCAGGATTTACTTTTCCAGTCCGACTTTGTGCCCATGAGCCTGCAGGCTCTTGAAGAAATCCACCGCGAAGTGGGCTCAGCGGCATGGATTGTTGGCTGTGTGCAAAAGAACTCCACCTCGTCAGGACGGCCGTTTTTCAATGCGGCAGCCGTTCTGGAGCGCGGATGCGCGATTCGCTGGGTTCATAAGACACTCCTGCCAACCTATGATGTCTTCAACGAGTCGCGGTATTTTGAACCCTGTCCAAAACCGATGCCGGTCGAGATTCGTGGTACGATTTTCGGCATTACGATCTGCGAGGACATCTGGACCCCGGATTATTTACCGCGCCCGTTGTATTCGTGTGATCCAGTGGAAACCCTTTGTGCCGCTGGAGCCACGGCGATTCTGAACCTGAGCGCATCGCCTTTCCAGCTCGGGAAGCCGCAGCGCCGGGAGGAAATGATCAAAAATCAGGCCCTCCGACATGGTGTGCCATTTTATTACTGTAACGCCATCGGTGGAAACGATGAGCTGGTGTTCGATGGTCATTCGCTCGCAGTCAACGCGCATGGGGAAATCCTAACACGGCTTCCCGGTTTTGAAGAATCCACTCAAATCGCATCCGATCAATCGATTGAAAAAGAATCCAGCGACCTTGAGGATTTGCGCCACGCCTTGGTGCTCGGCGTTCGAGATTATGCCGAAAAATGCGGCTTCAAGTCGGCCGTGCTGGGATTGAGCGGTGGCATTGACAGCGCCGTTGTAGCCTGCCTCGCAGTAGAAGCCTTGGGAGCAAATAAGGTGACTGGTGTCGCGATGCCTTCGCCCTTCTCATCCGTACACAGCGTGGAAGACGCACTGTCCCTCGCCAAAAATCTTGGCATCGAGTACTTAAAAATTCCGATCGGCGAAAGTTTCGAAGTTTTTAAAAACCAGATGCGACCAATCTTCGGCGACCGACCGGAAGACGCAACAGAAGAAAACATGCAGGCGCGCCTTCGCGGCCTCACGCTGATGTCTCTCTCAAACAAATTCGGCCATCTTCTGCTCACGACTGGCAATAAAAGTGAACTCGCCGTGGGTTATTGCACACTTTACGGGGATATGGCTGGGGGGCTCGCTGCCATATCGGATGTGCCAAAGACACTGGTCTACAAGTTGGCGGAGCATTTGAACCGCGATAGGGAAATCATACCTCGCCGCACCATCGATAAACCACCAAGCGCGGAACTCCGTCCCAATCAGAAAGACCAGGATACCCTACCGCCTTACGATGTCCTCGATGCCATTCTCAAACTCTATGTGGAGGAAAATCGCGGTATGGGCGAAATCGTAGCAGCAGGCTTCAATGCCGAAACCGTGCGCTGGGTGATGCGCAAGGTGGATTTCAACGAATACAAACGCGAACAAGCCGCTCCCGGTCTCAAGATCACCAGTCGCGCATTCGGCATGGGACGGCGAATGCCAATAGCTCAAAGATTTTTCTTAAAATGAACGCTTCGTGGACATTTTCCAAAGTGTCAACAGTGTGTGAACAACTTGTGAATCCATGCCAGCAAAGTTCAACAACTCACCGAAAATCCAAAGTTTTTCAGAGCCATTATTTTTGACTCACAGCTTCTTCACAGAGTCAAAAACACGTGGAACGCCCACGGGAAGCCTGAGGAACAGACTTCTTCATGGTTGTTCACAGCATTAAGAAGAAGAAGTTTCCTGAAAAATTATTTCTTTAGTATCAAAGCATGTGAACAACCTCGCAACGGATGGGATTCTGAACTGATGAACACTCTTTGCACTTGCCGCGAAACCTGCTAAAAATCTGCGCCGATCCATCTTAAAAAATCATGTCTCAAGGCCCTGTTTCTCAGTTTATCGACCTTCACTACCGCCACTTCAATGCCGCTGCTCTCAAGGACGCCGCCGAAGCTTATACGCGCCATCTCGACCAGGGCGGTATCATGCTCATGACACTTGCAGGCGCTATGAGCACGGCTGAGTTGGGCATCTCCCTCGCCGAAATGATCCGCCAAGGAAAAGTTCACGGTATCGTTTGCACCGGTGCGAACCTCGAGGAGGACATCTTCAATCTTGTGGCGCACGATTTTTACGAGCGTATTCCGCATTACCGTGATCTCACACCAGCTGATGAGCAGGCACTTCTCGACCGTCATATGAACCGCGTTACCGATACCTGTATTCCTGAAATGGAAGCTATGCGCCGAATCGAGAACGTGATTCTCAAGGAATGGATGGCCGCCGATGCCAAAGGGGAGCGTCTCTTCCCGCACGAGTTCTTTTGGCGGATTCTTGATTCGCCCGATCTCCAAAAGAGCTTCCAGATCGACCCCAAGAACAGCTGGATGATTGCCGCCAAGGAGAAAAACCTCCCTATGTTTGTTCCTGGTTGGGAGGATTCCACGCTCGGCAATATGTATGCTGGACATTGCATCGAAGGAGATATCAAAAATGTTCACACCGTTCGCTCTGGTATCGAATACATGATTTCGCTGGCTGATTGGTATGCGCCGACCAGCTACAAATCCTCGATAGGCTTCTTCCAAATAGGCGGCGGCATCGCAGGCGACTTCCCGATTTGCGTGGTTCCGATGCTTCACCAAGATCTCCGCCGCACCGACGTGCCGTTGTGGGGTTACTTCTGCCAAATCAGCGATTCCACAACGAGCTACGGAAGTTATTCCGGTGCAGTTCCAAATGAAAAAATCACTTGGGGCAAGCTCGGTGAAAACACACCCAAATACGTCATCGAGTCGGACGCCACCATCGTCGCCCCGTTGATCTTCGCCAAAGTGCTTGGTTGGTAAGAATAAGAAATTAACCACCGAGAACACAGAGAGCACAGAGAAAAATGCTTGTGGCCACTCGCCGAGCCGTCCAAGCTTAACGTGCCAAACACCTACACCCATTTGACTTGCAACAATAAATTTCTGTGTGCCCTCGGTGGTAAATCCTTCCGGTCTTGGCTGGACGCCAATACCCGAAAGGAATCTGCTTGCAGATACTTGATGTCTATGTATGATAACGCCTATGCGAACGATTATTGATATTCCAGATCAACTCGTAGAGTCGTTGGATCGCGTGGGCAAAACCTATCAAAAATCCCGTGCAGCGCTTGTTCGTGAAGCAATTACTGACTTTTTAAAAGTGAAATCCATTCCCCAAGCAGAAGCCGCTTTCGGGCTTTGGAAGCAGAGATTAAAAGACGGCGTTGCGTATCAGAACGATTTACGCCAGGAATGGGAAAGTCCGTGAAGGCGGTCTTTGACACCAATATTTTGATCGATTACCTGAATGGAATCGAAGATGCGAAGATCGAACTCGCCCAATACAGAATCCGTCAGATCAGCGTCATTTCCTTAATTGAAGTCTTGGTGGGAGCAACAAACGCAGTCGAAGAAAATGCGATTCGCAGTTTTCTAAGCACATTTGAAATTCTCGAACTCTCTGCCGAGATTGCCAGCCAAGCCATCGTGATCCGGAAGCAATACCGCCTGAAAATCCCCGACGCGATTGTTTATGCAACAGCCCGAACCCAAGGCTGCATATTAGTTTCCCGCAACTCCAAGGACTTGAAAAAGGAATGGCCAGACATTAGGATTCCCTACCAAGTCGGTTGACCCCAAGCCAAAGCGGTCGCCCTACCCATCCAGCGGACTCCGCACTCCTACGCCTGGCCTACTCAGCACATGCGTGTAGATCATCGTCGTGCTCACATCGCTGTGCCCCAGTAGCTCCTGTACCGTCCGGATATCCGACCCGCTCTCCAGCAAGTGCGTCGCAAACGAATGCCGCAGCGTGTGCGCCGTGATTTTTTTTGCGATCCCCGCCCGCCGCACCGCCACCCCCAGTGCCTTTCCCACTCCGTTGTCATGCACATGGTGCCGCCGCCGCACGCCGCTTCGTGGATCTTTGCCCACACTCTTCGAGGGAAAAACCCACTGCCACTCCCAGCGCTCGCCCGCCTTCGGATCCTTCACCCCATACGCACCAGGCAACCACACGCCAGGCAAGCCCGCCGCGCGATCCTCCTGGAAAAGAATCCGCACCCTTTCCAGATGCTCCCGCAGCGGTTCCCGGAGCGTCTCCGGCAACATCACCACCCGGTCCTTCGATCCCTTCCCCTCCCGCACAATTACTTGCCCCCGTTCAAAATCCACATCCTTCACCCGCAGGCGAATCGCCTCCATCATTCGCATCCCCGTCCCGTAAAGCAACCGCCCGATCAGCGACATCGCCCCCTCCAAGCCGCCCAAGAGCCGCCTCACCTCCTCCCGCGACAACACCACCGGCAAACGCGTTGTGCGCTTCGCCCGCAGCGCATCCACCTTCTCCAGCGGACGCTTAACCACCTCCCCGAAGAAAAACAACAACGCCGAAAACGCCTGATTCTGCGTCGCCGCCGCCACTCCGCGCCCCACCGCCAATTCCTCCAAAAAAGCCCGCACTTCACTCTCCCCCGCTTGCTCCAAGTCTCCACCACTCCGCCCCAGCCAGTCCAAAAACCGCCCCGCCCACTGCACATAGGACTCCTCCGTGCGCAACGCATAATGCCTCACCCTCAACGCCCTCCGCATCGCCTCAAGAGCCTCCTGGTTCCACTCCGCCCGCGGCGCGGCAGCGCCCATCGAATCCCCCGGGTAGAGATGGCTCGCCGAGCCGTCCGACTTCCCTGGCGAATCCAATTCATTAACCCGATGGTCGGCCAACCCCTCCTCTGTGTGCTCTATGTTCTCTGTGGTCAATCCCGCCGAATTCGCCTTCAGCCGAAACTTCGGCCCCAGCCTCCCATGCCGATCTTCTTCCCAAGTCCAACCAACCATCTCCGCCAGAAAAACATCCAATGCCATACGCGCCTGTTCCCGCGCAAATTCCTGCGCCCGCCCGCCACCAGGCAACGACTCCAAAAACAAACTCGCCGCCACCTCGGGAATTTCGTTTGACTCCGCCCCCGCGCTCCGGCAAAACTTCAAAAACCGCTCCAAATGCACGCTCCACCAATACAGCGTCTTCTCCGCAACCTTCAAGCCACGCCCTTCCACCATCCGCACCACCCACGCCTTCGGATGCTCCACAACAACTCTCTCTTTCCACTCAATCATACCTCCATTCTTCAAAATCTACACGAAATGTCCACTTTTTTCTCGCCTTGATGGTTAAATTGGAAATTTGTGTGACCAAACAACGTTCGGCACAGAGGAGAAATCAATGATGAAGAAGACTATCTTGACGGTTGGGGAACTGGGGGTCAGTGTTCATTTTCATTCAAAATCCACCTGAAAATATGGCTACGCCATCAGATAAAACCAACACGCCGAACCTATAAATGAAAGAAAATGAACCCTGACCCCCAGTTCCTCCAACGGCGGGCAACGGGTATGAACGGGAACATCGGTTACACTTAAACCGAGCACATCGGTTACACTTTCATGTTGATACTTGGCTTCCGTCGGTAGCGCAAGGTTTACTCTCCCAACGCTCGGCGTAGGCCGTAGGCCGGA
>JBIJCR010000032.1:0-21212 GCA_044344595.1 Terrimicrobiaceae bacterium
GCCGTCGGAATCTGTGATGCGCACAATGCCATCGGCTGCGATTTCAAAAGTCTTGTTGTGTGACCCGTATTCTTCAGCGGCTTGGGCCATGAGACCCACATTCGGCACGGAACCCATGGTCTTGGGATCGAGCGCACCATTTTTACGGCAGAACGAAATCACGGTTTCATAGACTGGGGCGTAGCAACTGTCTGGAATTACGGCAAGCGTGTCCTGCTTCTTGCCCTCGGTGTTCCACATTTTGCCGCCATCACGGATCATGGCTGGCATAGAGGCGTCGACAATTACATCGCTCGGCACATGCAGATTGGTAAGACCTTTCTCGGAGTTCACCATGGCCAGAGCAGGTCGTGCGGCAAGGGTGGATTTGAGATCAGCTTCGATCGCGGCTTTCTCGTCGGCGGGTAGTTTTTCGATCTTCGCTACGAGGTCGCCAAGTCCGTTGTTGAAGTCAACGCCCAGCTTGTTCAGTACGGCGGCGTGCTTTTTCAGAAAATCACCTAAGAAAACTTTCACTACATGACCGAAAAGAATTGGGTCTGAAACCTTCATCATCGTGGCTTTGAGGTGGAGAGAGAAGAGCACGCCGAGATCCTGTGCGGTGGCCATTTGAGCAGCGAGAAAGTCCTCGAGAGCTTTGCGGCTCATGAAGGTCGCATCGAGAACCTCGCCCGCCTGCAACTTGAGGCCGTCTTTTAGAACGAATGGAGATCCTCCGTTTGGCAGGAACTCAATCTTTGCCGTGGTGGCTGCTGAGAGGGTTACGGATTTTTCATTCGAAAAAAAGTCGTTTACTCCCATTGTGGCAACCCGCGTCTTCGAGTCCTGGGACCATGCCCCCATCACGTGTGGGTGCTTGCGGGCATAGTCCTTCACAGCCTTGGGCGCCCGGCGGTCGGAGTTGCCCTCGCGCAGGACGGGATTCACCGCGCTACCTTTGACCTTGTCGTAGCGTGCCTTGATGTCCTTCTCGTTGTCATTGGTTGGAACCTCGGGGTAATCCGGCAGAGCGAAGCCGCGCTTTTGGAGTTCCGCGATGGCAGCCTTCAATTGAGGAATCGATGCGCTGATGTTTGGAAGTTTGATGATATTTGCCTCGGCCTTGAGCGTGAGTGCGCCGAGCTCGGCAAGGGCATCCGCTGTCTTTTGTTCTGCAGGCAATCTGTCCTCGAACACAGCCAAAATCCGACCTGCAAGGGAAATGTCGCGCATCTCTACAGCGATGTCCGCATGCTTCGTGAATGCCTTGATGATCGGCAGCAAAGAGTAGGTGGCTAGAAGAGGAGCTTCGTCGGTTTTTGTGTAGATGATGGTGGGTTGGTTTGGCATATGCGGAATGAGACAGTCATTAAAGACTTTTCGTGCATCCGGTCAAAGCAAACCACGCGAGGGATCAGCGCTGGATGGCCTGCTCCGAGCGGATGAGATTGTGCTGCTGTAGATCGGAGAGCTTCAGTTTTGTAAAAGTAACTGTTTTGCCCGCGAAGAGCTTCCAGCACTTTTTTCAACCGTTCATAGAAAAGGCGGGGCATTGAGCCCCGCCTTTTTTGTAAGGTTCTTTCGAGTCCTCTTAGGCTTTCTGCTCGAGGATGGCTGCTTTGACCTGGGACGGGACTTCTTCAAAGTGCGAAGGTTCCATCGAGTAGGAGGAGCGGCCTTTGGAGAGCGAGCGAATAGCCGTGGCGTATCCGAACATTTCGGCCAGAGGAACCTCGGCATTGATTGTGCAAAGGTTGCCTTTGGTTTCCATGCCTTGGATGCGCGCTCGGCGGCGGTTGAGGTCGCCCATGATGTCGCCTTGGAATTCATCAGGAGTCACGTTTTCAACTTTCATGACCGGCTCGAGCAGGATCGGCTTTGCTTTTTTGAGGCCGTCTTTGAGAGCAAAGATTGCCGCCATCTTGAATGCCATTTCGTTCGAGTCCACGTCGTGGTAAGAACCATCCGTTATGTCCACGTGTACGTCGATAACCGGGTATCCGGCAACAACGCCATTGAGGATGGCCTCCTTGAAGCCTTTTTCGACAGCTGGAATATATTCTTTGGGAATGGTGCCGCCGACGATTTTGTTATCTATCGTGAGACCTTTGCCGCGCTCGTTCGGGCGGACTTTGCAGACGACGTGGCCGTATTGACCGCGACCCCCAGACTGCTTAACGAGTTTGCCTTCGCCCTCTGATTCATTGAGTATGGTTTCTTTGTAGGCGATCTGTGGCTTGCCGGAGTTCGCTTCAACCTTGAATTCGCGCATCATCCGGTCGCGAATGATTTCGAGGTGAAGTTCGCCCATGCCAGCGATGATTGTTTGGCCGGTCTCCTCGTTTGTGAATACGCGGAACGTTGGATCTTCTTCGGCAAGGCGCTGTAGGGCGTTGCCCATTTTTTCTTGGTCTTGCTTAGTCTTTGGCTCGACCGCCATCGAAATCACGGGATCAGGGAAAGATGGTGGTTCGAGAAGAATTGGATGCTCTTCGTCGCACAGAGTGTCGCCAGTGGTGATGTTTTTGATACCCACGATGGCCGCGATATCACCCGAGTAGCAGGTGTCGATATCCTCGCGCTTGTCGGCTTGGATTTGTATGAGACGGCTGATGCGCTCGCGTTTGTTTGTGCGTGGGTTGTAAACGGTGTCGCCTTTGGAGAGCTTGCCGGAATAAACGCGGAAGAAGACGAGTTTGCCGACGAAGGGATCGCTCCAGAGCTTGAATGCGAGCGAGCAGAATTTTGCGTTGTCATTCGACACGGCTTCCATCGGTTCGCCGTTGTCTGGATTCTGGCCCTTGGCCGCTGGAATGTCGAGGGGGCCGGGGAGGTAATCCACCACGGCATCCACGAGGTATTGCACACCTTTGTTCTTGAAGGCGGATCCGCCGGCAACGGGAACGAATTTGTTCGCTATGGTCTGGCGACGAATCGCTGCCTTGAGTTGCTGGATGCTGATGGGTTTTTCTTCGAGGAAGAGCATGCCGATTTCCTCGTCGAGGTCGCACATCTGCGAAACGAGGTCTTCGTAAGCAGCCTTGGCCATGTCCTTCAAATCATCTGGAATTTCCTCAACGGTGTAGGTCGAGCCCATCGCGTCGTTGTCATGGTAAATAACGGCCTTCTGGTTGATGACATCGATTTGGCCTTTGAGGTAATCTTCTTTGCCAAGGGGGATGAGGATCGGCCAGGCATTGGCACCGAGTTTTTGGCGCATCGAGTTCACGGCATTGTCGAAATCCGCACCGGTGCGATCCATTTTGTTCACGAAAGCGATACGGGGCACACCGTATTTGGTGGCTTGGCGCCAGACGGTTTCGGACTGGGGTTGCACACCAGCCACGCCGCAGAACACGGCGATCGCGCCGTCGAGAACGCGGAGTGAGCGCTCCACCTCCGCCGTAAAGTCCACGTGGCCGGGAGTGTCGATGATGTTGACGCGCATTTTAATTCCCTCGAAGGCCTTGTAGATGCCTTCCTCTTTGCGCTGCATCCAGGAGCAGGTTGTAGCAGCGGAGGTGATCGTGATGCCACGCTCTCGCTCCTGCTCCATCCAGTCGGTGACAGTCGTGCCCTCGTGCACTTCGCCGATCTTGTGGATCATTCCGGTGTAAAATAATATGCGCTCTGTAAGAGTGGTCTTGCCCGCGTCGATGTGGGCGGCGATGCCGATATTGCGTGTTCGCTCAAGCGGAAACGCGCGGTTTGGAGAGTTCGGGTTCGTGGAGTCGGTCGTTGCTGCCATAAAAATCGTGTGAGGTTGTGTTTTTTTAGATTGTTTATTGTCGTGTGAGGGGACGCCGTGGAGGTCTTTAGCCTTGTGGGCGCTAAAAAAAGAGGGCGGTTTTTTCCGGGGAAAAAACCGCCCTTCAGAAATTCACTACCAGCGGAAGTGGGCAAAGGCGCGATTTGCTTGCGCCATCTTGTGCATGTCGTCGCGTTTTTTAATTGCGTTGCCTTGACCGGCGGCTGCGTCTTTTAACTCGTAAGCAAGGGCATTTTCCATCGGCACTCCCTTGCGGTTGTTTGCAAAAGTCACGAGCCAACGCATGGCCAGAGCGACTTGGCGTCCAGCTGGGACTTCCATTGGCACTTGGTATGTGGAACCGCCCACGCGGCGGGATTTGACTTCGAGACGTGGCTTCACGTTCTCGATGGCTTTGTTGAGTGTTTCGAGGGGATCGACCGTATCAGTACCCTCGCGGGTTTTGTCGATAGCGGTGTAAACGATTTTTTCGGCGATGGATTTCTTGCCGGACTGCATGACACTGCTGATGAGGCTAGCGACAAGCGGACTGGCGTAGCGGGAGTCCTTTTTGACTTCCTTGTGAATGACTCTACGGCGACGGGACATATCTTATTGTATCTATTTAAAATTTCGATTCTTGGCGGTTACTTCTTCTTGCCCTTGGCTCCCTTGTCCTCTTGCCCTGGCTTTGGACGTTTGGCGCCATATTTCGAGCGGCCGCGACGGCGACCATCCACCCCAAGGCTGTCGAGAGTTCCACGAACGATGTGGTAGCGAACACCCGGAAGATCTTTGACTTTGCCCCCGCGAACGAGAACGATCGAGTGCTCTTGGAGATTGTGTCCCTCGCCGGGGATGTAGGCGATGACTTCCTGTCCATTTGTGAGGCGAACTTTGGCCACTTTGCGGAGAGCAGAGTTTGGCTTCTTTGGTGTGCGCGTCATCACCTGCACGCACACGCCGCGGCGCTGCGGACAGTTTGCCAGAGCTGGCGACTTGGATTTGACTTTGATTTTTTGGCGTCCCTTGCGGACGAGTTGGTTAATTGTGGGCATTCTAAATCTCGTTTTCTGACTTGCGTGATTCGATAGGATTTTCACTGTCCGAATACTGACAATGACACGCCTTCGACACCTTGTCGGGAAGCGAGGAGGTTAGGGATCATTCGGCGTGTTGCAAGAGAAAAAAACAGATTTTTCAATACCTTCGGATCGTGTATTCTAAAGGCTATGAGGTGTATTTCAGCAAGTTTGCTCATGGCGATATGGCTTTGCGGTTGCGCAGGACCTGCCGTTTACGACCACGCTGCCCCTTTGGCAGAGGCCGAGGCTGCAAAGCCTGGTGTAGTGCTCAATGCAGAGGCCGAGCGGGAGGCAATCGGGCGCTTTGACGCGTTCTTTGGCGATGTTAGCATTGAGAGTATTCGCTCCCAGATCGATGGCTTTTATTCTCCGGATGTTTATTTCAATGACACCCTGAAAACACTGCGTGGTCGTCAAGCGGTGAAGGCTTACTTTCTTCGTATGCCAGAGCACACCGACTTTGTGCGGGGCAAAACAATCGACCACTCCCGATCCGGAGCGAATTACTACGTCCGCTGGATTCTCGATGTGCGCTACAAGGGCGCGAAGGAAACAGTCCGTACCATGGGCGTGACGCTTCTGCGCTTTGACAAGGAGGGTCGTGTCGTGCTTCACCAGGATTTTTGGGACTCTTCGGCCGGCTTCTACGAGCATCTGCCGCTGCTTGGCGGTGTGATGAGATGGATCAAGTCGAAAATCTAACACTGTCGCCCGAAGTGGGCAGCGGGGCGCTCCAAAGCCTTTTACAGAGTCGGTCTCCGGTTCTTTCTCTAGCTCCGATGCAGGATATCACGGACCTTCCGTTCTGGCGCCTTATGTCGAAATACGGTGGTGCGGATGTGTATTTCACCGAGTTCTTTCGAGTCACTCCGCACTATGTTCCGGAGAAAAGCATCTTACGTTCAATTATTGAGAACCCAACGGGTCGACCTGCCGTGGCGCAGATTATCGGCAACGATCTGGATGCCATGGCAAGGACGGCGAAGCTGCTCGAAAAACACCCTATTGCAGCCATCGATCTCAATCTGGGGTGTCCCGCGCCCGTCGTTTACCGCAAGTGCGCGGGCGGTGGATTGCTCCGTGATCTGCCGAGGGTGGACGCCCTTCTTGCTGCCTTGCGCGATGCCGTGGACGGGATGTTCACGGTCAAGACGCGGATTGGATTTGAAAGTCCCGCCGAGTTTGATGCGTTGATGGAGCTTTTTGCAAAACACCGACTCGATTTGCTCACGGTCCATGGGCGCACCGTAGTGGAAAAATATGGTCCGCACGTGCACTTGGACCGCATCGCGCAGGCGGTGCGCTTCCTGCCGTTTCCTGTGCAGGCTAATGGCAATGTGATCTCCGCTGCCAGCGCAGTGGAAACGCTGCAGCAAACCGGCGCGGCGGGTCTGATGATCGGGCGCGGGGCTATTCGTAATCCTTGGATTTTTTCGCAGATTCGCGACCGCCTGGCTGGGCGCGAGGTGTCTTTGCCGACAGGTCGCCAGGTTCTGGACTATATCTCCGATCTATATGAGGCCGTGTGTAGTCCCGGTGTTCCTGAAAAAGCCCAAGTTCAGAAAATGAAAAAATACATGAATTTCCTCGGCGAGGGGCTCGATGATTCGGCTGCGTTTCTTTATGACATACGCCGCTGCTCCACGCAGGTTGAGTTCTTCGCCATTTGCTCGCGCCACCTTGACCACGGCCGGGCGATGCCGCTTCAGCCGTAGATGATGAGCTGGATGTTGTCCGGCAGGTTTGCCGCAACCTGACTAGCCACATTGCCGCGAAGAACCTTGGCCAGCGAGTTTCGGTGCGTGGCTCCTAGGACCAGGAAGTCGGCTCCAATTGTCGCGGCTGTGTCTACGATGAGTGGGGCGCTTTCCGAGGCGGTTGCAAAAAGTGGAATTGTCGTGATGCCGCGCGCTTTTCCAATCTGCAATGCGGTATTGAGAATCGCGCTTACCTCAGGATCATCCCGCCAATTGGTTGGCCCGCCGGAGGACTTGCCCGGGTAGAGCACTGCGATTTCTCGAACACAAAGGACATATAGGGCGGCTTTGCGCAGTTCGGCTTCGTCAAATGCAAATGCCAGTGCCGGCGTGAGTCCGCGCACGGAAACCAGGATTTTCTGGGTTTCCTGGACAGGTTTCCTGAGATTCTCGATGAGCTCTGGTTTGACAATCTGGGCAACCTCACGGCTGACTGTGAGCGTGGTGATGCCGCTCAGGCGGCGTGCGTAAGCCCAGAGGCCCAGGCCTACTATCAAGACGCAGACAACAAAAAACAACGCGTCATGCTTTGTCTGTGCGAGTGTGAACTCCACTGCGATCAGGATGAGCGCTGTAAAACCCATCAGCAAACGCTCGGGGACCGACATCAGTAGTTTTTTGTTGGTCGCTGATGATGCAAGATTGATGGCAATCGCACCCACGACGCCGATGGCGTAGAGCGCGGCGAGGCTTTCGAAATTGTCTGTGACTAGCAGCACGACAATCGGAAGGGCCACCGAGATCGCCAAAGGCACCTTCGGCACGCCGAGGCGATTCAGTTTTGAGAACTGCTTCGGCATGTCGCCCTCGCGGGACATCATGAAAAGAAGGCCCAACAGGGCAGCCACAGCCGTATTGACGGCGCTGAGCAGGAGGAGGGCGAAAATAATACCGACGATGAGCCCGAAAGCGTTTCCGAAAGCGTTTCCGAAAGCCATGGCTCCGTATTGCTCGGCCATGAAGCGCAGCGTGTCCTCCTTGCGTTCGACGATCTCCGGGGCGAGCGACTCCGGCAGGGAGAGCATCGCCCAGCCAAGGAGAAGTGTGCCCAAGCTCACTTCAATGGCTACAGGGATGATTGCCTTGGCCGATGTTTTGCCAATGCGAGGATTCCCCAGAGGCGAGCCCTTGTCGGGTTTCATTGTGCCCGTGAGATTGGCAATCGCCTCGACCCCGCTCAGGGCGAGGATAACGCCAACGAAGGAAACCCAGATATGTCCCCAGCTTCCTTCAAGCGGTCTCAGGTTTTGAAAGGTGAGGTGGGGGATGCTGAGGGCTATGATGCCAACAATGACAATCACAGTCGGCAGCGCCAAAGCCACTGCAAGATTTCCGCTGTGTCGGGGGCCTAGAAAATTGATGGCCCCGATTACCAGAATCACCCCGATCGTCGCCACCATGATGTAGTCCTTAGGGATGCCAAGATAGCTCATGGCCGCCCATCCGCTGAGTGCTGCAGTGACGGTGAGGTCTGCCACAAGCAGGAGAGCCGCCACAACCGAGAGGACTTTTCCATGCGCACCGGCGGCCGAGTAGACGCCGCCTCCTTCGGGGAAGCAGCGGCAAATGACAATGTAGTTCAGGCCCACGAGGAGCGAGAGCAAGCACACGGCTATGATGATCGGAAACGAGGAAAAGCCGATTGCCGCAAAGGTAAGGCCCAAAACATACGCTTTGCTGGTTCCCCAGTCGCCGTAGAGGAGCGCCGAGGCCCGCTGCCAGTCGAGATTGCGGGGGCGTTGAATAGAGATGTTGTCCAAAGTGGGAGGAGTTTTCAGCAGAGGGGTGGCGCTGTGGCAAATCAAATCTTGGCCCCTGTGCGTCTCTGTTGTCTTGCTTGAAGCTCGCTCCTGCCTTAGCAGGAAGTGAGTGAATATTTACGCGAGAACGATCCGCTACTTCCGCCCCTTTGCCCTGGCCACTGCGGGCGGCGTTGGACTCACGCTGGTTTCTATAGGATTCAATCTTCTCAAGCCATGGCCTTTTAAATTCATTGTCGATGGCGTCCTGGACTCCTCGGCAGGGACGGCGGAAACCCGTGCGCTAATCAAAGAATGGTTCGGCGTGACCTCGCCATTCCTCGTCGTTTTCTGGCTCTGCCTAGCCATGGTTTTGATCAGCCTCTTAGCGGGTTTGGTCAATCTCGGCTCGAATTATCTTTTCGTCCGCGTTGGTCTCCAGTCTCTGCTGAAGCTGCGCACGGACCTTTACACGGCGTTGCAAAACCTGCCGCTGAAGTTCCACGATTCCCGCCGTAGCGCCGACTCCAGCTTCCGCGTGGCCTACGACTCGCAGAGCATCCAGACGATTTACAACAAAGGTTTCGCAACCGTGCTGTCATCTGTTGTTATGTTGGTCGCGACTTTTTTTGTGATGGTTCAGATGAATTGGCCGCTGACGCTGGCTTCTCTTGCGATTTTGCCGCCGGTGGTCTGGGCGATTCGTTTCTATGCCGTTCGCGTTAGGAATCAATCTACCGACATCCATGAGCGCGAGAGCGATCTGCTCACCATCGCGCAGGAGGGATTGAGCCAAATCCGCATGGTTCATGCTTTCGGCCGCGAGGCCTTCGAGGTCGATCAATTCCACCGTCGTGCTTCGCGCAGCCTCGAGGCGAATATGAAGCTGAACATGACTTCCGTGGCGAGCGCCCTGGTCGTTGGAACCCTCATGGCGGCTGGAACCGCACTTATGTATTACATCGGCTCCTTGCAGGTTATGAATCCCGCAGCAGCCTTTACTCTAGGAGATCTGCTAGTTTTTTCCTCCTATCTTCTGATGCTTTACCAACCTTTGGAGCAGCTCACTTACACAGCGTGGGCGCTTGAAGGTGCCGCAGCCGGGGCTCAGCGGTGCTTCGAGGTTCTGGACCGCCAGGACGATGTGCCCGACGCGCCGGATGCCGTGGACCTGAAAGAGGTGAGGGGACGCATCGAATTTGCAGGGGTTGGCTTCGGCTATACGGAAGAGCGGGGGGTTCTGGAGGACATCAGCTTTATCATCGAACCCGGTCAGACCGTCGCATTCGTGGGCGGCACTGGCACCGGAAAAAGCACCCTCCTTAGCCTTGTGCCGAGATTCTATGATCCCACAGTCGGCTCGGTTTCGCTCGACGGGGTCGACCTGCGTTCCATAACTAAAAAGAGTCTGCGTTCACACATCGGTATGGTTCTTCAGGACACGCTTCTGTTTTCCACCACGATCCGCGAAAACATTGCCTATGGGAAACCCGGCGCAACGGATGCCGATATCGAAGAGGCTGCGAGAAAGGCTCAGGCGTTGGATTTCATTCAACGTATGCCGCAGGGCTTCGATAGCCCAGTCGGTGAGCGCGGTGGTCAACTGAGCGTTGGCCAGCGCCAGCGCATTGGTATTGCTCGGGCATTTCTCAAAAATGCTCCGATTCTTTTATTGGACGAGCCGACCAGTGCCCTCGATCCCAGCACCGAGCACGCCATCATGGGAACAATCCTGGAACTCATGCGCGGCCGGACGACGCTGATTATCACACACCGGCTCACCACGATTCACGGCCTCGGGCGCATCGTGGTTCTTCAAAATGGTCGCGTTGTGGAAGATGGATCCGGTGCGGAGCTCGTGGTGCGTGGCGGCGCCTATGCGGCCCTTTACCGCGCTACGATGGCTCACAGCGGATAGCGCTTCGTATCTATTTTGATGTTTTTTTAGTCTTCGTCGCCTTGGCCTTGGGGGATTTTTCCTCTGCTTCAGGAGACTCCTCAATCGACACACCCGTTGAGGGGCTGCTCGCCGGTTCCATAAAGTTACTAGTTGCGAGCAAGGAGTCCACAAGCTCCTGATTGGACTCAGTGGACTCCACCTGAGGCTCCGCTGGAGCGTTCTGAATTTCGGGAATCAACGGCTCAAATGTGGACTTCGGCGGTGGGGGCGTCGGGCGCTCGAATGTTACAGATTGGTCGCGCTCTGGTATCTCGGCAAGAAGACGATCCACGATTTCAAAAACCTCCTCTTCGACACGCACGGGATGGCTTTCCTTCAATACAAACACCTCTCGCTTGTCCTGATCCGGGAGTTCCGTCCAGCCTTGAATGCTGAAGTCCTTTGACGTCCCCGTTTGGCGCGCCAGGATCGAGGCCTTTGTTTTGGCTACACCGGAGGAATTCGTGAGAACTACCTGCAGCGAGGCAGTGCGTTCGCTGAAGTTTACCGAACGCTGAAAACCCCACGAGCCACCACCAAGAGGGGCTGAGGAAAGTGCAAGTTTGAGGAAAGTTTCAGCCAAATCGGCAAAACCAAACGACGTTAATTTCATAGTCCATTTGCATCAACATCCCAATCCTCATGCGGTGTCAAGTTTGTGGTGGGGCAAGCTTGAATGCCGGAATTCTTCTGGTAGCGTGACAAGTCGTATGTATTTATCTTCCGACTGCTAAGACCTGATGGCGCTTGACCGCATATTGATAGTTGATGACACCGCGATTATTCGCAAATCCCTTGAGGAGCGACTGAGGGGTAAGAGGTATGCTGTTTCAACTGCGGCGTCGATTGCGGAGGCGGAAAAACGTCTAGGTGCCAATTCGTTCGATCTCATCTTTCTCGACATGGAATTGCCCGATGGCGACGGGCGCATTTTCATCGAGCATCTTTCCCACAATGAAAACAAGCCGCTCGTGGTCATGATCACTGCAAATGGATCGATCGAGTCCGTTGTTGAGTGCATGAGACTGGGGGCTTTCGATTACCTTCCTAAGCCGTTTGCGATGACGCAAATCGACCTCATTCTTAAGAAGGCCGCCGAGTTTCAGCGTGCGGTGCGTGTTACGGACTTTCTCAATCGTGAGAGTGTCGCCCGCCGCGAAATCATCGGAAAAAGTCCGTCCATCACTCGCTTGAAAGACCTCATCCACCGTGTTGGAAGAACAAATGCCACGGTCATGATCAGTGGAGAAAATGGAACGGGCAAAGAGCTTGTGGCCAATGACATTTTCTTGAACAGCCAACGTGCCAACAAGCCGTTCATCAAGGTCAACTGCGCCGCCATTTCCGAGACGCTCATCGAAAGCGAATTCTTCGGCCATGAAAAAGGCTCCTTCACCGGCGCGACCGACCAGCGGGATGGCCGATTCGAATTGGCCGATGGCGGCACGATTCTGCTTGATGAGGTCAGTGAAATCTCCCTCGCCCTGCAGGCCAAGCTCCTCCGTGTCCTCCAAGAGCGGGAATTCGAGCGTGTCGGGGGAAACAAAACCATCAAAGTCGATGTCCGCGTTCTCGCCACCACGAACCGTGACCTACTTAAAGCGGTTCAGAAAGGAGACTTCCGGGAGGATCTCTACTACCGCCTCAATGTTTTCCCCATCCAAGTCCCTCCACTCCGTGAGCGCACGGGGGATGTCGAACTCCTTGCCAATCATTTTCTTGAGCGTTTTTCTAAGGAACATGGCATTAAAAGCGGCGGGTTTTCTGAAAGCGGCCTGGCAGGACTTCTAGCCCACAACTGGCCAGGCAATGTTCGCGAACTCCAAAACGTCGTCGAGCGTGCCGCCATTCTCGCCGAGGAGGGCGCACCCATTAGCGCCGAACTCATGGGTCTCAACCCGCCAGCACCCGTTGCTGCCCACCAGCCGAATCCCCTGGTTCAAAAATCCGCCGTTCCTTTGCCTGCCTCGGATTCCCAAGTCCTTCCCCTCCACGAACTCGAAAAGCGGGCCATCTTCGAAGCCCTTGAACGCACAAACGGCAACCGCACCCAAGCTGCCGAACTCCTCCAGATCAGCATCCGCACCCTCCGCAACAAGCTCGCCGAATACCGGGGCGACAACGAGGAAGCAGCCTGATTTTTTCGCATTGACACTATCGCCTCGCGGATGTCAGTCTCCGCGCCCGTGTCCACGCTCCGTCGACAATTCCTCGCATCCTGCGGCCAGATCATAGCCGCTGTAGCGTTGTTTTTTATCATCGGAGGCCACTGGGGAGTCTTGCAAACCGTGGCTTGGGCGAACATGATCTGGACCTACACCACGCAGGACGGCTCAGTCCTCGCTGGTGCGAAAAAAACCTTCGACGGCGAGCACCCCTGCAACATGTGCGAATCGATCAAGGAGGCCAAAAAGCAGGAAAAGAAAGCCCCCGAGATTTTGTCGGCCACCAAGAAAATCGAACTCTTCGCCCTCAACGATGCCAACCTCCTCCCCGTGCCCGTCAGCGCCCCGTTCCAATTTCCTCTCCCCCGGAATCTCACGGCGGAATCCCGTCCGCATTCCCCAGCCACTCCCGTGCCCATAGCCTGAGGCGAGTGATTCTTTCCTAAAAACCGGACTCCTCGTTCGGATCAACCCAAGCCTTGGGCGCCGCACATTCATTTGCGGCATCGAACATCCCGAGCCGCTCCGCACCACCACTTTTTGCAGCCTATGTCGGCTGCAGCGCGGAGGGATAAATGTTCGATGTTTATAAACATCGAACATTTAAATTATTTATATCATGAAAAAAATTATTTCTCTACTCGCTGCGTCTCTTGCAGCAGTCACAGCGGTGCAAGACGCATCCGCTCATATTGGTTACACTGGTCGAAATCTTGGCACATGGTCCGAAAGCGGAGGTGTTTGGAGCGTTACTGACAACAGTGGTTTACTTACTAATAGTTCCGTCGGAATCACTCTCACGAATATTTCGTCTGATTTCGGTTGGGCCGATGCCACAGATTCGGACTACGGTGACAGCCATAAAGGCAGGTGGTTCCGCTTCACATTAAACAATCCCGGAACATTTTCCCTCTCCATATTGGGAGGGGGGACAACTTCGGGGACTGGTATAGGTGTCTATCCATTCAACAGTAATCTCGGAGCACAATTTTTACCTGCTTACACGATCTATCAAGGCTTGGCTGTGGCATCTGCTCATGATGGCTCCGATGTTTCCATTGCTTGGCGCGCCGGACGCAGTTCAGGTTCGGAGGGTGCCTTGGACACTCTGGCTAGTTTTTCCATTGGAAACGATGCGGGAGACATCGGGGAGTTGATCTATGTTGGCCATGCGGTTGACGGCACTTCCGCGAATTACGGCACTGGCCTTGGAATCCAAGGTGACGGGAATGCCGATGGATCTGTTGCTGGAACATTTTCCCTATCTGCCGGTTCTTATTCCGTCTTCGTTGGTGGAGCGAACTACAATGGTGTGGATACAGGTAACTATGGTGCCAACGTTACCTTCGGCGCGGTTCCGGAACCCTCCACCTACTCGCTCATAGGCTTTATTGTAGCCTTATTCGCTCTATTGAACCTGCGTCGCAAAAAAGCCTAATCTTGAAGCCGTGGGCGTGAATTCTCTTTCAAATTCGTCAAATCCCTCCGACTTGCGTGCACAAGCTGGGTTCACGCTCATTGAGCTTTTAGTTGTTGTTTCCATTATTTGCATTCTTGCAGCTCTCGCCCTTCCGATCACTCGCGCCATGGTTGAGAAAGGCAATGCAACCAAATGTCTTGGAAATCTTCGAAATATCGGCATGGCAGCCATTTCCTATGCCGCAGACAATGACATGAAACTCCCCATGACTTCGCACAAGGGTGCTGCAAATCAATGGGCTGTCACCCTGCAGCCCTATGCGTCAGATTCTATAAAGTTTAAATGTCCATCCGATCCGGCAAAGTCGAGAGAACGCAGTTTTGCGATCAACGACATGCTCACGCCGAATCCCTGCCAAGCCGAGTTTTTGGATTTCTCCTATCTCTCAAAAATCGACCGCCCCGCCGAGACGATCTATTTCGCCGAGTCATCGAAAGATTTTTACACCGACCACTTCCATTTCTCGGAGTTCTACGGGGATCAAGTCCCACTCGAAGTATTCGAGGAATTTATTGATGTCAAGCGGCATGGAGTCACTGCGAACTACCTCTTCACCGATGGACACGCTGAGCAACTCTCGTGGGAGCAGATTCAAAAACGCCTGGAAAATCCCAAAGATCGCCTGACAGACCCCACTCGCTAATCGACAAGAAGTCGCCGACCAAAAATTTGGACGATCGTCCAAAAAAACTGCCCAACGAGTCTGGGAGCGGCTTGGCGGGTGCAAAAGAAATGCGGGGCCGGGTTTTCACCTAGGCCCCGCATGAACTGGGTTCGCGCGGTAGCGCGACTTAAAACTCCCCCTTACCTCGCCATGCGGCGAAGGAGGGCGTCGGCCATGTCGGCTGGTGTGGCAGCGACTTCGATGCCGGCGGCTTGTATCGCTTCGATCTTGCCTGAGGCTGTGCCTTTTCCACCGCTGACGATGGCGCCGGCGTGGCCCATGCGGCGTCCGGGAGGCGCTGTGGCTCCGGCGATGAACGCTGCGACGGGCTTTTTGCAGTTTTTTCCGATCCACTCGGCGGCTTCTTCTTCAGCGGTTCCGCCGATTTCACCGATCATGATGAAGGCCTCGGTGCCGGGGTCGTCGTTGAACATTTTCACGACATCAAGGTGCGATGTGCCATTGATGGGGTCGCCACCGATGCCGACGCAGGTCGATTGACCGTGCCCACGGCTGGAAAGTTGCCAGACGGCTTCGTAGGTGAGGGTGCCAGAGCGCGAGACGACACCGACTTTGCCTTCCTTGTGGATGTAGCCGGGCATGATGCCGATTTTGCAGGCACCTGGAGTGATGATGCCGGGGCAGTTTGGGCCGATGAGGCGGGATTTCGATTTTGCCATGGCGGCTTTGACTTTCATCATGTCGAGGACAGGAATGCCCTCGGTGATGCAGATGACGAGTTCGATGCCGGCATCCACCGCTTCAAGGATGGAGTCCGCCGCGCCTGCTGGGGGCACGAAGATCATGGTGGCGTTGCAACCGGTCTGTTTGCGGGCTTCGTAGGTGGTGTCGAAAACCGGGACCTTGCCTTCGAAAACCTCGCCGCCACGGCCTGGAGTGACACCGGCGACGACATTGGTTCCGTATTCCATGCAAGACTTGGCGTGAAAAGCGCCCGACTTGCCGGTGATTCCCTGAACGAGCAGGCGTGTGTTTTTATCAACGAGAATGGACATGGTTTTGAGAGGTTAGGCTGCGGCTGCTACGACTTTTTGTGCGGCGTCGGCGATATCGGTCGCCGCTGTGAGTTTGAGTCCGGATTCGGAGAGAAGTTTCCGGCCGGCGTCGACGTTTGTGCCTTCGAGGCGCACGACGAGTGGCACGGGGAGGTTGACGGCTTTCACGGCATTGATGATGCCCTGCGCGATGACATCGCACTTCATGATGCCGCCGAAAATGTTCACCAGAATGGCTTTAACGCGGCTGTCGGCGACGAGGATTTTGAAGGCCTCTGTGACCTGCTGTTCGCTGGCTCCACCGCCCACATCGAGGAAGTTAGCGGGTTCGCCGCCGTGGTGTTTGATGATATCCATCGTGGCCATAGCCAGACCGGCACCGTTCACGAGGCAGGCGATGTTTCCATCCAGGCCGATGTAGCTGAGGCTGTGCTTGGAGGCTTCGACCTCGCGCGGGTCTTCCTCTTCGATGTCGCGGTAGGCTTGGACATCCGGATGGCGGAAAAGGGCGTTGTCGTCGAAATTGAATTTCGCATCGAGAGCGAGGACTTGGTTGTCCTTGGTGATGACGAGAGGGTTCACCTCCACCATCGAGCAATCGCGTGCGATGAAAAGTTTGTAGAGGTTCTCGAAAAGCGTCGCGGCATCTTTGAGGAGGGCTGTCGGAATGCCCAGCATCTTGGCGAGCTTGCGCGCTTCGTAGGGCTGCAGGCCGATGAGCGGATCAACGGGGAGGTGGAAAATCTTCTCGGGAGTATGCTCAGCGACGGCTTCGATATCCACACCGCCTTCGGTGCTGGCCACGATGACCGGTGCGGAAATGGCGCGGTCGATGAGGATGGCGAAGTAGAGTTCTTTTTGGATTTCGACCGATTTTGCAACGAGTACCTTTCGGACTACGCGGCCGTCTTCGCCTGTCTGGTGGGTGACGAGGGTCTCACCGAGCATCTTGGCTGCCGTGTCACGAATCTCGGCGGGCGTTTTGCAAAGATGAACGCCGCCTTTGAATCCGTTTTTAAATGTCCCCTTTCCGCGGCCGCCGGCGTGAACCTGGGCTTTGATGACGAGGTCTTGAGTGTTCAAGGAAGCAGCGATTTTCTCGGCTTCCTGCGGCGTGGAGGCAACTCCACCGGGGCTGTTGGCGACACCGAACATGTCGAGGAGTTCTTTGGCTTGGTATTCGTGGATATTCATCTGGCGGATTGGAAAGCGCTAAGGATAGCCACTCCCGAACTATTTCGGCAATAGCGCAGAGATTTTTAAATTTTGACTATGGCGTGCGGGCGAGGGACTCCATTTTATCCAGCGCTCGGTTCAAAGCATCCTGCGGGTGGATCATGTTGGCCAGTCGTGATGCAGCGCTGCTGGCGTCTGGTGTTTTCAAAAGCCTCTCGAGTTTGGCAGCGAGGTTTCGGGCTGAGATAGAATTTCGAGGCAAAATTTCAGCCACACCGAGTCGTCGCAAGCGGCTTGCGTTATCCGGTTGATCGAAGGCGTAGGGGATGACCACGGAGGGGAGCCCTGCCTTGAGCGCCTCGGCGCAGGTTCCGATGCCGCCTGCATGAACGATGGCGCAGGCATGTGGCAGGACGGAATGCAACGGGGCGTAGTTCACAGCCAATATCGAATCCGGCAGGTTTTGAGGCACGGCGGCGTTCCGTCCGGTGAGAAGAATTGCCCTGTGGCCTAGTATTTGTGCGGCTTCCGCAGCGGCCTCGTAAAAAGATGGCTCGAAATGCGCGACGATCGAGCCAAGAGTGAAAACCACGGGTGGGCTCCCGCGTCTCAAAAAATCTCGCGCCACTTCAAGATTCCCACCCTGATGATAAAACGGAAACCCGGCCTGCACAGTATTTGCTGGCCAGTCGGGCTGCGGGGCCGCCAGAAAGTCTGGAAACATCGCGAGTGTGCCAAACGGGGAATGCTTGGCATCGAAGATCGGATTTGCCCCCGCAGGCAGCCCCAGTGAGCGGCGGAACCGGTAATAACCGCCAGCCCACATGCGACCTTCGATTCTGCCAAAACGATAAGCCAAGCGGTGCAGCCACGGCCCCAAATGCCGAAACTTGTGCAACCAAGGCGCTGGCGCGAGCACACAGGGGTCGGTGACCGAGAGCATAGAGGTCGGCGCCAGCACGACATTCAGCCATGGGATTTTCTCATCCGCCGCCACGATCGGTGCCGTGTAAAGCAACTCGCCAACTACCAGCAAATCCGCTCCTCTCACGGCACCGCACAGGTCCTCATGTGTCGCGGCGACATCCGCAAAAATCATGTCTTGTAGCAAACGCCGTGGTCCGCGTTTCATGTCGAAATAATAGGCGAGTGACTCGGCATCCTCTGGAATCGCTGGACGAAGAGGGTGAAATTCCAAACCCGCGCGAGCCACATTCGCTGCATAGCCGGGGGCGGCCGCCACCACGACATCATGCCCGCGATGCATAGCAGCAACGGCCATGGCGAGCATGGGATGCAGATCTCCGAGAGATCCAATAGATGCGAAGGCGAACCTCATTTGGCTTATCCTTGGTGCGCCTGTCATGAAACAGCAAGGCTTGATGCTCTGAAGAAGGAAGTGCTAAGGCTGAAAATCTATAAGTTGAGACGCAATCTCAATAATTGACGCCTGCAGTGAGTTTCGTATTGTAACTTTGATGCTCAGGAAAATCTCCCATTCCATTTTAAAATCGTAAGTATGAAGCGGACCTTGGATAGTCTGAAAGTGGGTAGCCGTTCCGAAATTGAAGAGATTGCCTCGGATTGTGACCGCGCAAATCGCATGGCCACGCTGGGTTTCATTCCCGGTCGCATAGTCAAAGTAACCCGCCTCGCCCCGCTTGGAGATCCAATCTCTGTGGAAGTCGATGGCCAGGAAATCAGCCTTCGGCGTTCTGAAGCGCACATTATTCAAGTTAAGAACATTGCTGAATGAATGCGCCGACTGAAGCCGCTCTGAAAAAGCGGCAAGGCCGTCCGCTGGTTGCGCTGGTGGGGAACCCAAACACCGGAAAATCGACGCTTTTCAACCGCCTCACCGGCCTGCGTCAGCATATCGCGAACTATCCCGGCATCACAGTAGAGAAAAAATCCGGACTCCTGCGCGTGGGCGGAATTGAAATGGATCTTCTCGACCTACCAGGATCTTACAGCCTTACCGCTGTTTCAGATGACGAGCGGGTGGTGATGGATGTGCTCGGCGGGCGGCGGGGATTGCAGAGGCCTGACCTGCTTGTCTTTGTACTTGATGCGACAAATCTCAAGCGCAATCTCCTGCTTGTCTCTCAATGCGCAGAGTTGGGTATTCCCGCACTGATCGCTCTCAACCAGTGTGACGCCGCGAAACGGAATGGTATCCGCATTGATGTGGAACTTCTGGCGAAGAGGCTTGGTGTTCCGGTGGTTGAAACCATCGCCACCCGCGGTAATGGGCTGGGCGAGTTGAAACAGGCTATTGTTTCTGCGCTCGATGCCCCGTCCACTTTGCCGAAAATTCATTGGCCCGACTGCATCACTCACGGATGCAGTTTGCTTCGTGCGAGCTTTCATGATGCTGGAAGCAGCGACCTCACCCAAGCCGAGGCGCTGCGTGTTCTTTTCGACAGCGATAGTGTTTTCACTTGTGGTGCAAGTGACAAAGCCCGTGTCAAGAGGTTGTTGGACATCCTACACAGGGAAATCCGCGAGTCGGGCTTGAATCCAGGATCTGCTGAGGCTGTGATCCATTACCGCCATCTGGAATCCCTCCTCGATGGCGTGGTCGAGGCCAGCGGGCCAATCGCCCGATCGCACGACTCCATCGACGCACTCTTACTGAACCGCGTGTGGGGAACGCTGATTTTTCTTGGTGTCATGTATGTGGTTTTTCAGAGCCTCTACTCTTGGGCCCGGCCGCTCATGGATTTCATCGATATCGGAACCTCGGCCACGCAGGAGGTGATCCGTCCACTTCTCTCCGCCACCCCGGCGCTTCAGAGTCTGGTGTGTGACGGCATCATTGCCGGAGTTGGCGGCGTTCTGATTTTTCTCCCTCAGATTTTGATCCTCTTTTTCTTCATCGCGCTGCTTGAGGACACAGGCTACATGGCCCGCGCCGCATTCCTTGTGGACAAGCTTTTCAGCTGGTGCGGTCTCAACGGACGCAGTTTCGTTCCGCTTCTGTCGAGCTATGCCTGCGCGATTCCGGGAGTGATGGCCACCCGCACGCTCAGCGATCCCAAGGCCCGCCTCACTACGATTCTTATGGCACCGTTCATGAGCTGCTCAGCGAGGTTGCCGGTTTACATCCTGCTCATCGGAACCTTCATTGAGCCCATCTACGGGCCATTTGTCGCAGGTGCCGTTCTTTTTGTTATGCACTTTGTAGGGCTCGCGCTCGCGCTTCCACTGGCATGGGTGCTGAACAAGTTTTTTCTCAAAATCAAAACCCAGCCGTTCATCCTCGAAATGCCGGATTATCGGGTGCCGACGCTGCGGAATATTTTCCAGCGTATGTGGGAGCGCGGGCGCGAGTTTGTGCTCCGGGCGGGCACCGTCATTCTCGCCTTCTCGATTCTGATTTGGTCGCTCCTCTACTTTCCCCGTGATCACGAAGTGAAGGAAAAGGCCGCCCAGTCCTTCCTCGCTGAGGCTGCTGTGAATCATTCCCCGGCCGAAATCCAATCCGCTTTGGAAAATCCTGAATCCGACATCAGCACCGCACTGACCCACCACATCGACTCCATCTACATTGAGCAAAGCTACCTCGGTCGCTTCGGCAAGGCCGTGCAGCCGGTTTTCGATCCCGCCGGATTCGACTGGAAGATTACCATAGGCGTCCTCTCGAGCTTCCCTGCCCGGGAGGTCATTATCGCCACCATGGGGATCATCTATAACCTAGGCGCCGATGTGGATGAGGGCTCGTATGACCTCCGCAGTGTGCTTAAAAAAGAAAAATGGACCAGCGGTCCGCGCGAGGGTCAGCCGGTCTACACTCTGCCTGTCGTGCTCGGAATCATGGTCTTTTTCGCCCTTTGCATGCAGTGCGGAGCGACCGTGGCCATCATTGCCCGCGAGTTGAGTTGGCGCTGGGCTGCTTTTTCCTTTTTTGGAATGACTGCACTGGCTTGGCTAAGCGCAGTTGTGATTTATCAGGTTTCTATGCTATTATAAGATTATGTCTTTATTGGAGCTTTTTCTTATCCCTCTTGCAATCTGCGCCTCGTTGGCATTTCTGATGCGTGGATTTTGGAAATCTCAAAGCAAAGCTCAGCCCGCCTGCGGCAGAAAATGCGCCTGCAAAGCTAGCCTCCGCAAATGAAATTCGACCTTCACAACCGCCGCCTTTATGGAATCCTCGATATGGGTTATGTGGCCCCATCGGAAACCATTCGTGTCGCCAGAGAAATGCTCGAAGGTGGAGTGGAAATACTCCAATTGCGCGCTAAAGACTTTCAAGTAGACCAGATTCTCAAGTTGGCCGTACCTTTGGTTCCAATCTGCAAGAGCTTTGGGGTTCCATTCATAATCAACGACTACGCGGAGGTTGTTGTTGAATCCGGAGCTGATGGTTTGCACGTAGGCCAAGACGATATGCTTGTTGACAAGGCGCGTTCTTTAATCGGGCCAGATAAGATTGTTGGCCTTTCAACGCACAGCCTCCTC
>JBIJCR010000033.1:0-21150 GCA_044344595.1 Terrimicrobiaceae bacterium
GAATCATTCGTGCGGATTATTTTTCCCAACTCATGAGCGAAGGGATGGTTTTTTCGAATGGGGTGCGGAGTTTTTCCAGTGGCCAGGCGAAGGTTTTGCCGGTGGCTTCGATGGTGAGGGTGGGGGCTTTTATGACTTCGCCGAGGCGGGTGTTGGGGACGCTTCGGGATTTGAGGAAGTCGAGGATTTCGCTGGCGTGGCGCGGGGCGAAGGTGATGACGATGCGGGATTGCGACTCGTTGAAGAGGGCGACATCGGCTCGGGTGCCGGGGATTTCGGTTTTGGCGCCGAGGTTTCCGCTCAGGCAGGACTCGGCGAGGTTGACGGTGAGGCCGCCTTCGGAGCAGTCGTGGGCACTTTTGACGAGGCCTTTGCGGATGAGGTCGCGGACGGCGTTTTGGACGGCGAGTTCCTTGGCGTAGTTGAGCTGCGGCGGGGCGCCGGCTTTGCGACCGTGGACGGCGAGGAGGTAGTGTGAGGCGCCGAGTTCATTGCCGGGTTCGCCGATGAGGAGGATGATGTCACCTGCGGCTTTGAAGGCTTGGGTGGTGATGTGCTCGGGTTTTTCGACGAGGCCGACCATGCCGACAGTGGGCGTGGGGTCGATGGCTCCGGCGGGGGATTCGTTGTAGAGGCTCACATTGCCGCCGGTGACGGGTGTGTCGAACGCGCGGCAGGCTTCGGCGAGGCCTTCGATGGCTTCGCGGAGTTGGAGGAAATTTTCGGGTTTGTGGGGATTTCCGAAATTCAGGTTGTCCGTGACGGCGAGCGGGGTCGCGCCGGTGCAGGCGATGTTGCGCGCGGCTTCGGCGACGGCGATGCGGCCGCCTTCGCGGGGATCTTGTTTGCAATAGATCGCGTTGCAATCGGTGGATGCGGCCAGGATTTTGTTGGCCTCGCGGACGATGAAGACGGCGGCATCCGAGCCGGGCAGGACGGTGGCGCCGAGGCGGACCATGTGGTCGTATTGCTGCCAGACCCATTGTTTGGAAGCGATGCTCGGATGGGCGAGCAGGGTTTCGAGAGCGGTGAGCGGGTCGACTTCAGGCACGCTGGCGAGGTCGAGGGGCTCGGGAGCCTTTTTCGGAGCGGCTTCGCGGGAGTAGAGCGGGGCTTCGTCGGCGAGTTGGCGGGCGGGGATTTCGACGGCGATATTGTCGCCTTCGCGAACGCGCATCATGCCGTCGTCGTTGACCACGCCGACAAGGGCGTAAGGGAGGTCCCATTTTTCAAAGATGGCGCGGACTTTGTCTTCCTCGCCTTTTTTGACGATGACAAGCATGCGTTCCTGGGACTCGGAGAGCAGGATTTCGTAGGGCGTCATACCGGTCTCGCGTTTTGGCACGAGGTTGACATCGATTTCAACGCCTGTGCCGCCACGGCTGGCAGTTTCGCAGGTCGAGCAGGTGAGGCCTGCGGCGCCCATGTCTTGGATGCCTGCGACGCAGCCGCTGGCGAGGAGTTCAAGGCAGGCTTCGAGGAGGAGTTTTTCGCGGAAAGGGTCGCCGACTTGCACGGCGGGGCGGTCTTCCTTGGATTCTTCGGTGAGCTCGCGCGAGGCGAAGGCGGCGCCGGCGAGTCCGTCACGGCCGGTCTCGGCTCCGACATAGAAAACGGGATTGCCGACGCCCTTGGCGGCTCCACGGGCGATTTGCTCGTGCTTGAGGATGCCGAGGCAGAAGACATTGACGAGGGGATTTCCCGAGTAGCTGTCGTCGAAATACACCTCGCCGCCGATGGTCGGTATGCCGATGCAATTTCCGTAGTGGGCGATGCCATTCACCACGCCCGCGAAGAGGCGACGGTTGGTGGCGGATTGTTGGGAGTCACCGCGAATGTCGCCGAATCGGAGGGAATTCATGGAGAACACAGGGCGGGCGCCCATGGTGAAGATGTCGCGGATGATGCCGCCAACGCCTGTGGCTGCGCCTTGGAATGGCTCGATGGCGCTCGGGTGGTTGTGGCTCTCCATCTTGAACGCGATGGCCCATCCATCGCCGATGTCGATGACGCCGGCATTTTCCTCCCCCGCCTTCACGAGCACGCGTGGGCCGGTGACGGGGAATTTTTTCAGCTCGAGCTTCGAATTTTTGTAGGAGCAATGCTCACTCCACATGACGGAGAAAACGCCGAGTTCAGTGAGGTTGGGCTCGCGTCCGAGGATGGATTTGATGCGTTCGTATTCGTCGGGCGTGATGCCGTGTTTGGAGATGATTTCGGGTGTGATGGCGGACATATTGGAAGAATTTTTAACCACGGAGGACACGGAGAGCACGGAGGTGAAGAAGAGGTTTCAAATGGAAAGGCGTTTGATGCCGCTTTTGAGGAGCGGGACATTGAAGTTGATCAAGAGGCCCGTTCGGAGGTTGGAGAGTTTCAGGTAGGTGAGGACTTGGGCTGTGTGAACGGGGAGGAGTTGGTCGATGGATTTGAGTTCCACCAGGACTTTATTTTCGACGATGAGGTCGGCGCGGAAACCACAATCGAAGGTGAGGTTTTTGTAGCTGATGGGGATTTCTTGTTGCGTGGTGGCGGAGAAACCTCGGTCGGCGAGTTCAAAAGCTAGGCACTTTTCATAAACCGATTCGAGCAGTCCCGGCCCAAGTTCCCGGTGCACAGAGATGGCCGCGCCAATGATGGCGTCCGTCAGGGAGTTGTTTTCAAACTCCTCCGTGTTCTCCGAGTGCTCCGTGGTTAACATTTCAATAAGCTATCGAAGATCACTAATCCGTCGGTGCTGCCGAGGGCGGCGTCGCAGGCGCGCTCGGGGTGGGGCATGAGGCCGAAGACATTTCGGGTTTCGTTGCAGATGCCGGCGATGTTTTCGCGTGAGCCGTTGGGGGTTGAGGCGTCGGTGGTTTGGCCTTGGGAGTCGCAATAGCGGACCAGAATTTGGTCGTTCGCGTTGAGGGCGGCGAGGGCGGCATCGTCGGCAAAGTAGCAGCCTTCGCCGTGTGCGATGGGGATATTGAGGACTTGGCCTTTGGTGGCGGCGCGGGTGAATCGGGAATTGGTTGATTCCACGCGGATGCTTTGGTGTTTGCAGACGAAGTGAAGGCCTTTGTTGCGAACGAGGGCGCCGGGGAGCAGTCCGCTCTCACAGAGGATTTGAAAGCCGTTGCAGATGCCGAGGACGGTGCCACCAGATGCGGCGAAACTTTTTACCGTTTGCATGATCGGCGAGAAGCGGGCTATGGCTCCGCAGCGGAGGTAGTCACCGTAGGAAAAGCCCCCGGGAACGACGACGGCATCGAAGCCGGCGAGCGAGGTGTCCTTGTGCCAGACGAAGTCGGCGGAGGCGCCGGGAAGGTTATTGAGAGCGAGAACGCAGTCCTGGTCGCAGTTCGAGCCAGGGAAGCGGATGACGGCGAATTTCATTATTTGCTGATCGAGTAGTCCTCGATGACGGGGTTGGAGAGGAGGTCTTTGGCGATGCGGTGGATTTCGGAGTCGGGCGTCGAGTCGGGGAGTTCGAGTTCGATGACTTTGCCGATGCGGACGCGTCCCACGCCGGTGAGGCCGAGGTGGCGGATGGCTTCAGCGGCGGCGGCGCCTTGAGGGTCGAGGACGGATGGTTTCGGCAGAACGGTTACGAGGACTTTCATGGCGCGGAGGTTTTCGTTTCGGATGGGTTCGAACAAGACGATTTTTTATTTTTTCTGAGTTGGATGAGCGAAATGGCGAGCGCAACCATGCTTATGACCAGACAGGAAATCGAAAAGACTTCGCCGTAGCGTGTGAAGAAGGTCGGCTGACTGGATGTGGGGGCATTGATTTTGCTGAAGAGGACGCCTTGTAAAAAGGTGCTGCCGGAGGGATCGCGAAGAACTTCGCGGACGACGCCAAGGCGGTCGATGGCACATGTCACGCCGGTGTTTGCAGCGCGGATCATGGGAATTTTATTTTCCACGCAGCGGAAAACGGCGTTGTTAAGGTGCTGAACCGAGCCGGCGCTTTTGAGGAACCATCCATCATTTGTGACGACCACGAAGGCTTGTGCGCCGAGCAGAGCGAAGTGGCGTGCCAGATCGGCAACTGTATCCTCAAAGCATATGAGTGGCGCTAGTTTCATGGGCTTTGATTGGAGTTCTAATACCGTGAATTCCTTTCCGGCGTCGAAGTCGGAGGGCACCAGATCGCCCACGATCTTGGCGAGAAAGGGGAACTCTTTGCGCAGTGGAACATACTCGCCGAAGGGGACTAGATGCATTTTGTGATAAAGTTGGGCTTCCTTTCCTTGCTTCGTGAGCAAGGCAATCGAGTTGTAGTCGCCATCATTTCCCCAGTGGGTTGTTCCTACAAGGAGGTCTCCTGTGTATTGCTCGGCGAGCTCTCTCACAAGGTCCCATGTGAATTGGTTGCCAAGAAGCGGGCTAGGCGTCGATGACTCTGGCCAGAGGATGAGGTCAGGGCCCATGGCGATCGCCGGGAGAGTTTGGTTTTTCAGGGTTTCGAGTACTTGGATTTCGAAATTGGGATCGTTTCGGACATTTTGGGGGATGTTCGGCTGAACGGCTGCGAAGCTTAGCGTTTCGCTGGGTGGCTCGGGGCTGAGGAGTTGCCGGACGCCGTAGCTCCATGTCAGGGCCACCAAGGCTATGGTGATGGCAAAGTCATAGTGTGCGCGCCGCGCGCCGCGTTTAATTTCGAGTAGCAGGCGTTTAACGGTTGCCGCAAGCATGAGGTTGGTCATCGCAACCAAAAATGACACGCCTCCGACGCCGGTGATGTCTGCGATTTGAATGAGGGCGATGTTGCCATGGAGCGCGATGCCGAGACCGTTCCAACCGAATGCTGGAAAAATGACGCCCCTGAGCCATTCCAGGGCAACCCATGCGGCAGCGCCAAGGGCACAGACACGGAGGTTATGCAATGATCCGAGCCAGGATTCCTCTTTAGAGGAGGGCGTAACCAAAGCTCTGGCAAAAAGAGTCCATGCGCTGAAATAAATCGCGAAATACAAAACCAGCAGTACATAGCCAGGCCACGTGAGTGTCGTGAGCCAATGTGCGGCCATCGCGACAAACACAAGCCCGCTTGCGTAGCCTAGGAGCGCAGTTCTCAGCCAGTCGCGACGATTTGTCGATGGGCAAAACCACACCGCACAGACAAGTGGTGTCAGCGCCACCCAGCAAAGATCGCCGAGTCCATACGGGGGATAGCACAATCCAAGAAGGAGCCCGCTCAATAATGCTAAAATCCAAGGCAACACTCGCAACATGCTGCGAGATACAACCCACCCAAGACTGAAAAGACAACTTGCTTCTGTTCGACAAATACAAATTTGCCTGCAGTTGAAGCATTCAATGCCACTAACTGTAAAAAAGTGACTTTTGATTTGCGATCGACAAATAGCTGGGTCAAGTTGGGTCAAATGCCCAGTTTACGCAGCCTCTATATCCTCCTTTTCTTGATTCTCGCGCAGGGGTTTATCTTTGCGTCGGTCGATACAGATTTCGAAAAATTTGCCATGAATCTCAGGGAAAAGGCCATTCTCCGTGTTGAGCCTCCGACTGTTTCCACACAGGCTCCTTCTTCCCTTGGACTATCGCGTTATCCTTGGAAGCGCAACATTGTCACCACGGTTTTTTGGGTTGGTGAGCGCCCCACCCGAAACAACCCTGTTCCGAATTGCAAGAGTTCCTGGGATCCTGATTGGCACCAAAATTTTGGCGGGTATGACAACCCCGATCCCGGAGCTCGTCGTGGTTTTTTTCCCAAGTTCATTCCTCGGCAGAACCCCTTCTATGTTGCTCTTCCTTATAACGACGTGACCCGTGGTTCCACCAAACCCGAGTCACGCAGCGTGATTCCATGGTTTCGTGAAGCCTTTGAAAAGCAGGGGAAGTCCGTCTGTAAAGGACGATGGGTGGCAATCCGGCGCGGGAATCGGATTGCTTATGCCCAATGGGAGGACTGCGGTCCTTTTCGGACGGACCACTGGCAGTATGTCTTCGGTAATGACAGGCCCAAGCCCAACCTCAACCAAGGTGCTGGTCTTGATGTTTCGCCTGCTGTAAGAGACTACCTTGGAATGAGCGGCAAGGATGTGTGTGACTGGAAATTTGTCGATTTTCGTGAAGTTCCCCCCGGCCCTTGGGCAAAATACGGAGATAATAACACATTTGTGCTTCAGCAGCGCGGAGCGAATCTTTTTCTTACCGATCGCAACAATGCGCGCAGTGCGAAGCGCTGATCATGTTATTCCGTCGCTCTCGCTTTGAGTTCCTCGATTGAGGCAAACTCCAAAGTCGAAGCGTGGGTCGCCTCCAAGACAACGAGTGGAGCCTTTCCCGCGTCGTAGGCATCCTTCCATCGACTGGCGCAAAGGCACCATTTGTCGCCGGCTCTCAACCCGGGAAATTCATACTCTGGTCGGGGCGTTGAGAGGTCGTTCCCTTGCTCGCGGGAAAATTTCAGGAAGTCATCGGTCATGACGGCGCACACAGTGTGCACACCGGTGTCTCCGTTGCCAGTGTGGCAATAGCCATCACGGTAGTATCCTGTTAGTGGTTCGTAGCAGCAGGGCTCCAGCTCGCCTCCCAATACATTTCTTGCCATGGTCAACAATTACGCGATCCCCTGTGGCAATTCCAGATGCAAAAAAACTTCGTCGCATGGATTCCCGCTTGCGAATAGTTTTGAAGGCACTGCTCATGATTTTGGAATTACTGGAATGGTGCCTCACACCTACCTCTCTTCGTGCAAGAACGAACGGCCTCCTTGCCGAGCAAATTGCTATACGCCACCGTGCCAATCGATGCCGTAGTTCGTGGCAAAGCCATCTTCAATCCTGCAAAAGCTTTCTCAACCGCAAACTTTCCAGCGGGTACCATGTGGCTGTTCTTGGAAGCGGGCATCTGCACGACATCGACCTCCGGTATTTAAAAAGCAACTTCTCGCGCATCACTCTCATTGATGTGGTCCATCCGTTGGAGGTGCAAATCATGGCCATGTTTTCTAGCGGTCGGATCGGGCTCCGTTGCAGTGATCTCTCCGGCGCGTTGCATTTGAGGGATCCTACCCTGCCAATTACTCTGGACAAAAATCTCCGCAGTCTCCTGGAGAGTGCAGACGCGTTGGTCTCATCTTGCCTTCTGACGCAGCTTGCGTTGCCAACATCGCATCGCTGGGCGAAGTACTTCAATTCTGACTTGGTCGATGCAGGAGTGGCGCGTATCCAGCAAAATCATATCGAACTTCTTGAAAGTGCTCCCAAGGCTATTTTGATCACAGACAGCGCCCGGCGCTACGGTAATGGCAAGTGGTCTCGGCTTCTCAGCAAGGTGCGTCTACCCACACCGGCTGAACGTTGGATCTGGGACATCGCTCCCGCCGAGGAGCATGGACTCAAAAACCTCGGCGCCGAACAGCGCAGCGTCGAAGCCTTTTTCTTTAGCAGGCACGCACTAAACACGAAAATCTTTGCCCATTCGTGTTGAAAGAATAGGGTACCACTTATATGGCAAAACGTCGTATTCTCAAAATTGGTACCCATTCGATTGGAGGGAGTGAGTTGCTATTCATTCTCGGTCCCTGCGTTATCGAGAGTCCAGCTTTCACCCGCCTTATGGCTAGTAAAATCAAGGCTATTTGTGATGGTGAAGGCGTTGAATTCGTTTTCAAAGCCTCTTACGACAAGGCAAACCGCACTTCGAACAAGTCGTTCCGAGGTACCTCTGTTCAAGATGGTTGTGCTTTACTAGCGGAGATTGGTGCTGATCTGGGTGTGCCGGTCACGACGGACATCCATTCTCCGGAAGAGGCGGAAATAGCTGGTCGTTTTGTGGATATACTTCAGATTCCAGCCTTTCTCTGTCGCCAGACCGACTTGATCGTTTCCGCAGCTAATACCGGCCGCATCGTGAATGTTAAAAAGGGGCAATTCCTAGCTCCTTGGGACATGAAAAATGTCGCTCTGAAACTCGAGGCCGCAGGTTGCAAGAATTACATCTTCACCGAACGGGGCACGACTTTTGGCTATAATAACCTCGTCGCTGACATGCGCTCGATTCCCTGGATGCAGGAGCTCGGTTGCCCTGTTGTTTTCGACGCCACTCACTCGGTGCAACGACCCGGCGGGGCGGGAGAGACCACGGGCGGCGATGGCAAACTGGCGCCCTTCCTTGCTCGCGCAGCCGTGGCTGCTGGCTGCGACGGCATATTTCTGGAAACCCACGAAAATCCAGCAAAGGCACTATCCGATGGGCCGAATCAAGTGCCCCTTCGCGATCTGCCGAGATTGATCAAACAACTGAAAGCCCTCCGTGATGTCGTGGTCTGATTTTACCCGTATTCTCTTTCTCGCCACAGCTGTTGCATCTCTCCATGCGGAGACAGCAAGCAGTGAGCCAGCGGAATTTGATTTGCCGGTGCCGGTGGGCATGCCCGTGAATGGAATCAAGGTCCCTCAATATGCCGAAGATGGCAGGCGGCTCATGCTTTTTGAGGCTGCTGTTGCCAAAAAAGTAAACGAACAGCGAGTTGAGATGGAGACTCTAAAACTCGAAGTTCTCGATGGTGAGGATCGGAAAATTTTTGTTGAACTGCCGCAGGCTGTCTTTAACCTCGAAACGTATATTCTTACTGGAGAAAATTCCGCGAAAATCTTTCGCGAGGATTTCGAAATCACCGGCGACAGTATTGAATTTAATACTAAAACCCGCTTTGGAACACTTCGAGGCAATGTGAGAATGATTATCTCCACAGAAGAAAACTCCCAATGATTAATCTTAAAATCGGCATTCTTTCGCTCCTCGCCGTGTTTACCATTATTTTCTCAGCGTCCGCTGAGGATACCAATGCTTCAATGTCTGCCGATTCCAAGACCAGCAAATTTCCTCCTGGTCTTTTTAACATGGCGGGAGGTGATCGGCCTGCTGGAGCAAAGACAGAAATCACCGCAACAAGAGAATCAAGTTTCGATAGCGAAAAAAACGTCGCCGAGTTCACAGGGCGTGTCGTTGTGCGCGACCCTCAGTTCACACTCACCTGCGACCGTCTCAAAGTCTCATTGAGTACTGATCGGAAAGGTATCTCATTAGCTGAAGCTCAAGGGAATGTCATCATCGTTCAAGAAAAGTCTGATCCTAAAAACAACGGGCAGCAAGCCATAGGGCGTGCGGGAGAGGTGACTTACAAGCCCGACGCCGGTGAGGTCGTGCTTCGAGATTGGCCTTCGATCCAGCAGGGTATCAACAACCAGGTTGCGACCGAGCAATCCACAATCATGATCCTCCGGAGTAGTGGTCAATCCCGCACGATTGGCGGGAGCAAAACCCTGATCACGGATACCGTGAAGCCACAATGAGCGACAATCCCGAAAATGTGCTTCTCCACACCGAGGGACTCGTAAAGGTTTACAACCGTCGTGCTGTGGTTAATGGCGTGGACATCAATGTCAAAAAAGGTGAAATCGTCGGATTACTCGGTCCGAATGGAGCAGGAAAGACGACCACATTTTACATGATCGTCGGCCTCGTGCGTCCGAATGGTGGCAATGTGTTCTTTCGTGGAAACGATGTTACCTCCATGCCAATGTATCGTCGTGCTCGCTACGGCATGGGCTATCTGCCGCAGGAGGAATCGATCTTCCGCAAGCTGACGGTTGAGGAAAACATCCTCGCCATTCTTGAGACAACAGGCATTTCCAAAAAGGCACGCAAGGAGCGATGTGACGAGCTTCTAACCCGATTTGGCATCGAGCACATTGCCAAAAATGAGGCACTCACGCTCTCAGGAGGAGAAAAGCGCCGACTCACTATCGCCCGTTCCTTGGTTACGAACCCCTCGCTTCTCATGCTTGACGAGCCATTCAGCGGCGTTGATCCCATCGCCGTTCATGATGTCCAGCAGATCATTCAAGATTTGCGTGAGCAGGGCCTCGCCATCCTCATCACCGATCACAATGTGCGCGAGACCCTGAATATCGTTGACCGCGCTTACTTGATCTTCGAAGGCCGGGTGGAGAGTCAGGGGAACAAAGAATTTCTCTTAAACGATCCGATCAGCCGCAAACTCTACCTCGGCGAATCCTTTTCAATGTGATCGAAACGCATAGTGCTGGTTTGCATAAATGCGCAGTGCGGTTTACTTGTTTTGCTCCTAGCCGTACTTTTCAAATCTTTCATGCCCTCCAATAGTAAACCCTTCAAAAAAGTAAGCCACATAACCGTGGGTCATTTCTATGCGAATCACGCAGAGAAGCTGGGACTCAGGCTCGAAGGCAGTTCGCGCGGTCTAAACCGTCTTATTCGAGAGCCCACAATCAACCGGCCCGGCTTGGCTCTCTCGGGTTTCTTTAGTTACTTTGCTGTGAAACGCATTCAAGTGCTCGGGGCCGCAGAGCTCAGCTATCTAAAGAGTCTTCCAGTTGCAACTCTCAAGGAGCGCGCTCGCGGATTGCTCTGCCGCAATATGCCATGCCTCGTCGTGGCCAGAAACGCCCCCGTTCCCCCAGCTATCTTGGACGCCGCCGCTGAGTTTGAAACCCCCGTGCTTCGAACAAGCATGATCACGATGAAATTCATCAATGCGGCCACTATTCTGCTCGAGACGGATTTCGCCCCCTCCACGACGGAGCATGGGAGCATGGTCAGTATTTTGGGAGTCGGAACGCTCATACGCGGGGCAAGCGGCATCGGCAAGAGCGAGTGCGTTCTTGGCCTCATCGAACGTGGCTACAGCCTTGTCAGCGACGACATCACACGGTTTCGTTCCGTCGAAGGCAGCGAACTTATCGGCATGTCGGACAGCATTTCACGCTACCACATGGAAGTTCGCGGCATAGGAATCATCAATATCGCCTCAATCTTCGGTGCTGGTTCTGTGGTTCCCCAAAAAAAACTTAATTTTGTCGTCACACTGAAAGATTGGCATGAGGTTGAGAATGTGGATAGGATAGGTCTAGATCGTGAAACATATGAAATTTTGGGCATCAAAGTCCCGCATGTCACACTCCCCGTTCGCACCGGGCGTGACATCGCGAGGCTGGTCGAGGTGGCCGCGCTAGACCAGAAGTTGAAAGACATGGGCGAAAACAGCGCACAGGAATTTAATCAAAAACTGCTTCACATGATCAGCGAACGCCGGAACAGATAATGGGAATTCTTACCAAAAAAAAGACAGCGGAAGACCTGCAGAAAACAACCTGCGAGGTGACCATCGACAACCGCAACGGCCTCCATGCGCGGCCAGCTGCCATGTTTGTAAAAATATCCAGTCGTTACCGCGCTGAGGTGTGGGTTGAAAAAGACGGCGAGCGGGTCAATGGCAAAAGTATCATGGGTCTCATGATGCTAGCTGCTGGCAAGGGGTCCAAACTCAACATCCTCGCTGAGGGAGTCGATGCCGAAAAAGCCATTGCTGAAATCAAAAATCTCGTTGAAACCCGCTTCGGCGAAGATTGACGCATGTAATCTTCTTCTCATTGCCTCGTATTTTTTTTTGTTCAAATTACCTGTAGATGCGTGGAGTCGAAAAAGTAAAATCCGAGAAGCGGTTCCATGGCATACCAGTTGCCCATGGCATAGCTCATTTTCCTGCGCTTGTTCATTTGGCGGAGGAAGAGGAAATTCTGCCCGAGGCCATATCCACTGAAAACCTGGCGGGTGAGATTGCCCGCTTCGAAGCGGCACTCATTGCCACCCGCATAGAACTCCTCGAAATTCAACAAAAAATTGCTTCTGCCATCGGAGCGCACGATGCAAGTATTTTCGATGCCCACCTTCTCGTTGTGGAGGATCGAACACTGATCGATGAAGTTTTGCGCAGCCTAGAAAAGGATCACCTTTGCATCGAATACATCTTTCAGGAGGTGGCACGGAAATATTGTAAAACCCTCGAGGCCATTGACGACCCTTATCTCAGGGAACGCGTCGTGGACATCGAGGATGTCGCCCGCCGCGTGATCCGGCATCTTCTTGGTAAGGCTCCGCAAAATCCAGCCGCACACGCCCAGCCTCACATCATTGTCGCTCACAACCTCACTCCCTCCGACACGGCTCAGCTGGACCGCGAGTTGGTACACGGCTTTGTGACGGAGATCGGCAGCAAGACTTCACATACGGCCATCATGGCCCGCTCATTGGAAATTCCAGCAATCGTTGGAATGCAGGGCATCTGTCAGCAAATCCAAATTGGCGATAATATTCTGATCGATGGCTATAATGGGGTGCTTATTCTCAACCCTACACAGGCTACGCTGTCTGAATATGAGCGCCTTTCACGCGAAAAGGAACAGATCGTCGCACGTTTGCGTCTTATTCGGGAAACGGCCTCCACAACCCGCGATGGTCGCCACATTGTCCTCTCAGCAAATATCGATTTGCCTGATGAAATGTCCGATGTAGCTGCAAATGGAGCTGAGGGCGTTGGCCTCTTCAGAACGGAATTTCTTTACCTGAACCGAACAACTCCTCCAAGCGAAGAGGAGCAATTCGAACACTACCGCAGAGCTGCTGAGCAAGCTTTGCCGCATAGCGTTATCATTCGCACGCTTGACATCGGCGGCGACAAGGTGGTTTCCAGTTTGGAGGCATGGGAGGAGGAAAATCCCTTCCTCGGCTGCAGAGCGATTCGCTTCTGCCTCGAGAATCCAGTTATCTTCAAGACCCAGTTGAGGGCAATACTTCGGGCCGCCACCATCAACAATATTCGCGTTATGTATCCTATGATATCCGGTATCGAGGAGCTTAGACGCGCCAATTCCATTCTGGAGGAATGTAAGCAAGAACTCGCCGGTGAGGGGATTCCATTCAACCCGTGGATCGAAGTGGGAGTCATGATTGAAACTCCCAGCGCGGTGCTTGTCGCCGACCACCTCGCTCGTGAAGTTCGTTTTTTTAGCATAGGAACAAATGATCTCATTCAATATTCCATCGCGGTGGATCGTCTGAATGAACGCATCGCACATCTTTACAATCCCACTCACCCCTCTATTTTGAGGATGATTAAAATGGTGGTGGAATCGGCTCGTGCTCGCGGCATCTGGACTGGAGTCTGCGGTGAGATGGCCTCGGATATCCTGCTCACCCCGTTGCTCGTTGGTCTCGGGGTTGAGGAGTTGAGCGCCACAAGCGCAATGGTTCCACGCGTCAAAAAAGCGGTTCAGTCCTTGGATGCGGTGGCATGTGCCGAACTGGCTGCACAGGCGTTGGAGGCCGACGATTCAGCCGTCATTCTGGAACTTAGTCGTTCAATGGCACTCGCGAATTACGCCGACTTGATGGATTGAAGCGGTCCTTTCCAGTTGTCCCCCAGTTTAATTCCTGCGTTTGAATGCCACAACAGACAGCGGCGGAAGATTGATTTCGATGGAGTGGGGCTTATTCTGCCAACCCCAGTTTTCATGGGCTTGAACACCGCCATAGTTTCCGACATTGCCGCCTCCGTAAGTCTCGGCGTCTGTATTCAAAATTTCCTCATAAAAGCCGGGGCGAGCAACTCCCACTCGGTAGCTTCCACGAACGACTGGTGTTGCATTCACCGCAAAAAGAATGCTCTCGCCAGTGCGTGATTTTCTCATGAAAGACCACACCGAGTTGTCGGCATCGCTGAAATCGATCCACTCGTAGCCGTCGTAGGCGTCATCTAACTCGTAGAAGGATGGTTCGTGACTGTAGAGCCAGTTGAGGTGCTGCACTAGCCTGCTAAGGCCTTTGTGAAAATGATGCTCGGTCAGGTGCCAGTCGAGGCTCAGTGCATGTTTCCACTCCGCAAATTGACCAAACTCGATTCCTTGGAAGATGAGTTTTTTTCCTGGATGCGCCCACATCCATGCAAGAAACATCCTGCAGTTGGCAAATTTCTGCCAATAGTCCCCGGGCATCTTATCGATGAGCGAACCCTTGCCGTGCACGACTTCGTCGTGGCTCAAAACAAGGATAAAATGCTCTTGAAACGCATAGAGCATGGAAAAGGTGATATCTCCCTGATGATATCTGCGATGGATTGGGTCTTTGCTGATGTAGCGCAGGCTGTCGTTCATCCATCCCATGTTCCATTTGAAGCCAAATCCCAAGCCTCCGGTGTAGGTGGGGTGGGAAACACTGGGCCATGCAGTGGATTCCTCCGCGATGAGGGCCACTCCGGGATGGCGCTCGTAGCAAACCTCGTTGCAGCGTTTCAGGAAATTTATTGCTTCAAGATTCTCCCTGCCGCCGAAGCAGTTTGGAATCCACTCCCCTTGCTTGCGGGAGTAATCCAAGTAAAGCATCGAAGCAACCGCGTCCACTCGCAAGCCGTCCACATGGTATTGCTCCAGCCAGAAGAGGGCGTTCCCGATTAAAAAATTTTTTACCTCGTTCCGGCCATAGTTGAATATGAGCGTACCCCAGTCTTGGTGCTCTCCCAAGCGGGGATCCTCATGCTCGTAAAGACAACTTCCATCGTAACGGGCGAGTCCGTGGGCATCCTTGGGGAAGTGTCCCGGCACCCAATCCAAAATCACTCCGATTCCCGCTTGGTGGCAGAGGTCCACAAAATTCCGAAACTCATCGGGATTCCCAAATCGACTTGTCGGTGCGTAGTAATTCACTACTTGGTAGCCCCATGATCCATCAAAGGGATGTTCCATCACAGGCATGAGTTCGATATGGGTGAACCCCATTTCCTTAACATAGGGGATGAGGCGGTCACCGAGCTCGCGGTAGCTCAGGGGACGGTTGCCATCTTCAGGGACTCGTTGCCATGAGCCGATGTGGACTTCGTAAATGCTCATCGGCGAGTTGTAGGAGTCTATCCGAGGACGAGTCTGCATCCATTGCTCATCGTTCCACTGGTAGCGGCCAAGATCGAAAACCATGCATCCTGTTTCTATCCCATGCTGGGCGAAGAAGGCATATGGGTCGGTCTTCAAAAGGACGTCACCATGCTCGCTGCGGATTTCAAATTTGTAATGCGCTCCCTCGTGCACTCCCGGAATGAAAATTTCCCAGACGCCAGATGGAAGAAGCTTCCTCATCTGGTGAATCCGACCATCCCAGTTGTTGAAGTCACCCACAACACTCACACGCTGCGCAGATGGGGCCCACACGGCGAAATGAACGCCAGGAACATCACCAATCATCATCACATGGGCGCCGAGCTTTTTGTGGATGTCGTAGTGGGTTCCTTCGCTGAAGAGATAAATATCCATCTCTCCAAGCACTGCAGGAAATGAGTAGGCATCCCGTTGGCGCCATTTCATGCCGTCGTGCCCCGTCAACTCCAGCGTGTATGGCATTCCTTCGCTGAACCCGGCAATCTCCCCTTCAAAAAGACCATGCTCATCCAAACGGGTGAGCTTTTGCGGTTTTGCACCCTTGCCCTCCAAAATCACCAAGACCTCCGCAGCATCCGGTCTTAAAACTCGAGCCACAAATTTTCCATTGCAAGACCGTATGCCAAGGATGCGAAAAGGGTCGCAGTGGCGCGCTTCAATCAGTGGATAGTAATCGTCACAATCAAGGCGGGAAGGATTCATCGCAGCATCGTAAGAGAATAAAGGTGAGGTGAACAGGTTTTCCTAAATCTCTTAGGGTAGGTGATAACCTTAGGACTTGTAACGGCCGCCACGGGCATGCTTATAGTCAATGTATGAGATTTTACCCCTTTTTTCTTCTTGTCTCCTGTTTCTTTCTATTCGGCTGTTCCGGTCCCGGTGGCCCTGCACAGCGCGCAGGTGCTGCCGTGGATAATGCCGTGTATAAGGTCGGCGAGGGAATTTCTACCGTTGGTAAAAAAATCGAGGAATCCGCGAAACCATGAAGTTTTTCATGGTGGCGAGGGGTTCGCTTCTCGTCTCGCTGATCGCGCTCGCAGCCTGCTTCTTCTCCGCCTGCGGGAGTCGCGACAAAAACACGCTCGTGGTGGGAATGGACCCCTCGTATCCACCATTCGAAACGATTGGACCTTCCGGCAAACCCGAGGGAGTCAGTGTGGACTTTGCCAAGGCGCTTGGAAAGTTCCTCGGGAAGCCTGTTCGTATTGAAAACATCCCGTTCACCGGCCTGATCCCATCGCTCAAAACCGGCAAGATCGATTGTATCATTTCGTCCATGACTGATACGCCCGAGCGCCGAGCATCCATCGCTTTCTCAGACCCCTATCTTTCAACAGGTTTGGCACTCTTGGTTTCGCGTGAAAGTCCGATTCAATCACAACAAGATCTCGATCAGACTGGAAAAACCCTAGCCGTGCGCCAAGGCACGACCGGCGAGCTATGGGCGCGCGCGAATATCAAAAATGCCAATATCCTCTCGCTTGAGAAGGAGTCTGCGGCCGTTCTCGAAGTGATGCAGGGACGCGCAGATGCCTTTCTTTATGACCAGATGAGCGTGTGGAAAAATGCACAAAAGCATCCTGACAAAACACGGGCTTTGCTGAATCCACTCCAAAAAGAAAACTGGGCTATCGGGCTGCGACATGACGACATTCTGTTGCGTGAACAGATTAATACTTTTTTAAAATCTTATCGCGCCGAGGGTGGGTTTGACGCTCTCGGTGACAAATATCTCAAAGACCAAAAAGAAGCGTTCAAAGAACAGGGGATCCCTTTTTATTTTTAATAATTCAAAGTCCTCCTACCGTCTCGGTACTCAAACTCGCATCATGCTGCGTTTTCTCTATTTCGTAACATTGGGTCTGATTCTTGTTGCGCTCATCATGGCGGCATCCCAGTGCGCCTTGGCTCCTTCACCAGAAATGAAAGCCTTGATGTGGCTGCCGCGCTCCGTGGCGTATTGGGCAGATTTGCAGCCTACCTTCCGCAATTTTCCTGCGTTTGGTGCCATCAGTTTGATTGCGGTCTTTTTTGTTCATTTTGGATTTCACTCGCTGAATTGGGGGCGCGCAGTTTTTGTCACCCTCCTAGTATCGGTGTTCTCGATCATCCTTGAGGTTATGCAGCTAATGATTCCGAGACGATTTTTTGACATGGCGGATATCGGTTGGTCAATAGCCGGAGCGTGTGTTGGATCGCTTTTCGGGATTTTGGCAATCCGTTTCCTGACAATTTTATTTTTTTCGCGGAATCAGCTGCCTTCCGAGAAAACGCTCATTTCAGCCGGTCAAGGAGCTTTTGGTGAATGCCGTCAAACCCGCCGTTGCTGAAGACTACGATGATGTCGCCGGGTTTCGCCAACGGTTTCAAGCGTTCGATGATCGAGTCGGCGGTTGGTTCGTAGAAGGCCGGCTTGCCGCAGGCTGAGATGTCGGAGACGACGCGTTCGGGGTTGAGGCGCTCGTTTTCAGGCAACTGATCCAAACGTGCAATTTGAGAAATGAAGACTCCGTCGGCATCAGAGAAGGCTTGGGGAAGGTCGTTTTGAAAGACCGCACGGCGCGTTGTGTTCGAGCGGGGTTCGAAGAGCGCCCAAATACGCGCGTTTCCGAATTTCTTGCGCAGACCGGCAAGCGTTTCTCGGATGGCTGTCGGGTGATGGCCAAAATCGTCGATGATCGTGATGTCGTTCACCATGCCTCGCACTTCCTGACGGCGGCGAATCCCTTGGAAGGACGCGAGTGCATCGCGGATTTTCTCGGCAGGCACACCGTAGTAGTGGGCGGCCGAGGCGGCCATGGCGGCATTCCGGATGTTGAAGTCGCCTGAGAGCGGGATGGAAAATTTCTCGCCGAACAATTCGAAACTCGAACCCTCGGGCTTGTGCTCGACGTGGCGGATCTGGTTGGCGCAATTCGCGGAGAAGCCGACTCCTACAACCGGTGCAGGGCACTTGAGGGCTGCGTCGAGGCAGTTCATATCGTCCCCGTTCAACAGCACCAGGCCCTCAGAGGGCACTATGTTGAGCAGGCGGCGGAAGCTTGTTTTGATCTCCTCGAGGTCGCGAAAGATGTCCGCGTGGTCGAATTCGATGTTGTTCACAATGACGAGTTCGGGCAGGTAGTGGACGAATTTTGAACGCTTGTCGAAGAAGGCGGTGTCGTATTCGTCGCCTTCAATGATGAAATATTTCGAGTCCCGCAGGCAGGCGCCTTGGCCGAGATTCGATGGAATGCCTCCAATGAGGTAGCCAGGCTCAAGACCTGCCGATTCGAATATCCACGCCAGAATCGACGTGGTCGTGGTTTTGCCATGCGTACCGGTGACAACGAGATTGTGGCGTCCGCGCAGAACGAAATGACGCAGCGTCTCCGACATGGAGAGGTAGAGCAACCTGCGATTCAGCACAGCCTCCACGGAGGGATTGCCGCGCGACATCGCGTTTCCAATCACAATGAGATCCGCCGCCGGTATGTCGTCTGGTTGGAAGCCTTTGATGATGTCGACGCCCTTTGATTCCAGAAATGTCGACATGGGCGGATACACATTGTCGTCCTGACCAGTCACCTTGAATCCCTTGTCCTTCATGGCGGCCGCGACGGAGCCCATCGCCGTGCCGCAGATTCCCAGAAAGTGGACGTGCTGCGGGGTGTCGTTCATTTTTTAAGTCGAGAATCGGATTTCTTGCCAGAGGAGCGAAAGCGCATGAGCAGAAAAATTTTGAGAATCATCACGGCTACGCCGCCGATAAGGATCGGCAGAGTCAGGCGCTTGGCGTGGGATTTTTTAATAAACGTCCTTCCGGTAGCGTTTCTCTTTTTTCAAGGCGTCTACGTATTCCTTTGCCTGGTCGGTCGTCATGTTGCCATGCCTTTCGGCAATGGTGTGAAGGGCAGCGTCCACATCCTTCGCCATGTTCTTGGCATCGCCGCAAACATAGAAGTAGCCGCCTCTCTGAAGCCAATCGTAGAGCTCCGCGCCGTGTTCAAGCATGCGGTGCTGGACATAGATTTTATCAGCCTGGTCGCGTGAAAATGCTGTGGTGAGCTTTGTGAGTACACCTGATGTGAGAGCCGCTTCGAATTCGTCTTGATAGAGGTAGTCGGTGGAGGATTTTTGATCTCCGAAGAACACCCAGTTCGGTCCTTTGGCTTCAGTGGCCTTTCGTTCCTGCAGAAATGCACGGAAGGGGGCGATGCCGGTGCCTGGGCCCACCATTATGACCGGCGCATCGGGATTTTCCGGCACGCGGAAATGCTTCGCCGTATGAACAAAGACAGGCAATGAGCCTGCGTTAATGCGCTCAGCGAGGAAGCTGGAGCAAACACCTTCGCGCTCGCGCTGGCTGTGCTCGACCTTGTAGCGGACAACCGCGACCGTGAGGTGAACGGATTCGCCAACGGCTCTCTGAGAGGAGGCGATGGAGTAGAGGCGCGGTTGGAGCTTGCGAAGAACTTTTACGAACTCTTCAGGAGTGAAGCGGGCGGCGGTGAACTCTTGGAGAACATCCAGGACGTCGCGGCCCCAAAGGAAGTTTTCCAATGCTGCCTTTTCCTCAGGAAGAAACAGGTTGGTCAGAAAGGCTCCCGAGCTGTCTCGCTCGGCTACGGCCAGGAGGAGCTGCTTCGAGGGTTCGGTGAGGATGTAGCTCTTCGTGAGAGCTTCGCGCATGGATGCGGGTGCGCCGTCAGAATTAGTCACCTGCTCATCGCCGGAAAAACCAAGCTCTTTGAGCACGAGTTCCACCAACTCGGGATTGTTCGATGGAAAGACTCCCAGCGAGTCGCCGACTTCATAAGAAAGTCCCGAGCTTTCGAGCGAGATTTCAAAATGGCGTGTATCCTTGTTCGACCCTTCGCCCGTCAGTTTGCGATTTACAGACAGCTTGGCCGGAAAGGGGTTCTTGCGTGAGTAACCGGATTCCGTTGATGACATAGACTCTTGATTAAAGGGAAGTCGTGCTTTTGGTGCAAGTGTGATTCGGATTTCGTTCAAGCCCCATGCACTCCTGCGGCTACTTTTAGCCGGAGGCCGTTCAGACGGATGAAGCCAGTGGCATCATCTTGGTTGTAGGCCTGCGTGGGATCCGCCTCCATGGTTGCAATGTGAGGATTGTAGAGGCTGAGTGGGCTCTTCACTCCTGCGGCATGGATGCCGCCTTTGTAAAGTTTCACACGCACCGTGCCGCTCACGTTTTTCTGGGATTCGGTGACAAGGGCCTGAATGGCCTCACGCTCGGGTGCGAACCAGAAACCATTGTAGACGAGCGTCGAGTATTTCGGGATGAGCGAGTCGCGTAGATGCATGACTTCGCGGTCCATCGTAAGCGACTCCATCTGTCGGTGAGCAAAGTGCAGGATCGCTCCGCCCGGAGTTTCGTAAACACCTCGGCTCTTCATCCCAACGAAGCGGTTCTCCACCATATCTACGCGCCCAACGCCGTGCTTGCCTCCGAGCTTATTGAGTTTGTTCATCACGCCAAGGGGATTCAGTTTCTCGCCGTTCACTGTAACGCAATTGCCGCACTCGAATTCGAGTTCCACATGCTCCGGTTGATCTGGAGCGTCCTCCGGCAGAACCGAAAGGGTCGTGAAGTAGTCACGGTTTTTTATGTCGCCTGCATCATACCAAGGATCCTCGAGGATTCCGGCTTCGTAGCTGATGTGCAGCAGATTTCGATCCATCGAATATGGCTTCTTCGCGCTTGCGGCGACAGGTACCCCGTGCGCCTCGGCGTAGGCGATCATTTCCGAGCGTCCGGGAAATTTTTCGCGGAAGCGTGCATCCCTCCAAGGAGCAATGACGTCGATTTCGGGTGCGAGTGCAGCCGCAGTGAGTTCAAAACGGACTTGGTCGTTACCCTTCCCAGTGGCTCCGTGCGCCACGGCCGTTGCCCCCTCGGCGCGGGCTATCTCGACCATGCGCTTCGCAATGAGCGGGCGCGCAATGCTGGTACCCAGGAAATACTGCCCTTCATAAATGGCTCCAGCCTGCAGCATCGGGAAAATAAAATCTCGGGCGAACTCTTCCCGAAGATCATCCACATAGCATTTTTCAGCTCCTGTTTTCAGTGCCTTTTCCTCGAGTCCATCGAGTTCTTCGGCCTGTCCTACATCCGCGCAGAAGGCGATGATTTCGGCTCCGTAGGTATCCTTGAGCCAGTTGAGGATGACCGAGGTGTCCAGACCTCCAGAGTAAGCAACGACGATTTTTTTCATACGGGCGCGGAGTGTGCTTGAATCCCTCTTCTTTCGCAATCCTGACGAAGGGGAATTATTTCTTTCATGAAAAAAGTGGTAATGGCGGAAGGGGCGGGATTTGAACCCGCGGTAGGTTTCCCTACGTTCGATTTCGAGTCGAGAAAATAGCTTTGATAAGCAATTACTTGC
>JBIJCR010000102.1:0-8283 GCA_044344595.1 Terrimicrobiaceae bacterium
GCCAAGTGCACGGTAGATGAGGATTTGCCTAGCGGTTGATGTAAGCAGATCCGCACCGCGCACGACTTCGGTGATGCCCATGGCCATGTCATCGACCACCACGGCAAGCTCGTAGGCCGGTATGTCGTTACGGTTCCAAACAAGAAAATCTCCGAAATCACGCAGGGTTTTTTTTTCAATAGGACCGAAATTTTGATCCATAAAGGAAATGGATACCCCATCAGGAACCTTGAAGCGCCAGTTCACACCAGCGGGTTCATTGTAGGATTCAGCCTCCCGAGGATCAGCACGCCATTCCAACGGGAAGACAGGTTCCTCCTCATGAGGGGCGAGGGATGATATTTCGCGGCGCGATCGGTGACACGGGTAGATAAATCCCGCCTCTTTCAGCCTGCGCCAAGCATTTAGATAAAAGTGGCGGCGCTTACTTTGAAAGATGGCTTCTCCGCTCCACTCAAGTCCCATCCAGCGCAGGTCCTCCATCGCAGCGCTTGCGAACTCTTGTGAGCACCGGTGCGGATCAAGGTCCTCCATGCGAAGAAGAATCCGTCCATCGGCTTGAGAGGCGCGAGAATGGGCTATGGAAAAAGTCAATGCATGCCCAAGATGTAAATAACCTGTGGGTGTGGGAGCAAGGCGACCGAGATATTTCATATGTGCGATGAAGAAGAGACATTCGGGATGCCAGGTTAATAGTGCAAAGAATTCGAAACCTTAATACTAAGAAAAATATGCACCTCCTCATCACAGAAACCGTGCGAGGCCGCAAGGCCGCTTTTGCACTTGAGAAGGAATATATTGCGCTGTTCGAGTCCCTCCCGAACGCGAATGTATTCTTCTCGCCAGAGTGGGTTTATTCATGGCTCTTGAGTCTTGGGCGCAAATACGAAGTGTGTTTCATTACCTGCCGCGATAAGGGTCGATTGGTTGGCGTGTGGCCATTTTTTGAGCACCGTATTCCTGTCCTGGGAACCTCGCTTCTGCCTGTGGGGGCACAAGCGGCGGATCTTTTCGATCCCGTGGCGAGGGAGGATGCCTTGGCACCGATGGTTGAGGCTTTGTGCACGCTTTGCCAAGAGTATGCCTTTGCCTGGATGCCGCTGTTGTCGCTCCAATTCGCCGAAAATTTCCTACAGCCAGGGGTAAAACCCGTTACAGCGCGCCACTTTCTTCGCAAGCGCACAGAACGCTTTCTGGTCGAGTTGGACAGGTTCAAAAGTTTCGAGGATTTCATGCAAATGGTCTTCGGCCCGAAAACCCGCCAGAGTCTTCGCCGGAAATATCGTCGCCTTGCGGATAGGGGCGATGTGCGCTTACAAAGCTTGGAATCGCCTGAGGATATCTCGCCTTGGATCTCAAAAGCCATGGAGCTCGAAAAAGTAAGCTGGAAAGGCAAAGAGGGCCTTGGGGCTTTCAAGCGCGCGACGCACCGTGCTTTCTACCAACTACTTATGGAAAACCTGTCCGCAAGGGGGCGATTGCGTTTGAGCATCCTTACGCTGAACGATGACCTTGCCGCCTATGAAATCGGAATTCTTGGAAAGGACAACTACTGCATGCATGGCACTGCGTACGATCCAGCTCTGGCTTCCTTTTCTCCAGGACGGCTTCTTATGCTTCATGTGCTGGAAAAATGCATCAGCGAGAAACGGAGGACCTATGACTTTTTGCAGAACGAACAGGAGTTCAAACGCCAAATGTCGACGCACGAATCGAGCTTCTGGGATTGGATCGTGTTTCCCAGCTCGCTGCGGGGGATGCTGCTGCAAGTTGTCGTTCAAACACTCCACCATTTAAGCGAATGGAAGCGCCGGAGGGCAAAAAAAATGGAAGAGGCCAAAAGAATGGCGGCCGAAAATATGCAGTCGCCAGCGACCGGCTCGGAGTAGCGCATTGCATTCACCAAGGCGGAGTGCTTCCTTATCTCCTTCAAACCCCAAAGCATGAAAAATTGCACCGCCTGCAATACGAATAACGACGACACGCGTTTCTTCTGCCTAGAATGCGGACAGAGCCTCCCCCAGTCCGTCGCTAAGCCCCCTCTTAAAGGCCACACCATGCTGGAAATCATCGACGCCTCCGTTTCAATAAGCACGCTTCAGGGCTCCACAACTCTTCTGCGTGGAGTATCCGCGAAGTATCCAACTTCGCATTTTGGCGCAATCATTGGCCCCTCGGGTTGCGGAAAAACGACTTTCTTGAAACTCATCGCCGGTATAGCGTCAGGCGAGGAGGAGGGCCATATTTCCTGGAAGGGACGCAACCTTGAGGATGAGGATTTTTCACCTTCCGAGATTGGATATGTGCCGCAATTCAGCATCGCACATGAGGAACTCACGGTGCGCGAGTGCGTGACATTCGCTATGCGCCTTCGGAGCACCGAATACTCCAACGAGGATATCGATCGTATTCTTGCCGAAGTAGGATTGCGGGAATTTGAGGGTCATCGCGTAGGCGTCCTCTCTGGGGGACAAAGGCGTCGACTTGCACTGGCGATCGAGTTAACGAGCCGACCGGAGATTCTCCTTTGCGATGAGGTCACCAGTGGGCTCGATCCGCAGTCCGAGGATGACATCGTGAAACTTCTTCACGCCCTTTCGCGTCAGAGCCAGCGCTTGGTGCTCTCCGTTACGCACAGCCTCACGCATCTGGAGCTTTATGATTCGGTGACGGTTTTTTACAAAGGTTACATCATCTATCAGGGCAAACCAGAGTTCCTCGCCCACTACTTCCGTGTTGATTCTCCCAATAAGGTCTATGCACAACTGGAATTGCGGGAGCCCGAGGAGTGGGGCTGCTCTTGGGTTAAGCATCGGGATGCCCTAAATGATGTAATCGAGTCAACCGAGAATTCAGCAAAAGAAGCCTCGCCAGCAGATGCTGCCGAACATCCTCCAGCGGTGAAGCTCCCGGGAATCGTAAGTCAGCTTATCACGTTACTTCTCCGCCGTTGGATCATTTTTCTGCGCTGCCCACCACAAATTTTTCTTCAACTGGGATTGATCTTGGGCTTTCCGTTGCTGGTGGCGATCTTCGCTTGGAACGGGCTGCCGGCTGTGAAAAACCTAAGTATGGGTCTGGATTTGAATGTGCTCCAACAACTCAACGAGGCGAGGGATTTTTTAATCCAGTCCAGCAAAGTGGGGAGCTTGGTTTCCGGCATCGTGATGTTTCAAGTCATCCTCCTGACGCTCATGGGGGCGAATAATTCCGGTCGAGAGATTGCCGCCGAGCGCGGGATTTTTGAAAAAGAGAAACTCTCCGGCTTGAATCCCCTAGCCTACATCGGATCCAAGGCTGCCTTTCTATTAGTTTTTGTACTCGCACAGTCGCTGTGGATGGGGCTCTTCGTGCATCATGTTTGCGGTTTCCCGGGAGAACTGGAGGGGCAACTTCTGCTTCTTGTGCTTGTGAACGGCGCAATGACTTCCATTTGCCTTGGAATCTCAAGCCTCATGTCATCGCCCGAGCAGGCCTCACTTGTTTCGATTTACCTTGTCGGCTTCCAACTCCCTCTATCTGGTGCTGTTCTTGCGCTGCCTGAGTGGTTGGGAGCACTAACCCGCCCTTTCATTTCCGCCTACTGGAGCTGGTCGGGCATACTAAAAACACTGAAGTCGGAGCGTTACTACGATATTGTGCAGATGGTGGTTCAAAGTCCAGTGTCACCTGTTACTCTTTGCATTTTAGTGCTCGTAGCACACATCGTAGTTGGACTCATTATTGCATGGTCGGCCTGCGATCGTCGCCGAATCGTCTGATACACATCACTCGAAAACAAAAAGACCGCCGGCTTTTGTAGGACCGGCGGTCTTTTTTTTTGAAATGGGCTTTTGAATTACTTGATGTGAGCTGAAACCAGCTTGGTCATTTCGAACATCGTAACTTGGGACTTGCCACCGAAAACAGCTTTCAACGCGGCGTCAGCATTGATGTTGCGCTTGTTTTTTTCGTCCTGAAGCTTGTGCTTTTTGATGTAATCCCAGAGTTTTTTGGTGAGTTCACCACGGGAGGCGGGAGTGGATCCCACGATGGCAGCGAGGATGGCGTCGGGTTGAACGGGCTTGAGAAGTGCGGAGTTGGGTTTGCGTTTGGGCTTGGTTTCTTTAGACATGTGACTTTTAGGGATTGGGTTGATTAGATTTTACAGTTACCGATCTTTGTTGCAAAGGCGGGAAGACTGGTTCTTGGGCTCCAGTGCCGTAGATCAAATGTTTCCATACCACTTGGAGCTTGTTCCGTCGAGGGTTTATTTCATAACCGCAGAAAACGAAAAAAATATGTGGCTTGCATTTTTCCCGATGCGCAAAGAATCTTCGAGGCACAATATTCAACCAACCGCACTGCCCAGTGCTGGATTTTTTAGAAATTTAAAACAATAGAAGAACAGATGGCGACAACCACAATCGAGCATTCCGACGCATTAGCCCGCAGCTTGAAGGCTATGCAAGAAACCAACGAAATGCTTGGCGAAAAACTCGTGCTCAACATGGGACCCTCCCACCCCTCGACCCATGGTGTGCTTCGCATGATTCTCGAATTGGATGGAGAAGTCGTGACCAAGGCGACTCCAGACATTGGCTATCTGCACCGAGGTGATGAAAAAATTGCGGAAAACATGCAATACAATCAGTTCATCCCTTACACGGATCGACTTGATTACCTATCCCCCATCGCGAACAATGTTGCCTACGCCCTCGCAGTGGAGAAGCTTATGGGTTGGGAACTACCACCGCGCGGCAAGGCCATTCGAGTGATCTGCTGCGAACTGGCCCGCATTTCCTCCCACCTTCTCGGAATCGGCTGTCTGGGCATGGACCTAGGAGCGACATCAGTCTTCCTCTACACCTTTACCGAGCGTGAAAAAATCTACAACCTAGTCGAACAACTCTCCGGTGCGCGCTTCACCACGAGCTACACCCGCGTCGGTGGCCAGACCCGGGACCTCCCGCCCGCATTTATTGCGATGCTGAAGGATTTCCTCCAAACCTTCCCGCCCGCATTTGAGGAAACCTGCAAACTCATCACACGAAACCGGATTTTTGTGGACCGTTGCAAAGATGTCGGAACTATCAGCAAGGAAGATGCCATCGCCTATGGTCTTTCAGGCCCGAATCTCCGGGCTTGTGGCGTGGATCACGATCTTCGCAAAAAGCATCCCTACCTCGACTATCAGAACTACGACTTCGAAGTGCCAATCGGCTCAGTCGGTGACAGCTACGATAGATATCTCGTGCGCCTTGAAGAAGTTCACCAGAGTGTGAATATTCTGCGACAAGTTCTCAGCAAACTCCCCCCCGGTCCGATCAATTGGCACGACCCAAAGAGCACACTGCCCGACAAAGTCGCTGTCCTCACGAAGATGGAGGAGTTGATCCACCACTTCATCGTCGCCACTGAAGGCATAGACGCTCCAGCCGGAGAGGTCTATTTCGGGGCGGAAAACCCAAAGGGCGAACTTGGTTTTTACATCTATAGCAAAGGTGGCGGCGTCCCCTACCGCATGAAAATCCGCTCTCCCTCGTTCTGCAACATCAGCATCCTGTCCAAGATGCTGCCCGGTTCGATGGTCTCCGACGTCGTTACGATTCTCGGTTCCCTCGATCCCGTCTTCGGCGAAGTGGACCGCTAAGCTCCACGGTAGAGCAAAACGAACTAGCCACGAAGGCGGCATTCAAACGATAGAAATTCACGTTTCCTTTATTAAAAAATGACCTTGGCAAACTTGTTATCCGAGTCACAGATCATCCCGGAGATGGCATCCAAAGAACGTTGGGAGGCCATTCGGGAACTGATCGACCGCCTTGTGGAGGCTGGAAAAATCGATAAAGAAGATCGCGAGGATGTGCTTGAAAGCATCCGCCAGCGCGAAGAAACCATGAGTACAGGCATCGGATTCGGCATTGCGATCCCCCATGCCTCCTCCTCAAGAGTATCCGAAGTCGTGGCCGCTTTCGGACGCTCATCATCCGGAATTCCTTTTGAATCCCTTGATGGAGAGCCTGTGCATTTCATCGTGCTTTTCGTTGTACCAAAGGATCAATTTCAGACCCACCTGCGCACACTCGCGGCGATAGCAAAATTTTTGAACGACAAAACGGTTCGCGATGAGCTGTCAAAGGCTCCGTCGCCCACCGCGATACTGCAGGTTTTTGAAAACCGCTCAACCAGGGCCTGATGCCGACCGTGCGTGAACTCCTCGCCTCGCGCCTGCGCGATGCGCTCACCGCCTGCGGCCTCGACTCCGCCCGCGCCGATGTCTCACAAGCCGCCGATGCCCGGTTCGGCGACTATCAGGCCAATGTTGCGATGGCTCTGGCCAAGGAAAAAAAGACAAATCCCCGCCAGTTGGCATCAGAAATTTTATCAAAAATCGATGTCACTGGACTCGCGGCCACTCCAGAGATTGCCGGCGCCGGCTTTATCAATTTTCGCCTAGAGAATTCGTTCCTCTCCGGCGCCTTGTCAGACTTGGCTGCAGATCCACGCCTCGGAGTCCATGTCGCGGAGCATCCCAAGAAAATCCTGGTGGATTTCAGCTCGCCCAATGTCGCGAAACCGATGCACGTTGGCCACATTCGGAGCACCATCCTGGGAGATTGCCTAGTGCGCATCGCTAGATTCCTCAGACATGATGTCACAGCCGACAACCACATCGGCGACTGGGGCACGCAATTTGGCAAGGTCATTTACGGATGGAAGCATTTCCTCAACCGTTCGGATCTCGAAAAGGATGCGATTACCGAGTTGGTACGCCTCTACCGCGAGGTTACCCGACTTGAAGAAACGGACGAATCCATCAAGCGCACCGCCCGCGAGGAGCTCGTAAAACTCCAGGCCGGCGACCCCGAAAACCTCGCCATCTGGAAGCAGACGGTCGAACTCTCCTGGCGCGAATTCGAAAAGCTCTACGACCTGCTCGATATCCGCTTCGATGAACGCCTGGGAGAAAGCGCCTATAACAATGCTCTTGCGCCGCTCTGCGCAGAGCTTGAGAAGCGCGGCATCGCAACCACCAGCGAGGGCGCACTCTGCATTTTCTTCCCCGACACTCACGCGCTCGAGGGCAAGCCTGCCATCATCCGTAAAAGCGACGGCGGGTTCCTCTATGCGACAACAGACCTCGCGACCATCGAGTATCGCATCAAACACTGGAATCCCGATGCCATCTGGTACGTCGTAGGCATTCCTCAGGCCCTGCATTTTCAACAAATCTTTGCCGCAGCAAAAATGATGGGCATCGAGTGCGAGCTCAAGCATATCGGCTTCGGAAGCATCCTCGGTGAGGACCGCAAGATCATGAAGACCCGCTCCGGCGAAAATGTCGGTCTGGCCGAAGTTCTGCATGAAGCCATCGAGCGCGCCCGCCGCATCATCTCTGCACGTGCGGACCAGTTGCCACCGGCTGAAGCGGAGTCCATTGCCCGATTGATTGGACTTGGCGCGGTGAAATATGCCGAACTCTCCCAAAATCGCCTCACCGACTACGTCTTCTCCTGGGACAAGCTACTCGCCTTCGAGGGAAACACCGCCCCCTACCTGCAGAATGCCTACGTCCGCATACGCTCCATCTTCCGCCGGGCAGAGGAACCCGCCAATCCCGCTGCGCATATTCTCCTGAATGAGCCTGCTGAGCGCTCCTTGGGGCTCAAACTGCTTCAATACGCCGAGACTGTCCCGCTCGTGTTGGAGGAGTTCCGCCCCAACATTCTCGCAAATTACCTCTACGAGCTGGCCAATACCTACCACTCGTTCTACGAAGCCTGCCCGGTTATTAAAGCGGATCCCGCAAACCGGGCCAGCAGGCTTCTACTCAGTGATATCACCGCGCGCACATTATCTCATGGCCTCAGCCTTCTCGGCATCGGTTGCCCGGAGAAAATGTGAAAATGCCAACGAATCCAGCCCACGCTCAATAACAAAATCGTCACGCTTAGAGATAGGCCATAGCCCCCCCAGCACCGTAAAGACCCCGCTCGCTATGGATATTCTGGCAACTGCCTACACCGATCCCACGTTCCTGACCTATTTCTTCCTCACGCTGGCCATCGCTATGGCCCTGGGCTTTGAGTTCGTAAACGGCTTCCACGATACAGCCAAAGCCGTTGCGACAGTCATCTACACCCACACACTCAAACCGACGCCAGCCGTTATATGGTCCGACATTTGGAATCTGATCGGCGTGCTGTCATCATCAGGCGCTGTAGCCTTTGGAATCGTCGCCCTGCTACCTGTGGAATTAGTTCTCAACGTCAGTTCCGCAGCAGGATTCGCGATGGTGTT
>JBIJCR010000068.1:0-12591 GCA_044344595.1 Terrimicrobiaceae bacterium
GGCACATGGTGGCTTGGCCTCCCCGCCTCCAGTTCCCACACTCTCATCGGATCGATTATCGGAGTCGGCCTCGCAAACGCACTCAGCGGCCTTGCTTTTGATTACCCTCAAGATTTTCGTTCGGAATCCCGAACTCTACAAAGCTCCCCCACTTTGGATTCGGGGTATCCTTATGCTTACCTGCACTGGAGTGAGCTTCGCCCATGGCTCGAACGATGGACAAAAAGGAATGGGCCTCATCGTCCTAATTCTCGTCGGAATCCTCCCGGGAGCCTATGCCTTGAAAATGTCCGCTGACAACTCCGCAATCGCTGGAATCGCCTCAGAGGCGGCTTCGATTTCCACGATCTTCGAGAGCTCTTCAGGAAAAAAATCTCAGGCGATCAAGCGAATCAGATCCTCGCCGAATTCATTAAACCAAAAGGCACGCCGACCCCTGATGTCCTCGCAGCCCTTGCAGGCGTATGCAACGACATATCAGATCGCCTGAAAACCGTCGAAACCTTCCAAGCCCTGCCGCCAAGATACGGCAGCGGCATCCGCACCGATCTCTACCTGATTTCAAAATCCATCGGGAAACTGGAAAAAGCCGGTAAGTTGGACATGGACCCCTTGACCAAGAAAAGCCAGCAAGACATGGCGCATCATGCCGAACAACTCACAAATTACATTCCAGACTGGGTGAAATACGCTGTCGCCCTCGCACTCGGACTCGGCACAATGATCGGCTACAAACGCATCGTGAAAACGGTGGGCGAAAAAATTAGTAAGGACCATCTCACCTACGCACAAGGGGCAACCGCCGAGGCCGTGGCCATGAGCACTATCATGGTTGCCGACCACTTTGGTTTGCCCATTAGCACAACGCATGTCCTCTCCTCGGGCATCGCAGGTACGATGGCGGCGAAAAGCTCCGGACTCCAGATAGGCACGGTTCGAAACATTCTTCTCGCATGGGTTTTAACACTACCGATCTGTATTTTTCTGGGAGCGGTCCTTTTTGCCGCTGCACTCAACGCCATCGCTTTCCTAGGGATTCACTGAGTCCCATCGATTCATTTCGCATTCGAGAAATTAACATCCAACCCATCAGGTCAGCTTTACTTTTCCCATCCGAGTGGTAGATAGGGACATGATGCGCCTTCTGTTCTCTTTGGCTTCCCTTATTGCATTTGTCTCAACCTCTGCGTTCGTATTCGCACAAGCCAACCTGATTGAAAACCCAGGTTTCGAACGCTCGACACGTTCAGACAACGTCTGGACGGGAATAAGTGCTACAGGAATCATCACGGCACCGACCGAAGAAGCCAATGTTCTGCAAGCGGAGGGAAAAATCGGAAAACAGTCCATGCCCATTTCTGTCAGCGCTGGTGACCTCAATAATGATGGCCTGAACGATATCGCTGTCATGGACGGTCAGGGCTATTTTCGAGTGCATTTTAACATCGGCACGAAGCAGGTTCCCAAATTTGGCCAAAGCGAGTTTTGCTCACTCCTCATCAATCCCACCGCGCTGAAGCTACCAGCGATCGAAATCGAGGATCCCAAAGACAAACGCAATCCAGCGCCTAGTCCGGCAACCGCAAATCCTGGAATGTCGCAAGCACAGGTCTTTTCAAGAGACCAAATTCACGCACTGCGCGAAATCCAGAGAATGAACCTCGTAGATATCTCACGCAGTGGAAAACTCGATCTGCTCATCGGAAACTATGGGGGAGATGTTCTGCTGATCCCAAATAGCGGTAGTGCACAGATTCCAGATTTCCGGACTCCGCCCACCTACGAATCAGCCCTTCTGCAAAAAGGATTCGAGCGGTGGGGAAATGTTTTCGCTCCGTATGCGGTTGATTGGGATAAGGACAATAAAATGGATCTCCTCATCGGCGAGGGGTCTTACTCCGCCAACAGTATTCATATTTTTCCCGGCAAGGGTGTTGGACGCCCCTCGCTGGAACCCAACGACCGCTCTGTGTTAGCTTATGGAATGGGGCTCGAACAACTCTCGCCATGCGTCGTGGACTACAATGGAGATGGAAACAACGATCTCCTCGTCGCTGAGCGAAGCGGAAAAGTTGCTTTGTATCTAGGAAAAGGAGGCCCATTCAAGCCAGGTGAGCCCGTTTCTTTCAGCTCATTCATCACGATAGATGGCGCAAACCCAACTCTTCCTTCAAACACTCCCAAGCCGGACCCCGGGACTTCCCTAGATCCACTGGATGCTATCAAAGCAACCAACCTTCTTAATGCAGACGGTGCATGCACTATTGCTTCCGCTGACTACAACGGCGATGGATTATTTGACCTCGTTTTTGGAAAACGCAGCGGACGCGTTGCGATAGCAATGAATCAAGGAACCGCCACGCAGCCAAGATTCAAGGCTCCGGTGGATGTCAAAGTTGAGGTTAACCAAAAGCCTTTACTGAGTCCTTCTGGGTGGGATGTTGATTTTGGCTATGGTCGCGGCAACTACGGAGGCTACATTGCGGTGGTTAAAAACGAGCCAGCGGCGAACTCTGACTCAGCCTCACAACCGCCGCCAGAGGGAGCACATTATCTGGAAGCCGGCTACATCAAGCTAGAACACAAAGTCATGCCTCAACCAATCCCTCCCAAGCCCGCAGAAGATGATCCCAGATTCATCAAAACTCCAAATGTTTTCACTGTATCACAAAAACTCAAAAATCCTCTTAAAGTTGGCAAAACCTATGTACTTTCCTTCAAGGTCAAAGGAGCGCAATTCAACAATGCCAGTGCTAATCTAAATTACCTCGGGGTCAAAAAGGTTGGAACTGGAAAAATCATTTCCAAGGGCGAACGCGGTGATGCAAAGAAGGACAACCAGCAAATGCGAGAGAACAAAGTGGAAAGCGCTCTCTATTCAGCCAGCCCCACCTGGCTGGATGTCAAAAAAGAATTCACAGTCAAATTTGACAAAGAAGAACTTGCGGATGTCACTGACACTACTTCTGCCTTACTGAGCTTCGTTTTTCAACTCACACCAGGATCTGGCATCGTACAGTTTGACGACATCAAGCTCGTAGAAAAATAGTGCCGCTTGAAACGGTAGGACTTCCCTCTGTTCAATTTAGGCTATGAAGCTAAAAATCTTCCTTCTATTCTTTTCTGCCACACTTGTCGGAACCGGAATCTGGCTTAAATTCGAAGAGCGAAAGGAAATTTTATCCGCCGTAGAGGCTCTCAATAGGCGATGGATGCCTGATTTCGACCTTCATACTGTCTCGGAGGTGCTCATCAAAACGAATAGAGAATCCCTTTTAATCAAAAGAGATGCAGACACTTGGTTTATTCAAGGGGAGACGCCGCAAAGAGCCAATCTTGCCTCAATAGGACAACTCGTTCAACGCCTCAAAAACCTCAAGCCAATTGAAGAGATAACAGCCGGTCCCGGACATTTTGCAGGCTTTGAACTCGCACATCCGGATGGCGTTGCCCAGGGTGCGGGGACACTCGTTGAGCTCAGGGACAAAGATTGCCGCCGAATTGCAGCAATAATCTTAGGAAAACAGTCATTTGCGCGACCGGACCCCCAGTCCCCATTCCCCCCCTCTCCGAATGGACGCTTTTTTATACCTGCGGGCTCCAGCGGTCCAGTCGGCGTGGTGGATCAAGGTTTCAACTCCATAAGCCCAAATATTGAAGCTTGGGTAGAACGCAGCGATACCCACTGAACAATACCTCAGGCGCCCCTGTTCTTGGCACGCCATTTGCTGGGAAAATATCACGATGAATACTCTGGCCGCCCTTGAGCAATACAGCACCCTCTGCGATGAACTGGATCTCTATATGCATGAGGAGAATTCCCATCTACGAGCAAATGGGAATGATCAACATCTTCTCGTGGATCGCAAACGCCAAATTTTGACCAAACTAGAGAATGCGCTCAACTTTTTACGTGCCGCCGGCCCGGTAAAAAATGCCGATCACGCTGCATCCTCAGAAGTTCGCAAACGCGTTCTAGCGAAAGTCCTTAAACTTCTGCTTCTCAGTCGCGAGAGCGAACAACTCCTGTTGAAAAACTCCTTACGCAGCGCGCCCCGTATGGAAGAGCCCCAGCCTACCAAAGCAAGATTGGCAACGGCCTACAAAACCCATAAACCTGCCAGATCCATCGCCACCCAAGCCGAGGGATCTTGGGTCGTCTGGTGACGACACAGGAGACGCAGGCTCTCCAATGTAGAACATTTTTCCCATCAGCCCAAGCTTGCGGGCCTTTTATTCCAGCCCTACTCTGCGACCCGCCTCATGGCTCAACAAACCGTCTCCATCACACCCGGGCAGAAATATAAATTCATCGTCAAGTCGGCGGAGGAAGCTGCTGCCGTCATCCGGGAAAAACTCGGCGAAACCGCCCAAGTCATTTCCGTGCGCCAAGTCGAAGGTGAAGGCCTGGCCCGTTTTCTGAAATCTCCGAAGCTGGAGATCATAGCCCAAATTCCCAACGAGGAATCCGCATCCCTACCCTTCCCCGCCTCCGAAGCCAAAGATCAACTTCAGACACAAACCGAGGCCGATGAGGACTACCTGGCACAGGAGTCATCGCAACGACGCAAGCCACCACGCGCCCGCAAGGCCCGCAGCCCGCAGGAACCTAAACGAGAGGATGCCGACTTCGTTCCGGAATCCCTCGTTCGGGCGATGTTTAAAAACCTCCCCACCGGTCGCCTATGGACGATTCTCTCGAAAGCTGGAATTCCGAGCGAGTTTCTCACACAATTCGGCGAACGCCCCGAATCGCGACAACTGAACGAGCAGCCGCTGCAGACTGCCATTTCCCACTTTGCGATGCTCATGCGCGACCGCGCACCAAGCCGCAGCCTAGCCCTCTCAAACCGCGTCGTATTTTTTGGCTCCCCCGGTTCGGGATCCACAACGGCACTCTGCAAACAACTCGCGTCGGATATTTTTCTGCGCGGACGCCAGGCTTGCGTTATGAAGCTCGAAGCCGAGGAACCGAATTCCAGCGAAGGACTGGCGATGTTCTGCGAAGCCTTGGGAGTGCAACTCCTCCGCACACGTGGAGAACTCAAGAACCTCGATGAGGATACGAACCTCTATTTCGACATTCCCGGAATGGTCCTGACCGGAAAAAATGTCCGCCACCTGCAAAAGACCTTCGACGAGCTGGGTATCGAATCCCGCGTGTTGGTCGTCAATGCCGCCTACGAGCGCCAGTTGATCCAAGAGGCCTACACTCGTGCTGGATCACTCGGAGCCACACATGTGGTCTTCACTCATGTCGATGAAATTCCCCGCTGCGGGAAACTCTGGGAGTTCGTCCTCGATGACGGCCTTGTCCCCCTCTTTGCCAGCACCGGTCAAAACATCGCCGCCGACTTCGATCGCCACATCATCGATCTCCTCGTCCGACGGACTCTCTCGGCTGGCGATGAGTGAGGTTTCCTACGTTCCACAGAAAGTCTGGTAGCAAGCCGAACCATTCGGAGGAGGCTCTCGATAGCCATCCTTCTGCAACCCATCCTCAAAAGGATTCGTAACCGCAGACAGCAATCTGTGCAAAGGCCCGTAATCTCCCGCTGAAGTCGCCGCCTCCAGAGCCTCTTCGACCTTATGATTTCTGGGAATGACGACAGGGTTGTGAAGGCGCATTTGTTGCCTCACTTCTTCGGGAGTCTGGGATTGCCGCCCCAGCCGGACCCTCCAATCCGCGTGCCATGTGGGATTCGCTGTGGACTCCATCTCGGGATCTAGGAGGCGCAGTGTGTTCGTGTAATCGCGCTGGCTGCGGCGCATCCACTCAAGAAGTGACTCGATGAGCACAATGTCACCCTCTTCTTCGGTGAACAAACCAAGTTTCGCACGCATGCCAGAGAGCCAATGCTGCTGAAAAATCTTTGGGAAAACACCAAGCGATTCCTTCGCCATTTCGACGGCGGTGTTTTCATCCGAATCCAAAAGAGGCACGAGATCTTCTGCCAGCCGCGCAAGATTCCAGTGGGCAATGCCAGGTTGGTTTGCGTAGGCATAGCGGCCATTGCGATCAATCGAACTAAAGACAGTCGCCGGATCATAAGTGTCCATAAAAGCACATGGCCCGTAGTCGATCGTTTCACCCGAGAGAGCCATGTTGTCGGTATTCATCACGCCATGGATAAATCCAACAAGCATCCACTTCGCAACAAGCGAGGCCTGACGTTCGATGACTTCACCGAGAAAAGAACGATAGGGATTTGAGACCCCGGAAAGTTCGGGGCAGTGCCTCTGGATCGTATACTCCGCAAGCTCTCGTAGGGCGGCGGCATCCTGTTCCCTGGCTGCATATTCAAAAGTGCCAACACGAATATGGCTCGCTGCGATGCGCGTCAGGACTGCGCCAGGCAAGTTCTCGCCTCGAAAGACCGACTCACCCGTGGCAGCAACAGCGAGGCTCCTTGTTGTGGGAATCCTCAATCCATGCATCGCTTCGCTGATGATGTATTCCCTCAACATCGGCCCCAGCGCCGCGCGTCCATCGCCACGCCGCGAATATGCCGTGCGCCCTGCCCCCTTCAACTGAACATCCCAACGCTTTTCATCTGGACCCAGATGCTCACCTAATAAAATCGCCCGCCCATCCCCCAGCATCGTGAAATGTCCAAATTGGTGCCCTGCGTAGGCCTGGGCAATGGGTTCCGCGCCTTGAGGAATGGCATTTCCCGAAAAGACCGCCACGCCCGCATCGGATTCCAGTACCTGCGACCTCAGCCCCATACCCACCGCAAGAGAGTGGTTGAACACGACCAATTCCGGCAAGCGGACAGGCGTGGGGATTGTTCTGGTGTAAAACTGCTGAGGCAACCGGGCGTAGGTATTGTCAAAGCGCCAACCGGCATTCGGGAAATCCACAGCAGGTTTTGAAATCATGGAAAACGAAGCATACCGGTATGAGTCCCATATGCGAGCTAGGGGTTTCGAAACCTCATTTTCTTTCACACATCGATTGCTCCAATCGGGCGATTCTGCTTTGCTGAAGGGCTAATCATGAATGTCGCTCTGGATTATCAAAAGAATTGTGTCGTGACCTTGGAAATCGATCTTCCTTCGGACCGCGTCAGCACAGAATGGAACACCATTTCCAAAGAATTTCAAAAGCAGGCCCGCTTGCCCGGCTATCGCCCCGGCAAAGCTCCCGCATCCCTCATTGCCTCGCGCTACGCGAAGGACATTGAAGAGGAAGTAAAAACCAAGCTCGTCGGCGAGGCGATTCGCGAAGCGGCAAAAACCCACAACCTCAAAATCCATGCCGTCGAGGAGGTGGAGAAGGTTGAAATCGCCACAGACAAGACAATGAAAATCCTGGCAAAGGTCATTCAGGCTCCCGAATTTGAACTTCCCGAATACAAAAACCTAACCATCGAAGTCGCGAAGAAAACCGTCACCGATGAAGATGTCGAAGGGCTTCTGGAATACCTCCGCGACCCACACTCGAAATTTGAGCCAGTCACAGACCGCCCTCTCGCCATGGGCGACTATGCGGTTGTGACCTATGAGGGCACAGTGGATGGCGAACCGATCTCCAAGATCGCTCCCAAGGCCCCCGCTCAAATCCAAGGACGCCGCAATGCATGGGTTTTGATGGACGAAGGAACACTGATCCCCGGCTTTGCAAAAGGTATCGAGGGAATGGAAATCGCCCAAGAACGCACGCTCACACTCGACGTGCCAGAAAACTTTCCGCTCGAAGACATCCGGAACCGCAAAGTGACCTATGCCGTCACACTCCACGCGATCAATACCCGCACTCCCGCCCCGTTGAACGACGAACTGGCGGCAAAGATCGAACCAGGTCAAACACTCGAGGGACTCCGTAAAAAAATCCGCGAACGCCAAGAGGAATCCGCCGAGTATCAATTTGAGATAGCGAAAAAGAACGCAGTCGTTGAAAAGCTTCTTAGCCTCTTTACCTGTGAACTTCCAGAACGGCTGGTTGCCAGCGAGACGGCCTACATTCTCAAGGATATCGTTGGCGAATCGCAGGCTAGAGGCATATCCGACGAGGAAATTAAATCCCACACCGAGGAGATCGTCCAGAACGCCTCACAGACCGCAAGCAACCGCGTACGCTCAAATTTCCTCCTCACCCGCATCGCGGATGCTGAAAAAATCGAAGAGACCGACGCTGAGGTTTACCAAGCCATACTGCAAATGGCAGAACGCCAGCAGATGCCTGTCAAAAAACTCGCCGGTCAACTCGCCCGCAGCGGGGGCGTCAACCGCCTGCGCGATCAGATTCGCATCACCAAGGCTCTTGATTTGATAGCATCCAGTGCTACCGTCATAGAACCTGCCGCCCCGCAAGCGGCCTAAATCGCTCTCATACTATGTTAGTCCCAATCGTCGTCGAACAAACTGGCCGCGGTGAACGCAGCTACGATATCTACTCCCGTCTCCTCAAGGATCGCATCATCTTCATCGGAACTCCGATTGACGACACAGTGGCGAACCTTGTCATAGCGCAACTTCTTTTCCTTCAGATGGAAGACGCGAAAAAAGACATCAACATCTACATTAACTCGCCCGGCGGCTCTGTGACTGCCGGACTAGCGATTTACGATACGATGCAATTCGTGACCTGCGATGTGAACACCTATTGCATGGGCCTCGCCGCCAGCATGGGAGCGGTTTTACTCTGCGCGGGAACCAAAGGCAAACGCTACGCGCTCCCGAATTCGGACATCATGATCCACCAAGTCTCCGGCGGAGCTAAGGGTCAAGCCAGTGACGTCGAGCGCCAAGTCGAGTTCATGTTCAAGCTGAAAAAGCGCCTGAATCGCCTTCTCTCACACCACACAGGCCAAACCGTCGAGCAGATCGAGCGGGATGCCGACCGCGATAACTATATGACCGCCGATGAGGCAAAAGCCTATGGTCTCGTGGATGAAGTCGTAAAATCCCGCAAGGACATCAAAGACATTGTCGATGCTGTGAAACCCGCCGGGTAGTCCCACTGACAATGGCGCGCCCAAACAATCTCACCATGTGCTCTTTCTGTGGAAAGAGCCAAGCGGAAGTCCGTAAACTCATCGCCGGCCCCGGCGTTTACATTTGCGACAGCTGCATCACAATATGCAAAGGTATTCTTGAGAAAGAATTAAAGGACGACTCGCGAAAAAATAAGCCGGCCCTCCGCGTTCCCAAGCCCGCTGAGATTAAGAAACTCCTCGACCAACATGTTATCGGGCAGGACACCGCTAAAAAGGTGCTTTCCGTTGCTGTTCACAACCACTACAAGCGCCTCACACAGACTTCGACAGGCTTGCTGGAGATGGATCACCTCAACGATGTGCAGATCGAGAAGAGCAACATCCTTCTCCTCGGCCCCACCGGCTCTGGCAAGACTCTCCTCGCCCGCACATTGGCGCAGGTGCTCGATGTGCCCTTCGCCATTGCGGATGCCACTTCCATCACCGAGGCTGGGTATGTGGGAGAGGACGTCGAAAATATCATCCTACGCCTCCTCCAAAGCGCCGACTTCGATGTCAAGCGCTGTGAGATGGGCATCATATACATCGACGAAATCGATAAGATCGGACGCAAAACCGACAATGTGAGCATCACTCGCGATGTTTCAGGCGAAGGCGTTCAGCAGGCCCTTCTCAAAATTCTGGAAGCCGCCGTTTGCAATGTGCCCCCCCAAGGCGGTCGCAAGCATCCGCAGCAGGAATACATCCAGGTTAACACAGAGAAGATTCTTTTCATCTGCGGTGGAGCCTTTGTAGGCCTCGAAAAAATCATACAGCGCCGTCTCGGCGGACGCACCATGGGGTTCAATGCTCCAAGTGGATCGGCTGCAAACGAGTCCAGTCGCACCGAGCACCTCAAAAATGTAGAGCCGGAGGATCTCATCAGCTTCGGCCTTATTCCAGAATTCATTGGACGCCTTCCCGTGGTGGCAACCCTCGAGGAGCTCAATGAAGAGCAGTTGGTATCCGTCCTCACAGAGCCAAAAAACGCGATGACCAAGCAATACGCGAAGCTTCTCGGCATTGATGGCGTGATGCTCAACATGACTAAGGACGGCCTGCGCGCCCTCGCCGCCGAGGCTATCCGCAAAGGCACAGGCGCACGGGCCCTGCGATCCATGATCGAACGCATCATGCTCGATGTCATGTTTGATTGCCCAAGCAGAGATGATATTTCGGAAGTCACAATCAACCGGGCCGTTGTCGAAGGAAAAAAAGCCCCTATCCTCCGCCGCAAGCAGGAAAAGGACGCCGCCTAGTCATCCAGCACCTTTTTCCGCATAATCTACTAGTTCCCCATTTAATTAGAATAATTCTTGATTAGGTAATTCGAGCGGCGATATATGGAAATTATCCATGTCCGCAAAAATGACAACTCACCCTGCCTACGAGGAAACGATCAGCCATAGCGGCCATCGCCTCACTCCCCAGCGGCGCGAGGTTTACAATGTATTGCTTGCGGACCGTGACCACCCGACAGCCACCGAGGTTTTCATAAGAGCCAAAAAACGCATTCCCGCCATTTCCCTCGCGACTGTTTACAATTGCTTGGAGACCCTTGTGGAATGCGGCCTCGCCAAGCAGGTCAATGTCGAACGCGAAGCCACCCGCTACTGCCCGAACCTCTCCGAGCACGGACACTTCGTCTGCGATTCCTGTGGCATCGTTTCAGATGTCCCTGTCGCCAAAGGCGGGTCACTCACCCAGTTTCTCAAAGTCCCCCCAGGCTTTATCGTCAATCATTCCGAAATCACTCTCCGAGGCACCTGCCCGGCCTGCAAAATCACACCACTAATTAAACCATGAGCCTCAAAATCCAAAACCTGCACGCAAAAATCGGAGACCGCGAAATCCTCAAAGGTCTGAACCTTGAAATCCCGAAGGGTGAAGTCCACGCCATCATGGGCAAAAATGGCTCAGGCAAATCAACCTTGGCCAAAGTGATGGCCGGACACCCTGATTACGAGGTCACAGGCGGCCAGGTTCTGCTCGACGGGCTCAATCTTTTTGAAATGGAGGAACCCGACCAGCGCGCACGGGCTGGGCTCTTTGTCGCCTTCCAATACCCGATGGAAATCCCCGGCGTGACGATTGCAAATTTCATCCGCGCCGCTCTCCAAGCCCGCCTGCCCGAGGGCGAGGAACTCGATGCCGTGGAGTATTACCATCACCTCTACGAGAAGATGGACATGCTCAAGATCGATCGCAAGTTCACATCCCGCGCGGTCAACGAGGGTTTCTCCGGCGGCGAAAAGAAGCGCTGCGAGGTTCTTCAAATGGCGATGCTCAATCCCGTCTATGCCGTACTTGATGAGACGGACAGCGGACTCGACATCGACGCCCTGCGCATTGTCTCCGAGGGTGTGAATGCCATGCGCAGCCCCGAGCGTGGACTTCTTGTCATCACCCACTACCAGCGCCTGCTCGACTACATCGTGCCGGATGTTGTGCATGTGATGGTGGACGGCCGCATCGTCATGAGCGGCGACAAAACACTTGCCCACAAACTCGAAGCCGAGGGCTACGACTGGGTGGAAAAGGAAATTCTCCAAAAAGCCTAATTTTCTCCGGAGGACAAAACCATGGAAACCAAACCTGATCTCAACATCGACCGCTCGGTCGGTGACTTTCACTACGATGTCGACTACGAATTCGACGCCGGCATCGGCCTTTCGGAAAAAACCATCGACTACATCTGCGACGTCAAAAAAGACCCCGACTGGATCCGGGAGTTCCGCAAGGAAGCCCTTCGCAAATTCAACTCCATGCCCATGCCGACCAACTGGGCAAGCCATGACCTGGATAACATCGTTTTTGAAAATATCCGCTATTACCTCTCCCAAGGAACCCAACCGAAGCGTTCGTGGGATGATGTCCCAGAAGATGTGAAGCGCACCTTCGAGCGGCTCGGCATTCCCGAGCAGGAGCGGAAATTCCTCGCCGGCGTCGAGGCCCAGTTCGACAGCGAGGCCGCCTACTCAAACATCAAGGCCGCCGTTGGCGAGCAAGGAGTCATTTTTGTTGGTTCCACCGAAGGTCTCCACAACCACCCCGAGATTTTTAAGAAGTGGTTCGGAAAAGTCATCCCGACAGGTGACAACAAATTCTCCGCGCTCAACAGCGCCGTTTTCTCCGGCGGATCGTTCATCTACATCCCACCGGGAGTGAAGGTGAAACACCCGCTTCAGGCCTACTTCCGCATTAATGCTGAAAACTTCGGCCAGTTCGAACGCACCCTCATCATTGCCGACGAAGGCAGCGAAGTCATGTACATGGAGGGCTGCACCGCCCCGAAATTCGAGACCTCCACACTCCACAGCGCCGTCGTGGAACTCGTCGCCCTCAAAGGCGCAAAAATCCAATACATCACGGTCCAAAACTGGTCGGCGAATGTTTTCAATCTCGTCACCAAACGCGGACTCGCCCACGAGGAAGCCGAGATCAAGTGGATCGATTGCAATATCGGTTCCCGCCTCACGATGAAATATCCAGGCGTGATCATGAAAGGCCGCAAAGCCCGCGGCGAGGTGATATCGATCGCCTTGGCGGGTGACGGCCAGCACCAGGACACCGGCGCAAAAATGGTGCACGCTGCCGATGAAACCACGAG
>JBIJCR010000121.1:0-6219 GCA_044344595.1 Terrimicrobiaceae bacterium
CGAACTGGGAAAAGATGAGAATCTTTTCCTTCGGGTGTTTCTTCGTGAGCAGCTTTTCCAGTTCGGCGAGTTTCTCATCGGAATCCGGATTCCAATCGCCGGAGAGTTCGAGAATGGAGAAGAGTCTTCCGGCATCCTGTATGAGATGTTTGGCGAGTTCATCCATGAAGAGGTCGGTGCGCAGCCACTCGAAGTTACTGTTGTGTTCGGCCTTCAGGAGAGCGTAGCCAGCGGCACCGGCTTCTCTGAAATCAGCGAGAGATTTGGCAGTGGTTTCGGTCGGGGCTTTCGACTTTTTCTCATCGTCGCCAAACATCGTGCTATCGCTGTCGTGGTCATCGGTGCGGGTGTCGAAGAGCGACGAATCCTGGGTGCCGACAGGCAGCGGCAACCCATTTTCAAGCGCGTGGATGAAAATGTAGTTGCGCAGGATGTGACGGCGGACAGAGAGCAGGAACGAATGGCCGCTGCTTTCGAGGCGTTTGAAAAGGTTTGTTCGGCAGAAACCGATGAGCCGCTTGCCCGCACGGGAGAGATCCTTCATGACCTCGGCTTCGTCGTTCGTAGGCGGCACATCGAGCGTGGGCTTCAAGTAATTCGCGAGGCCGTAACGCGGCAGGTGGAGGATGCGCACGGTATCAACGACGACTTGGGAGTAGAGCCTGGCGTATTGGTCGTTGGGATGTTTGTCGCGAATACGAAAGGTGAGTGCCTTGGGCTGGCGTTTCGGAAAGTGGAAGCGGTTGCCGCCTTCCAGCACAAGGAAACGACGGTCTGTTTTTGCCTTGGCTCGGGCGCACGCGTGGCACTCCGTGTGAGTCGCCAGGAGGATGGTCTGGCATATAGGGCACTCGGTGAAGGCGTAGTTGCGTTCCACGAAGCTACGCGTGCGGCGAACCATGAAGAGGCGCATCATTTCACGCCAGTCGTCAGGATGCTCGCTCTTCTCAAAAGCAGCCAAACAGTTCAACGGACACTGATGACGGCGGGTAAATTCATCGGGGCGTCCGTCGCAATCACGGCGGAGATATTCCTCAGGCCGGATGCCGACGACATCCTCAGGTTCGAGGAAAAGGCGAAGCTGGTTGGCGAGGTCGAGGTAAGTCTTGTTGTAGGGCGTGGCGGAAAGGAGGATGACCTTGGTGCCATTGCGCGCAATGTAGTCGCGCACCACGGCCCAGCGGCGACCTTCGCGATTCCTCAGGTTGTGGCTCTCGTCAATTATGGCGATACGATAACGGCGAAGGTCGGGAAGAACATTTTGCGCCTGCGTGACGGAGATGACTTCCGCAATGAGCCGGTAACGGTGCGCGTAGTCCTTCCACATCCCGACGAGATTTTTCGGGCAAATGATGAGCGTTTCGAGAGATCGGGGCGGGTCTTGGAACACACGCGCGAGAGCGGTAGCCATGAGCGTTTTCCCAAGTCCGACCACATCGCCGAGGATGACGCCGCCCCGCTTCTCAAGGTGCCGCGCCGCAATGCGAACGGCGGCAGACTGGAACTCCAGAAGCACTCCGCGCATGTCCGCCGGGATGGTGAACTCGGAAAGGCCCGCCCGCGCTTCCTCCGCCAGATGGTAAGCCATCTTGACATAAATCTGATAGGGGGGAGGACAATCGGACCGCGCCCAGCTTTCGTCGATGACCTGGATGAGTTCCTTTGTGATGTCCACGCACCAGCGGTCGTCCCAGCGGTCGTTGAACCACTTGGCAAGTTTCTGCGTGGCATCTTGGTCGAGCACATCCACATTGAGTTCGCCCTGTCTCGAAAGGCCTGAAAGCGTGAGATTGCTGGAACCGAGAAAACCGGTGATGGGGTTGTTTGGGTCGGGACGGAAGCAGAGATAGAGCTTGGCATGGAGCGTATGCCGGAGATGTAGCTTCACGGCTAGCTTGTCGGCCTTGAGTTGCGCGGAGAGCCGGCGCAACCCCGCTTCGTCTTCGTCAGTGGGAGCACCAATCGTGAGTTGCGCGCGAAACTCCTCTGCTAGACGGCGCTTCAAGCGGATGACAGCTTGATTGCTCATCTGTTCGTCGTGCGGCAGCAGGCTGTAGGCTTCGCGCAGCTCTTCTTGCGGCAGCCGCTGCATTCCAACAATTAGGCGACACTGTTGACCTGTTCCACCGATCCATTTTTCAATCAGCGCATCAATGGATTTCCAGCCGCGCAAATTGAAATAGCCCACGCAGAAGTCAGAGCGCTCTGAGATTTCGAGTGTCTGCCGAAGCGTGGGCAGGAGTTCGAGTTCGATGTTGTCGAAGATGCGGGGCATAGCGGGTGTTCAGTTTAACGAATGGTTTTGCTCTGCGTAAATCATACTTATGAACGAATCCGCGCCCCTTTCCCAAGTGTCGCGGTAGGCGATTTGTTCGAGAAGATTCGGCTCCTTGTGGAAGGTCTCACCGCCGATTTCGATATCCATCGAGAAATCCGCGCCGACATCGAAGGGCGGGTCGATGTAGATGAGTTTGAGGCCGCCGGCGTCCTCGATCTGGCGGCGGAGCGCGCCGGACTTTAGGGAGGAGAGGATGAGTTTGTTGTCGCCCCAGATGAGTTTGTTCGTCCAGCCCTTCACCTGCCTGCCGCCGGTGTCGAGGGCGAGTTCGGACTCGGCGGTTTTTTCCTTCCGGGGTTCGTCGATGTGCTCGAGGGTCTGGAAAGGGAGGATGGCGGTGCAGACCTCGCGGGTCTTGCCGTTCCAGACCAGCTCCACCTCGCGTTTGTCCTCGAAGAGGAGGAATCGGTATTTCTCCGGCAGGGGCTTGCCCTGCTCGATGAGCTTGATGAGGTCGCGGTAATCGCCTTCGGAGAGGCCGTAGCGTTCGAGGTCAGTTTTGGCCATGTGAAATTTGTGTTGGCAGGAGGAGCTGGATGTGTATTTGTTTAGAAAGGTCTGCTTCCATTGAAAGTCGTCTCCATGGCGTCGCGGGGTATCCCGCTCAGGTGGATGGTGGACCTATTCTATTTTGCGAAGTTAACGGGTTCTTCTGATCGTAGTAGTTTTTGTTCCCGGCATATCTCTCCGAATCGTAGAGGTCAACGACCAGCCGGATTTTCTCCCTCAGGTAGTCGTAATAACGGGGTTGCCCTTTTTCAAATACTCGCTGCACCGCCCAGCCAAGGTAGTCGGGGACAGCAAGCAGGGGATCACGCAAGGGTGTCTGGACGTTGAAAACCACCTCGGCTTTGAGATCGGTGGATGACCATTGTTTTCCTGCTCGTCCAGTGGCCTTGGCGAGGGCGTCTTCGAGCACTCTGCCTCGGGTGCTTGAACCCCGCTCGGCGATATTCAGCACAATACGGCGCGCTTGCTTCAAGCGGCTCTTGATTAAGTGCGAGAGCACATCTGCGTAAAATTCATTATCCTTCCCGTGGTGTTTATTTAGGAAGAGGGAATGAATCTTCCGGGCGATGACAATTTCAGCCTCGCAGTTCAGTTCGAGGAGATAGCGGAGGAAAATGGCTCGGACATCATCCGAGTCATTGCAGGCATGGAAGAAGAAGCCGCCGTTGTTCATGCGTTTCACGATGCTCGGAATGGTATTGAGCAAGGGATCGCCTTCGACTTGCTTTTGGAGTGCGAGGATTTCCGAACGAACTTCGGCCACAGGACGGCTAAACTTGACGATGCTGATGCCAAAAACTAATGAGACTCACTCTTTGCCGAGAATAACTTCTCTGCCTTTGCCGTAAAATGTGGTGTCACCGACTTCGTCTATGAAGCGGTGCGCGATGGACAAATGCGTGGAGTTTTGGTCATGCACGGTCAGGATTTAAAATCGGTAAACACTCCCTCCAGCAGAAAAAAGTGATCGCACGCAGTTGGCCACCATTTCTGGAGTGAAATGCTGTCGCCACTCGTTTTTTGGAAGATCGCCGGGAGGGAGAAGCCATTTTTGGCGGCCGTTTTTTGAGTAGGGGGCGTAGACGCCGGGGTGCTGACCAGCGGAGATGATCACGGCGGGGGTATCGAGTGCGCAGGCCATGTGAGCGGCGGCGGTATCCACCGTTAGAACGAGGCGGGCTTCGGCGATGGATTGCAGGAAATCGGGGAGCGGGACGGGTGGGTCGAGGTGGATGTTGGTGATGCCAGCGGCTTGGAGTGCGTGGGCGAATTCGTGGAGACGCTCACCTTGACTCGGCCCTGCTGCGAGGTGCAGGGGGGCGTCGGTGCGCTCGGGGGCGAGGAGTTTTAAAGCTGCAGCCCAGGCCTCGGCGGGGTAATCCTTGGATTTCGTCGAGCTGAACGGGCAGAGCAGCCAGTGGTTTTTTGCAGAAACCTCGCGGGTTGCTGTAAGCGTGGGAAGGATTTCTTCGTCGGATACCTTGCGTTGAAGGACTTCTTCGGCGACGAGTCGGTTCGCCTCGACATCCGTGGGGAGTTTACTCGATGCCGGGTAGGGGATAAGGGTCGGTTTAAAGGCGGAACTTACGAAGTTTTCGACTGCGGGACGACGCAGGCGAGGGTTTGACAAGAGAAGATTCTCACAGGCGATATAGCGCTTTGCCCGAGGGAGATAAAATGTGATCGTGTGCAGATAAGCGCGCATGCTGCGCAGGCAGATGGCGGCGTCCACACGCATGGTCAGCAGACGAAGCCAAGCGGGAAGGCAGTTGATCACATTCACCGTGGCTAAGTTGACCAAGCGGCGTTTTTCCCTCAGAGGAAGCGGGATAACTTCGGCTTGAGGGAACTGCGCTTTTGCCAGCGGAGCGACATCCGCTCTCACAGCGATGACGAGATTTTCTTCACTCAATTCCTTAGCCATAAGGCGAATGCACCCCGTTGAGAGGATGAAGTCGCCTATGGCGTCGGGCTTGAGAATAAAAACGCGCAAACGCGGTCAGACTGTGTAGGTCGTGGAGGCTGTGGTGCCGCCTTGGCCGGTCCAGTTTGTGTGGAAGAACTCGCCACGGGGCTTGTCTACACGCTCGTAGGTGTGGGCACCAAAGAAATCGCGCTGAGCCTGGAGCAGGTTCGCAGGCAGAACCGCCGAGCGGTAACTGTCGAAGAATGATAGGGCTGTGCTGAATGCGGGAACCGGGATGCCGCGCTTGGCGGCGATCGCTACCACATTGCGCCAAGCTTTCTGAGATTTCTTTATCTCGCCTTTGAAAAAGTCGTCGAAGAGCAGGTTTGTGAGCTTGGGCTTTTTGTCGAAGGCTTCTTTGATCTTGCCGAGGAAGCGGGAACGGATGATGCAACCTCCGCGCCACATGAGGGCTATGCCGCCCCAGTTGAGCTTCCAACCGTATTCGGCAGCGGCGGCCCGCATGAGCATGTAGCCTTGGGCGTAGCTGATGATTTTCGAAGCATAAAGCGCTTGGCGGACTTCGTCGATGAGCTTGGCGCGTTTTTTGGCATTGCGCGCAGCTGGGATGGACGGGTTTGGGCCTTTCAGTTTGCGGGCGGCTTTCACGCGTTCTTCCTTGAGGGCAGATACGCAACGGGCGTAAACGGCTTCCGCCATGAGGGTAATCGGAACTCCCATTTCGAGCGAGTTGATCACCGTCCACTTGCCGGTGCCTTTTTGGCCAGCCGTGTCGAGAATCTTGTTCAAGAGCGGTGTGCCGTCGGCGTCTTTTTTGGCAAAAATGTCGCGGCTGATCTCAATGAGGTAGCTGTCGAGTTCGCCTTTGTTCCATTCAGCAAAAACATCGTGCAGCTCCTGCTCATTTAGGCCGAGGCCGTTTTTAAGAATATTGTAGGCCTCACAAATTAGCTGCATGTCGCCATATTCGATGCCGTTATGCACCATTTTTACATAATGGCCTGCGCCTTCTTCGCCGACCCAATCGCAGCACGGTGAGCCATCTTCCACCTTGGCAGAAATGGATTGAAAAATGTCTTTCACATGAGGCCATGCGGCAGGCGATCCACCAGGCATGATGCTTGGTCCGCGGCGAGCGCCTTCTTCTCCACCCGAAACGCCCGTTCCAATGAAAAGCAATCCCTTGGCTTCGAGTTCTCGTTGGCGGCGGTTCGTGTCATTGTAGAGCGAATTTCCACCGTCGATGATGATGTCGCCGGGTTCCAGATAAGGGGTGATTTGAGCAATAAAGTCGTCCACTGGCTGGCCAGCCTTCACGAGCATCATGACTCGGCGTGGGCGCTTGAGTTTCGAAACCAGTTCCTGAATCGAGTGGGCACCCTGCACTTGTGTTCCTTTTGCCTCATTTGCCAAAAATTCGTCCACTTTTGAGGTGGTGCGGTTG
>JBIJCR010000122.1:0-6168 GCA_044344595.1 Terrimicrobiaceae bacterium
CTGAGGGATTCGGTCTCTTGGACGCCGCGCCCATGCGTATCAACGCCAAAGACACGCCCGTTCCCTACCATCCTGACCTTTGGGCGGCCCATCGCCCCACAGCATCCACCATTGCCGCCGCAGCCCGGCGCCTTCTTCACATCTGATCCACCATGGCTCTCGTTCCCATTAAAATGCCCCAACTCGGCGAATCCATCGCCGAGGCGACCATCGTTCGCATCCTTTTCAAAGAAGGTGACAGCATTCAAGCCGATGCCGACCTCATCGAGGTTGAGACAAACAAGGCCATGATGGCTGTCACCGCGCCCTGTTCGGGAGTGATCACGGAAATCCTCGCCGAGAACGGCACAAGCTACCCGGTGGGTGCGATTCTGGGTCAGATCGAAGTCAGTGCCGAGGAGGCCAAGCGCCTTGGCTTGGATGAAGCTGAAAAGCCTTCGCGCAAGCCAGCCAAGAAGCGCTCCGACACGCCACCCGCTCCGCAAAAAGTCGAGCCAACCGTGCCCGGAGGACTCCCTGTTCCCGCCCATGCCGGAGGAGTCACCTACCTCTCGCCGCGCATGAAGGCCCGCATGTCGGAGCTCGGCCTCCGCGCGGCCGATCTCGCAGGCATCGCAGGTAGTGGCGCCGGTGGACGCGTCACCATCGAGGACCTCGAGCGCTTCATGGGGAGCATCGAAAACAACAAAATCACTCCCGCCTCACCGATGCGAAAAGCCGTGGCCGACGCCATGATCCGCAGTTGGTCGCGCCCGCTGGCCACGGTGGGAATTCCCATCCAGCTCGACAAACTCCTCGCACACCGCAAATCACATCCCTCGAAGCCCGGACCAGCCCTCTACGCGCTTCGTGCTCTCGCTGTTGCCTTAGGAGAGAACAGCGCTCCCGCCGGACGCCTCGTTGGTGAGAGTATTGTGCATCCGCCGTCGGTGGATATCGGATTCGCTGTCGAAGCCGAGGATGGCGTGTTGGTTCCCGTCATTCGCAACGCCGATCAATTTCCCCTCGACGATCTCGTTTCCCGTTACAACCGCCTCGTGGAGCTCGCGCGCCAACGCCGCCTTCCGGCCGCAGACACCGGCGGATCCATCGCCACGATCACCAACTACGGTACCTTCGGCCTCACCCTCGCCACGCCCATTCCTCTGCCCGAACAAACCGTCCTCCTCGGCATGGGAGCAGGCCAGACCGTTCCAAGCTGGAATCCCGAACTTGAGGAATTCGTTCCCGTCGTGGAAGCCATGTTCACCCTCAGCTTCGACCACCGCGTCCTCGACGGCGGTGCCGCCGGACGCCTCCTCAAGCGCATCGCCGAGTTGCTCAACGCCCCGGAAACGCTCTAATCCCAACTCAAGCGTCGACGTGCGGCCTGCGTCCCGAGTTTCAAACGCATAGAACCTTTTCAGAATGCAAAGGCGGCACGGCATTTCGCATGCAGTAGTTGCGAAGGAAGACTCCTAGCCAGATGAATGAGTGAGCTGCCGCGAGGACTTTTTCTTTTAGGATGCTTTATCAAAAGAAAATTTTATTGCGGCAGACCAATAAGTGGCGCAATTTTAAGGATACTCCCCTCATCATGTTTATCATCAATATGCTTAAAACCTGCTGCCACTTCGACCGTCTATTTCGCGTCGTCCTAATAACGACCGTTCTCTCGCTCACCGCCGTCGTGAATGCTCAGGAGATCAATCCCGCCGACATGAAGCGTGGTACTGTTATCATTACCAATGTTCAAGGCAAGGTGATACTCATCAAGCCAGGGGGAACGGAACGGAAAAACGCTGCCAAAGGGCAGATTTTACAACAGGGGGAAAAAGTAATCACGGCTAAGAATTCCACTCTTTCTCTGGCATTTGAAAACGGATCAGTGATTCAGGTTGAATCCGAGTCAAGTTTTCTTATCGAGGAGTTTCTTCAGGCACCTTGGGAGGTTTCGGAACAAGCCCTGAGCGAGATGGAAACGGAACCGAGCAATTCCAATCTGTCCACATTCCTCGAATATGGAGACGTGACATCGGGTGTCAAAAAACTGAAACCTGGCTCCAACCTGACTGTGGCGACTCCTCTCGGCACAGCCGGAATTCGGGGTACGGATTTCAAAGTAGGCCTGCAGAGGAATGCGAATGGGGGTTCCAAAAGCCTCAGTGTCACAGTTGCCTCAGGCGAGGTCGCTGTTACCACCAAGGGTGGCGACTCCTCTGTGAAGGGGGGATTTTCAACAAGCGTTACCGTGACGCCAGACACCAACGGCCAAGCGTCGACAGTGACCCAGCCAATCACCACTCAAATCCCACCTGAAACGAGTCTGTCGATCCTGCAATCGGTGAAAAGTCAACAGGAATCCGCTGCGAGAGTCGTTACAAACACCTTGTTGCAAAGCGCAGGCGCTTCTGGTTCAGGCTTGAATACAAACCAGAAAACCGCCATCGAGGATGCATCCGAAATCGGCTTAGAACCCCTTTTAAAAACGGTAAAAGAACTCTCAACCGAATATGCCTCATCGGCACCAGAGATCGCCGCTTTTGCTACAGATCTAGCACCTTACGCCGCTGCGGATATCGCCGCTGCGGCTGCCGGAGGGGCACCAAACTTTGCTGCTCAAATCGCGGGAACTGTCGCATCTATCGCTCCTTCATTTGCCGCGGAAATCGCAACAAAAGCGGCCATCGCCGTTCCAGACGCCGCAGCAAAGATTGCAGCCTTCGTGGCTTCCGCCGTTCCCTCCCAAGCTCCCCAAATCGCGGCAACGGTAGCGAGAATGCTGCCTGAGGCCGCAGCAGCCATTGCGCGCAGTGTGGCACGAGCCCAACCTCAACAATCCGAACGAATCATCCTAAATACCTCGGAGGCTGCTCCGGAAGCAGCAGCCGCTATCGCATCGGAAGTCCAAGCGGAATCACAAGCCCAAGGTGAGGGCAGCACCGATACCAATCCGGACCAAATTGGAATAAGCGACCTCCCACCTGTAATCCCGACAAACCCAATTCAACCACCACCTCCGCCAACACCAACCCCTGCGCCAACGCCAACCCCAGCGCCGCCGAGCCCAACCGCAACCCCTCCAACACCAACACCAACACCGACACCGACACCGACACCGACACCGACACCGACACCGACACCGACACCGACACCGACACCGACACCGACACCGACACCGACACCGACACCGACTCCGACTCCGACTCCGACTCCGACTCCGACTCCGACTCCGACTCCGACTCCGACTCCGACACCAAATCCCAGCAACGCCTGAGGTAAGAGCTCCCGCACCAGCGCGCGGTTGGTCAGCCATCTTTTGGATAGCGAATTGACGGACTTAAGCGAGCGGGTTTAGAGATAAAGAATCCGGCAGGACTCTGAGCAAAAAAAACAACCCCAGGATACAATTCGGAGGTTTTTCCACCGGTTCACGCAGGCGCACATTGAGGACGTTCTGACGTCCGCTGTAGCGTTGGATGCTGGAGTTGTTTGAGGCTCCGAAGGAGGGTTTTTCGTTGGACTTGGATTCGACGATGTTTTCACGCGAGGGAAGGCAGGAGGGGGCCGCGAAGGGATATAATCCGAGGAGACCAGAGCGCAAAAGCCATCATCCGGTTCTGGCGGTGTTGGCGGAGATGCCATTTGTTTTGCACGCGTGGTTGCGGTAGGGAAACACGGGTGCGGGCCATGGTGTGGTGGAGGGCGGGAATTACGAAGTCCGTTCGTTGCGGGTGAAGTTAGCTGGCTGGGATGTGGTGCGGAGTGTCTCAGAAAATTGGGGTGGCCTTAAAAAGCACATCCCATTGATCAAGCGAGCATTAAAAGTGCTCAGTCCAATCACGCCGCTTTTGCCCCATGCCTCCAAGGGAGCATGAGCTTTTGGATCAACTCTCATGCGGAGGTTGGGTGATTTAGGAGGGAGTCAAGACTGCGATTTCAGTTCAATCGCTAGATCCGGAGTTAGAATCACCGTTATGATCGAGCGCTACCGCGAAGTTCCGCTATGGCGAACATATGGCCATCATCAAACTGGCTCTTGAATTCGGCAGCGCGTTCGATTGCAAGATACTCGTGCAGAGTCAGCATTTTTGTCTGACCAAAATGCAAGCTGAGGCAGGCAGAAGGCCGCTCAGTTCATTCTAGGATTATCCGGTGCCTCGGAGAGCAGATGCAGAAGAGGGCCGGAATTCCGCATGATACTTTTCCACGCAGCGCATGGAGCACTCATTTCAATGAGCTCACGCGTGGGAGGAATAACGAGCCAGGTGTTGCCCACAATCTCCTCTTCGAGTTGGCCCGGTGACCAACCGGAGTAGCCCTCAAAAATTCTCAGCCCTTTCTCCCAGCCTTGACGCGACTCGGCATCGGCCACATCGGTGAATGCTCGAAACGCCACCAGTGGGGGGTTTTCTCGCCATTGGAGGCTCGCGAGGAAACTTTCATCTTTGCCGACAGGCCCCCCAAAAAAGACGGGCACCCCCACACTCGGCGGGGCTTCCAGCGGACAATTCAGAACAAATCCCATAGCTCCCTCGTGCGGACAATGTCGGGAGAGAAACACGATGGTCCGTCGGAAGTGCGGATCGCGCAGGCAAGGATGGGCCACGAGGAGTGAACCAGTGAGATTGTCGCCGAACGTCATGGAATGCTGAAATCAGGCCATGCGAGCCAGCGTTTCCGTGAGGTAAGGTAAGAGCTGCTTCTTGCGAGACACAATGCCGTCGAGGCGCCAGGCGTGGAGACCATCTTCTGGAAAATCTATAAGTCGCGTGAAACTCTCAGAGCCCCTGACAAGGAGGAGCGAGTTCTGGGTATTCACATCAGTGATTAAAAGGGCGGAAAAAAAGTAACCATGCGACACGCGGTATTTCTCAAGCTCTTCAAGTAGTGTGGAGCGCTGCTTTTCAAACTGCGCAAAGCTAATTTCTTCAATTTGGGAGACGCTGAAAAGAATTCCACGTTCATCGTATTCCTTGCAATCGGCAGTGACAACCTCCTTGGTGGACAGGGTCAGGAGTGGCGAACCAACGCTGAAAATTTCACTAGCAAGATCGGTCGGATTGAAACCACAGATCTTGGAAAGTTCCTGCATGACTTCACGATCCACGTCGGTCGTTGTCGGTGAGGTGAGATTCAACGTGTCGGAAATCATTCCGCACATGAGTAATCCTGCTATCTGCTTGGGAATTCGGAGTCGCGATTGGCGAAAACAATCAGCCACAATCGTGCTCGTGGAGCCAACAGGACGGTTCATGAAGAGTATCGGTTGCTGCGTCGGAGCGACGCCAATGCGGTGATGATCGAGGATTTCAATAATTGGAACCTCCTCAGCACCTGCAACCGCCTGCGTGAGTTCATTGTGATCCACAAGAATCAGCTGCCGGGGCGCCGGCCTGAGAAGATCGCTCTTGGAAATGATTCCCTGCATGCGGCCCTCAGGCCCGATCACGGGGAATGCGAATTGCGATGTCATCGCAAGCTCGTTGCGCATCTGACGCAATGTGGCATCTGCAGAGAGGCACACAAAATCGGGCGAGAGCATTTGTCCTGCCGTCACGGCCGCACGCGCAAGAAGCGTCGTAGTGGCTGTATCATGCGGTGATGAGAGCAAGGTTGTGCCGTGCTCCTGGGCAAGCGCGAGAATTTTGTCCGGCGGAGAGAAGTTGTTCGTGATGATAATGGCTGGAACGCCGGCAAGGATGGAGAGTTCCTGGATATTCCAACGATCGCCGACAATCAAAACAGTGGAAGGAATATCAAGCTGCTCAAGCCGCTTTTTGAAGGAGTCGGTGAGCATCGCCGCAACGACAAGCGTTCGTGGACGAATGATGGAATCTTCCCTGCCAGTGATGAGCATTCCGCGTATGGCCTCGCGGATGTGTGTGATCGAGGCTTCGACAATGCGGCTGGAAGATAAGTTTTCAATTGGAGGAAAAAGATATTTTCCAAGCTTGAATGCCGAGAGCAATCCGATGCAGTTGCGCCCATCATCGACGACAGGCAGGCCGCGGAACTTATCCTCCCCGAAGCGTGTCATGGCCTGATAAACAGGAGCGTCGCGGTGAATGCTGACAACATTGCGCTGCATGACATCCTCGATGCGGGGATAGACATCGGCAAAGAAAACAGGAGCATCGAGACCGAATTTGTGAAGAGCAAAATCGATGCGCTGGTTTGTGTTTCCGC
>JBIJCR010000035.1:0-20098 GCA_044344595.1 Terrimicrobiaceae bacterium
CATTGCGGAAAACGGCATGGCCCTGCGCAGCCGGATCGATGATTCAGGAGGCGAACCTCGCCGCGACAAGATGACTCGCAGCGGCTACCTCGAAGCGCACCTCATCGAGGTCCGGCGAATGCTCGACGCTGGTGTTCCGCTGCTGGGGTATCTCCATTGGTCGCTAACCGATAACTACGAGTGGGGATCGTTCACGCCGCGTTTTGGGCTTTATCGGGTCGATTTTCAACACGACTTGGCTCGCTTGGAATTGGATCATCTGGGTGACCGCCCCTCGCAGACCTATGCGAGGATGATTCGCGAGATGGGTCTTAACTCGCTCAGTGTCAGAATTCCGGGATGAGGCGTCCATTTTCTGATCGCACTTGCTAAAAGTTAACGTCAATCTTGGCATTCCGATTGCTTCAGTGTTCTCGCCGTACGGGAAAATGGGAAAAACCAAAAAAAAGCTACACCAGACGGCCTGGTCTGCTCAAAAAAATACACCTGAATAAAAAATGGCTAAATATAAACTCGAATACATCTGGCTCGACGGATACGAGCCGGTGGCAAACCTCCGCAGCAAGACTCAAATCAAGGAATTCGCCAGCTTTCCCAAGCTCGAAGAACTTCCTCTGTGGGGCTTCGACGGCAGCTCCACTCGCCAAGCTCCCGGCGGCAGCTCTGATTGCGTTCTGAAACCTGTCGCGGTTTTCCCGGATTCCACCCGCAAAAACGGCGCCTTGGTCATGTGCGAAGTCATGATGCCAGACGGCACACCGCACATCACCAACTCGCGAGCGACCATTTTGGATGATCCCGACGCGTGGTTCGGATTCGAGCAAGAATATTTCCTCTATCAAAATGGTCGCCCGCTCGGCTTCCCTGCTGAAGGTTTCCCTGCTCCTCAGGGCCTCTACTACACAGGTGTTGGCTTCAACTCTGTCGGCGACATCGCCCGCGACATCGTGGAGCAGCATCTCGACATCTGTCTCGACGCCGGCATCAACCACGAAGGCATCAATGCCGAGGTCGCCAAGGGCCAGTGGGAATTCCAAATCTTCGGCAAAGGCTCTAAACGCGCAGCTGACGAAGTTTGGGTAGCCCGCTATATCCTCATGCGCCTCTGCGAACAATACGGCGTGGATGTGAATTTCCATTGCAAACCGCTCGGCAAGGACTTTGACTGGAACGGTTCGGGAATGCACTCAAACTTCTCCACCAAGCATCTACGCGAAGTTGGTGGCAAAGAATACTTTGAAAAGCTCATGGCAGCCTTCGACAAATACAAAAATGAGCACATAGCCGTTTACGGGCCGGACAACCATCTCCGCCTCACCGGTCTCCACGAGACTCAGTCCATCGACAAATTCAGCTATGGCTTAGCTGACCGCGGTGCATCGATCCGCATTCCGCACAGCTTTGTTAACAACGGCTACAAAGGCTACCTCGAAGACCGTCGTCCAAATTCCCAAGGCGACCCTTACAAGATTGCCAGCCGCATTCTTCAGACGATTGCCACGGTTCCGACCAAGTAATCCTTACAGGAATTCAGCGAATCAAAAAAAAGAACGCCGCTTGTGCAAACAGGCGGCGTTTTCTTTTTATGGCGACTCCTGTTTAAAAATTTTGAGGCTTTGCATTTACATATCTCCATAAGAGCCTCTTCGCTTTCGATGGATAAACTAAACGCCTTTTTTTGGAGTCATAAGTCCGATACCTACGCCAAGCGGATTTGGTTGCTTTTTTTTACCATAGTAGCGGTATTGGCTTTTTTTCAGCCCGCGCACAGAACCGTCACACACAATTACAGCCGGGCAGTCTATAACTGGTGGAATTCCGAGAACATGTACTCACTACAAGGAAAGGGCTTCTTGTATTTTCCGCAGTCAGTCCTGATTTACACGCCATTTTCTTGGCAGGAATTTCCGAAGGATCTCAAAAAGTTCAACAAACAGCCGTTAAGCGAGACAATCCTGCCGACAATCCTGCTGCGTCTCGGCGAGGTTTTTTACCGTGCGTTTTCTCTTGGCCTTTTCGGCTGGGCAATCTGGCGTATGTGCCGCTGCTTTCGCGCCGATGCCACTGTGGCGAGTCTATTTTGTCTTGTTACCGTCTTGGCGTTGCCTGCATCGCTCACGGCAGGAAAAAATGGGCAGTTCAACATGCTCCTTGCAGGCTCGATGATTCTGGCGGCTCTCGCTGTCTCGGAAAAACGATGGTGGCCTGCCACGGCTTGGCTTATTCTCGGAGTCATCGCCAAGCCCCTCGGGTTGGTCCCTCTCCTACTGCTAGGCGCACTTTATCGTCCGCTGTGGTGGAGACTCTCCGTTGGAATGCTCGTTTTTGCCGGCCTGTCATTCATTCACTACGATCCGACCTATGTTCTGAACCAATGGCAGATGTGTATCAAACAGGTCACCGTAGCCAGTATTCCCCCTGGAAATAACTACGACGACATCGCCGGCATGTTTCGCACATTCGGCTTCGATTTGCCTGATAAACAATGGTTCCCCGTGCGGGCTGTCTTTGCTTTTGTGACGCTTGGGTTGGCTTGGAGGGTGAAAAAAATCTACCCGGCAGCGCTGGCCCCCATTCTCGCGACAGCCCTCTCTGCCGCTTATCTCATGGCCTTCAATCCTCGTACGGAAACAGTCTCCTACATTATTCTTTCTCCTTATGTGGCGCTATTCGCGGCGATTCTTTTTCGTGAAAAAGCCTTGACGTCACTCGTCTGGATTTTGGTCTTTTTATGCATAGGATTTGGATCAGACTGCTATGGAGATATTTACAAATTTACGCGTATCTGGTTCAAGCCCCTTCTTGCTTTAGTGTTTTTTTTCATTCTTGCCATGTGGGCCTTTAGAAAACCCCGCCAATTGGAATTTGCAGGATGGAGGTGATCAAGGTCCCTCAAAAAAAGTTTGATTATTGTCTTTCAACCGACACTCTAAAAATAGCAACCCTCCCCGATCAAATTATCTCTCATGTCCTTCCGAGTCGTCACATTCAATATGCAAAACGGCCAGCCTTGGATAGAGAACGATCCATTTCCCTTAGTCATAGACTTGGATGCAGTTGCAAATTTTTTAAAAAGCCTGAATGCCGACATCATTTGTCTTCAAGAGGTGGAGCGTGGGTATGATGGGGGCATGCAGGTGGATCCGCCGCCTCATTACATGCGGCTGAAGGAACTTTTCACCGGTTATGATTCGGTCTTTTCTTATCCGTTGAAAAATGACACCGAGCTACCGTTCGGTCTGGGCTTGGCCATTTTCTCGCGCACGAAGTTGACGGATTTTCACAAGATCGATCTCCCTGCAGCGCAGTTGGAGTTTGTCTTCAACGGCAAAAAGCGCCGCACATCCTCAAGGCTTCTGCTTGAGGTTTGCACAATACTACAAGGGCGGAGATTGAAAATTCTCAACACCCATCTTCAGGCCTTTTTTATGATCGGAGATTCGAGCGATGCCCACCCCAGGCAGCGATCCATCGTCGAGTCAAAGATGCGAGTGGCCGACGGTGAACCACTTATTCTCGCGGGGGATATGAACTGCGCTCCTCACGAGTCTCTCGTGGGGCAATTTGAGAAAGCAGGATTCCGCACGGCTCAAAACCAAGAGATCACATGGCGCCGGATGCCATTTGTGACAGATCATTTATTTTTCAATGCTGCGCTGCGCCTCATTTCCGCGCGGGTTGAGAAGACGGACGTTTCGGATCATCACGCCGTGTTGGCAGATTTTGAGTTTTGCTAAATCTCAATCCCCCATGCAGCTTAGCGTTCTAAGCCTCCTTGTAGTGTAGGCTAAGGACCCGCAGGGCATTTGAATCCTTTTCGGCGGTGAAGAGATAGAGTCTGAGCGCGATGCCTCCTTGCATCCATTGATATCCCACGAGTGTCTGTAGCACATCGCCCTCGCGCGTTCGCGAGCGGGTGAGCAGGCGCCCGATGCCGTATTTTGAATCCACATTACGCCGCACCTCTTCAAAGAAGAGATCGTATCTTGGTGAGTCCCACGAAATGTCACCGAAGTGGAGCTCGATTTCGTTCAACATATCGTTCCGGAAATAAAACAATGCACGCTGAAGTTGTTTCTGCGGGATGCCTTCCACCACAAAAATCGTCCGTCCCTCCACGACCTTGCGTTCTATGATTTTTGCTTTGATCCCCACCAGGCTTTGCTCAACGCGGGTGGGGGATTCACCCCATTGGAAGTTGAAGGGTACGCGCATTTGCTGCTGGGCAAATCCGAGCGGGGAAAAACATATTGCCGCCAGCAGAATCAGGATGCATCTCAGAAGTATCATTTCTACTCAACTTCCCGATAAGCAGGTCCGTAGTCAACAACCCCGAAAAAAATTCTCTGAAATACTATTTGCCAAGTTCTGAAAAAAGGCGAATAAGAGAATCGCTTACTTGATCAGGATTTGGTGGACGTCCCGGAGAGAAAACTCCCCGGGCAGTTTGAAACCCGGCAGTCGGGAACAGGCCTCGATCTTTAATGCGTTAAATATAGTAAATACCATGGGTAATAAACTCTACGTCGGCAACCTGTCATTTAATACGACAGAGATCGCCATTCAGGACCTGTTCTCGCAGTGCGGTGCGGTTTCCGAAGTCATGTTAATGCAAGATAAATTCACTGGTCGCTCCCGCGGATTCGCCTTCGTTACGATGGCATCAGATTCCGATGCTCAAGCTGCCGTTGATCAACTCCACGGCAAAGAACTCGATGGCCGTGCCCTCACAGTCAATGAAGCCCGCCCTCGCGAAGACCGTCCTCCAGGCGGTGGTGGCGGCGGCCGATTTGATGGTCCTCGCCGCGATTTCCGTGGTGGTGGCGGCGGTGGTCGTGATGACCGCCGTGGCGGTGGTGGTGGTGGTGGTGGACGCCGCGACTTCGGTCGTCGTTAATACCTGCCTTTAATTCTTCAAACGGGCATCGTGCAGAAAAGCCGATGCCCGTTTTTTTTGACTGTTCTGTAGCTTGCCCATTCCTCTTATACCAAAAGCTAAATGCTTTTTGACTAACGCTGGGGTAGCGCCGCTACGAATAAAAACAGCTCGCTAAAATTCAAAACCTAATAGCCATTGGTATTAAAAATGCTTTTCCCCGTCGAATCCTGATCACGCTTTGATGAAGGGCCGAACAAAAATTTGGACGATCGCCAAATTTTTGGTTCAAGCGAGGCGATTTACTTCAAGCCGGCCGCGAGTACGATAAGAAAAAAAGCCGTATGGGCCTACTTCTAGCGCAAAACAAAGTTTGGTTGGGCGCAAGGTTAGACTTCGCAGGAAGGGTGGTCAGGGTTGCAGAGGGGCCTCGGCTTGGAGAGGCTTGGCTGGGGTAAGGGGATGTAGCTTGGGGGTGACTTTGATGCTCATTTGCTGGCCATCACGGGTTATTTTGACATCTGTCGATTCGCCGGCCGTGAGGAAGTAGGATGCGTCGATGACATCTTCGCTGGTTGCTACAGGCGTGGCGCCGATGGCATTGACCATGTCCCCTGATTTGAGGCCCTGTTCGGCTGCATTGGCGAGAGGGTTCAGCGCGGTGATTTTTGCTGTCGAGCCGTTGACGGGCTCTGGGGCGTCTTCGACTTCCACGCCCACCCAACCATGGCGGAGTTCACCGTAGCTTGCCATATCTTGCCGGATTTTTTCGGCGGCACGGATTGGAAGAATATGGCAGGAACCGCTGTCGTTGATGCGGGCCACAAGGATACCTATGACCTCACCATTCAGATTCAGAACGGGAGCGCCACCCTCACCACGGTTCACAGCCATGTTGGCTCGGATGTGGGTTGTGGAAAAATACTGGCCCATATGTTGGCGGTCGTGGCCGGCGACCATTCCAAAGCTGGCGCTGGAGTCGCGGTCCTCTGGGAATCCAATTGCAATCACCGGCATGGCAATCGTTGCATTGTCGGAATTGCCGATTCGGATAAATGGGCTGATGCAATCCGTCTTGAGGATGGCGATGCCACTACGCTCATCGGTGATCACCACATGTGCGCGCAGTGAGTTTCCATTGAAGGTCACTGTGACCTCCTCCGCATTCAAAACGACTCCAGCATGTGTGTAGATCATGCCGGTCGGGTCGATAAAAAAACCACTGCCAAGGCGCATGCCAAGCGAGTCGCTGGCCTGCACGCGCACAACAGCTTTCCGGTTTTCATCAAAAACTTTCTGAATCTGGCAGGTGATATTTTTTGCCAAATCGGCCTCCGTCGCACGGGCGCTGAGAAGGGTCAATGCAAGCAAGGATGCCACCGTCAAAACGGCCGTGCACCTTGGAAAACTAGAAGCTGCGTGCGGAAGCATAGCTGACCGGTCTCGCAGGTAGGACATATTGCACAGCAGAACCGTTTTTAACCTGCGCGGGGCGCGCTTTCGAATCCAGCTGCACAGCGCCGGATGATGCCAGCGTGAGGTTTGAGGGCGCGTCGTCATCGGCCCAGTTCATGACAAAAACCGCAGCAATAACGGCAACAGCAGAGGAGATGGTCATAACAAGCCTAGGAACCGGTGGCATAACGAAAATGGAGCAAAAACGATCTCGCGCGATGTGCAGAAGAGGACGGTGTATCACTTCGGACCGCTGACGCGTTTGGAACTCGGTCAGGAAGTTTTGGAAGTACTCCTCCGGGGGTTGTTCGTAGCGTTTTAGTCGGAGAAGTTTCGTAATACTGTCTTCTTTATCCATACGGCTGGTTATTTATTTATAAACTCTTGAAGGTAATTTTGCAACTGTCGGTGGGCATAAAAGAGGCGCGAGCGCACTGTGCCCTCCGAAATCTTGAGAACTTTGGAAATCTCAGCGTGAGGCATGCCTTGAATATCGAACATAGTGACGACTGCTCTATGGTCATGTGACAGTTTGAGCATGGATTCGTTCAGTTTTTTTTGAAGCTCGCTGAGATTTGCCTCGCGGCTAGGGTCACCATTGCTAGTGGCTTCGATAAAATCGGGGTCATTCATGATGCCGTTATCCACATCATCAAGGCTCATGGTTTTCCGGCGGTTCCGTTTCTTTAGGAAGTTAATAGCCATGTTCACGGCAATGGTATGCATCCAAGTGTAGAAAGAGGATTTTCCCTGGAAGCCTTTGATGGAGCGATAGGCTTTTGAGAAAATATCTTGAAGCAGATCGTTTGTATCCTCATGGCTCGAAGTCATGTGGTAGACTAGTCCATAAAGCCTAGGGCTGAATCTCATAACCAGCTCGTCAAACGCACGGGCATCCCCCGCTTGGGTGCGGCGGACGAGTTCCTCATCAGGTGGCTCGAGCTTTTCCATTTACAGTAAAACCCTCATTTTTATCAAAATCTCCCGACTTTGCGGAGAAAAATCGTCCTCTTCTCTCGAGCTGGCTATGCGATGAGCGATTCTTGCGCCAGCCTTCCTGGAGTTCGAGTTTTAGCCAAATCCAAAGTCCGTCGAAGGCAGTGCGGAAGAGTTGACCGAGGCGGAAATTGAATCCACTCACAAGATCCCTTTGATCCTTGTTGTGCTGGCCAAATACCCTACGCTCGCGTCGACTCCTGCCCATCGCGGCTAGCCGACGGTTGTAGAAACACATGAACCGGAAAAATGGCCCGGCCTCTTTTGGGGAGAACGGTGGCTTCAGAATCGCTTGTGGGCCGTTTTTGTAGAGAAATCGGACGACATAGAGGTAATATGTCACGATATCGAGGCGAAAGGAGACGCGCATCAGGTCAAAGTCGCCTAGGTAATCGTATTTGTCCTGATAGAGTGCGCCGAACATCCGCTGGTAGCTGATGAGGAAATCGCGGTTGTGCTTTTCCACAAGGGGACTTGGGTTTTCGCCCTCTTTGCATTTTACGATGAGTTCGACTGCGGCGGATGCTGTGAATGCGATCCAGTCCATGCCGGGGCTGTAGAGGGGATCGATGAAGGCCGAGGCATCACCAACGAGGACGAAACCATCGCCTGCCTGGCGTTCGGAGTAGTACGGCAGATTTCTGCGGAAATGCACATCGCCGTCGATGAATTCCGCATCGCGCATCATCACGCAGGCCGCAGGATGACTTGAGAGGAATCTGTGCAGCTTTTCGCCGACCGTGCCTTCCTGTTTGCTCCAGTCCACTAGGCGTTGGTCCAGCACGAGGCCGATGCTCACATCGCCGTTTTTTAATTGAATCCACCAAGCCCACCATCCATCTCCGGCGAAGTGGTTTGTGGCCGTACCTCGAATGCCAAAAAATCCACTCTTGATTGAGTCGCTGCCCATTACCGAATCGAGCCCGTCCCAGTCGCCCGTATTCCGCCAGCGGCTCCAGGCGGCGAGTGTGGGATGGGCTTCGTTGGTATGAAGCCATCGATTGGCACGCGCCAATTGGGCTTTCACGCCCGATGCATCAACCACCCAGCGGGACTTGAAAATTTTCGTCTCACCGCCGTACTGAATGCTTACTTCCTGCATTCCTCCTTCTTCGAGTTGCACATTAAGCACCCGTGCTGGTCGGAGTAATTCGATGCCTGTGACAACTGCCCGGCGCAGAACTTCCTCGTCGAGCTCGGAACGGTCAAGTAGGAATGCGGGAACTGTGGAGAGATAGCGTCCTCCAAGCTCTGAGCAGTCCGCGGCATCTCCAGTCGAATCCTGCGAAAACCAGAATCTGAGACCGTTTTTGGGAATCTGAGTTCGGATGAGATAATTTGTGAGGCCGAGCATGCGGGTAAGAAAAAATCCGCTCACCTCGGTTGTCGCCTCCCCAACGCGGCGCTTGAAGGCTGTGTTTTTCTCAACCACAAGAATGCGGAGGGTAGGGTTGCGTCGCTTTAAAAGAAATGCAGTCGAGGCCCCGGACAAAGCGCCGCCGATGACAATCACATCGAATTGATCCTGCGTATCCGGGGCCGTGTCCATCACTTCATTAAATACGCGTGTGTCTGGTTTTAGCCAAGCTCCATCGAGAAGGTAGACGATTTTCCGCAAACGAGCTAAATTTACCCTAATCTCTAAAAACTATGCCGATCTACGAATTTCACTCACCCGACACGAATAGGATTTATTCCTTTTTTGCACGCAGTCTTTCCTACGCAAGCAAGGTGCCCAAATGTCCGGACGATCCAAATGCTCGCATGGAGCGCCTAGTTTCGAAGTTTGCTTTTACGGGTCGCGCAAAGGAAAAATCGGAAATACCTGCGGGTGATGACGTGGATCCTCGCATGGAGCGTGTTATGGCCGAGATGGAACGCGATATGGCGGGCATGGATGAGAGCAATCCCGATCCTCGAGCGCTTGGCCGGATGATGCGGAAGATGACCGAGGCGACGGGACAAAAAATGCCTGGCGAGATGGAACAAATGATTCGTCGCCTCGAGGCTGGTGAGGATCCCGAGAAGTTGGAGGAGGAATTTGGTGATGCCTTTGAGGGAATGAATTTCTCTGGCATGGAAGGAGGCGAGGGCGAGGAGGCCTCTGGTGGTGGCGTGAAAGCGCGCACTCGCGGAGCGGAGCGTGATCCCGCGCTCTACGAGATTTCGGACTACCTTTGAAGATCGATCGAAATGGCTGAGGCGGCGAGCTTGGCTGCCTCGCTAGCATCGTTTGGAGTGAATGGCTTTTCCGGCAGAGGTCTTGCAGAGAGTTTTTGCTTTCGAATTTCTCCGCCCTGCCAGATCCAAGCTTTTTCGGAAAACGGCCCGACGCGGCGAGGATCGCTCCAAGTATGGATCGAGAGAAGGGGAGTTCCCAGCGCGGCCGCAAGGTGCATTGGGCCGCTATCCACACTCACAACGAAGCGTGCCCGACGGAGGATGTCCGTAAGTTCCGCGAGTGTTGTGCGGTTTAGGAGGTTCAGAAAATTGCCATCGTTTTCGCGGGAGTAGTCACCCGTGCCGACTAGCACGCAGAGCGCGTTCGAGTGTGTGCGGAAGGTCTTGAGAAAGACATCAAGGCATGCGTCGTCGAGAGACTTTCCAGCTCCCCGCGAGAAGGGGTGAATGACAACAAATGGCGTGTTTTCAGGGATGGCGCGGCAGGTTCTGTCGACTGGAAGAATCCACTCGGGCTTTTCCGGAATCGGAATGCCCATAACCGGGAGGGCCCGCAGGTAGCGTTGCACTGAGTGCTCGTCTTTTAAAACCGGAACCCGGTCTGTGTAGAAAAATACGGCCCCTTCGCGGGCGTCCGAGAGTCCCCAGACGCATCGGGCACGGCTGAAGGTGCTCATGACGGCGCTTCGCAAGAGGCATTGTAGGTCGAGCACGGCATCCGCTCTCAGTTCGCGGAGGCGGCGGCACCATGCGAGGAAGCGGATGATGCCCAGAGGACCGCGAAATTCAGATCTGGGAAATGGATGTGTTGCGGCGAGGGTATGATTTTTTTTGAGGAGCGGTTCCCAGCGCGGGTCAATGATCCAGGTGATGCGCGTTTCTGGCCAGGCGCGGTGAATGGCCGTGGCTACGGGGAGGGCGTGGATGACATCGCCCATCGAGCCGGGTTTGATGAAGAGAAGATTCTCCGGTCTCTGATGGGGAATTTTGCTCACGGGGTGGCCAGATTCGAAAATCAGCGACCCTTCTCGAGGCGTGTCGCGAGTTTTTCGGGGAGTCCGGCAGCGAGGATTGCTGCCTGAGCGCCGCGGAGGTCATATTCTACTCGCCGCAACTCGACTTCATGGCGTTCGGTATCGTAGATGCAATATGCTGCACGCCAGTCAAGGTCGCGTGGTTGGCCAACGCTGCCGACATTGATTAAGTATTTTTGGTTAGGATCAATTGCGAGGATATCCAGCGGAATCGTGCGAAAATCACCTTTCTTTATGTAGGCTAGCGGGACATGCGTGTGGCCGATGAAGCAAATGCCTGTGCGCTGGTAGCTGAAATTCGCTGCAGCATCGAGTTCGGTGCTCACGTAGCCCCATTTGTGAGGGGTATCGAGTGTGGCGTGAACAATCGTAAAATCCCGAACTAGGCGTTGTAGGCGGAGTTCTCGCAGCCATTGCATCTCATCGGGGTTAAGTTGGCTTTGTGTCCACTTGAGGGCCTTTTCTGCCAGGGGGTTTAATCCCTCTTGAGTGATTTCCTTTGAAACTTGCTCGTCATGATTTCCTCGTACTGTGGGGCAATCCAGATCGCGGATGATATTCACGCATTCCTTGGGATACGCGCAGTAGCCTACGATGTCACCCATGCAGATGTGTTGTGTAACCTCTTGCTCGCTGGCATCGGCCAATACTGCTTGCAACGCATGCAGGTTGGCGTGGATATCTCCGAGGATGGCAAATCTCATGGTGTCGTTAGTGCACTGATTTGGGAGTTTGTCACAATACGCGGTCGCTCGAGGGAATATCCAGTTTGTTTTCCATCTGTCGCAAGAAGTTTATGAGCGAGGGGAGGCGCTGTTTCTCGCCCTCCTCATAGAGTTTCCTAAGGTAGTAATAAGCCTCGCGTTCGCATCCGGGGCATTTTGCCATTTCATATCCGGCGAAGCGGGCTGCATAGGCCGGGGCATCGGGATATTTCGAAGCCTTCAAAAATTCCTCCGCAGCAGCGCAGTGATCTTCGACTTTGTCCCGCAGAAGAACACCAAGTTGAATGTGCAATTGGGGGCGGTCGGGGTTATTCAGAATGCCACGCTCGAGAAAGTCCCTGCCGAGTTGGATGTAGGCGCGTTGGGCTCGGATACGGAGGGCCTCGCTGGGTTGCTTCTCATTCTGTAGCGCCGCGACGCTGGCATTCCAAGCCATGTGCCATGCGGCCATGTCCCAGTAGGGAAGGGATCGTGGTTGGAGCGTGGTGACGGTTTCAAAAAGACCGGCCATTCTTCCCCACTCGGTGTTTTCCCATGCCGTATGGGCTTGAATCCACAGTAGCGCGGCGAGCGGTGAACGGAATCCGCTCAGCGCGGCAAGGAATCCGGCCTGTCCGATGCGTTCCCGGAGATTGATGCTCAGCGTCGTCTTTTGAAAGTGTGCTGCCTGAGCTTCTCGTTGAAGCATTGATTGGATCGGTAGAACGGCGACTCCAAAGAGGCAAAGTAAACAAAGTGCCGCGATTTTTTGGCGCTTCATAATTCCCGACCGGAGAAAACAAGTGCTGCCAACGCGAAATATACAGCGACGTAGAGCATGCCGAGGCCCGTCGTATTGAGAAACAGTGCGAGTGGCACGGCGGTTCCTGCGATGATGTCATCTGTTAGGTTGAAAGCCTGCAAATCGGGAAAGAGAAGAGCCACTGAGGCTGCGAGTAGGCGGGACCACCATTCGATATCCACACCCGATAACCAGTATTCCCTCGCAGTGGACTGAAGATGGCCTATGAAATATAAGGCGGCTGCCATGAGAATTGTGAAAATCGAGGATGTCGCGAAGCTCGATATGAAAAGGGTTAATGAGGCCAGGAGGGCGGACTTGATAAAAATGATGGCGATGCCCGGCAGGAGGTTGATGTTGAAAGTGGCATCTGTAACCCCTTTAACCGCCAGTTCCAGATCCTCCGCTGGACCGCCCGCCATCTGGGCCCGTGTTTCCACAAGGACGGTGCTCTCCCGCAGCCAGAGGGTGGCCAGGAAAAGTGCCGACATGAGCAGAGTCGCACAGGCCAGCAGGGCGATGATGCCGAGAAGTTTTCCTAATAGGTAACGGTAACGCGGCACTGGCTTTGCGAGGAGCGTGTAGATCGTGCGGTCCTCCATGTCTTTCGGCAGAAAATTTGCCGTTGCCAGTATGGCAATCAGGGAAGTGAAGACCGACATCGCACCGAGCGAAATATCTTTCAGCATCTGGAACTGCTCTTGAAACGAGAATTTTGCCATGAAGGCGGAGTTCCCAATGATGAGAAGGGCAAAAATCAGGAGGAAAAAGAATACCTTCTGGCGGACAAGCTCCGTGAAAGTATTGCGGGCAATTGCGAGAGTGGGGCCTGTGATTTTCATTTACCGAAGGCCGTGCCCACATCCTTGCCGGCGAGGGCGTCTTTCATGCGGTTGGCAATCCTACCGTCGATGATATGGCAGGTGATACCGGCCGAGATGGCCTTGCGGACGGCTTCGAGTTTCGTCTTCATGCCGCCGGTGGATTCCTCGCCTTTATCTGGTCGCACGAAGCGGAATGCTTCGGAGATGCTTTGAACGCGCCGCACTCGCTCTCCTTCATGATCCATGAGCCCGTCAGTGCTGGTGAGGATGATCAATCGATCGGCTTGAATGAGTATGGCCACCTCAGAGGAGAGGCGGTCGTTGTCGCCGAAGCGTAGCTCCTCGACGGCGACGGAGTCGTTTTCATTGATAATCGGAATGACTCCGTGCTCGATGAGCCGGTCGAGAGTGTTCCGGGCGTTCTCGCGGTGCATCAGGCTGTCGATGTCGCCATGTGTGAGCAGGAGTTGGGCGACATTGAGGCCGTGTTTTTTGAAAGAGGCCGTGTAGAGGCGCATCAGCTCGGGCTGGCCAGCGGCTGCACACGCTTGCTTGCCGGGAAGGTCGTCGGGGCGTTTTTTGAGCTTCAAAACTCGCACACCCGCTGCGATGGCGGCGCTGCTGACCATGACGCATGCGTAGCCCTCCTTCTGGAGTTCCGCGATTTCCGCCGAGAGGCGTGTGAATTGTGCCTGGTCGAGGGACTTTCCCGCAGGGGTCGAAAGCACGCCTGTGCCGAGTTTGATGACGAGTCGCTTCTTCATGGATGGGCAATCATTTGTAGAAAACCGCTCTCGAGGGCAAGCGTCTCCTGCACACCGGCTGAGAGCATACGGCGGGTGCGCTCGAGGGCGTCGAGGCGTTTAAGGAGAGTCTTGGGTTCGTTCACTTCGGCGATGCGCTGGATGTTTTCCGGGCAATTCGAGGCAGGGCGAATTTTTTGTCGGAGGGTAGCTGCGATAACCCCACCGAGGGCGGCGAGAAAACGCTCCCGCTCCCGGAGGACGGACGATTCCCCCTGGGCCTTGATCTGGTCCTCGCGGGTGTCTTTCCATGTTTTATCGATCGAGTCGCGGTATTGCTTGAGCTGATGTTTGAATTCCGACTCTAGGCCCTCGGTTGCTTGCTCACGGATTTCTGCCATTCCCGCTTGGAAGATTCGTGTGAAGCGCAGGGCTGCTCCGACGTCCGGCCCGCCTTTTTGGAGAAGCGCATTTTCAAATGCCCCGGAAATGGCGAGCGTATTCTCGTCTTGGACACTATCGGTCGGTGATTGGAGGGGAACAGTAATGCATCGCGAGAGGATCGTTGTGAGCACGGCGTCGCGCAGGGTTGTTGTAAGAAGGATGTGCGAGCCGGCGGGCGGCTCTTCCAAGGTCTTGAGAAAAGCATTCGCTGCCTGGGGTTGCAGGCGGTCGCCATCATGGATCACTGCCACCTTGTTTCCACCTGCGAGCGGCTTCATGTTCAAGGCCTGCTCGAGTTCGCGGATTTGGTCGGTGACGATGCGGCGGGATTTCGACTCTGGCGCGGCTTGGTGGAAATCGGGATGGACCGAGACATTCCCAGGACTTGTCCCAAGAATTGTCGCTGCAAGATGCGTTGCGAGCCACTCGCAACCAGAGCCAGGCGGGCCCGACAGCAGGTAGGCATGGGCAAGCCGCCCGGCTGTGCGGGCTTCGATCAGTCGCTCAAGTGCTTTTTCCTTTGGAAGGGCCATTGCAAATGGAATCTTGCGAAAACGGCGGTATCCGTCGAATCAAATTCCATGCCCTTCCTGGCGCCAGGACCTATTTTGAAACAGCTTGCTCGCGGTATTGGACATAGCCGGTGCGGACGGCTATGTAGGGGTCGATCGCATTTTGGGTGGCTGCATCGTAGAGGTTGATCCTGTTATTCATGTTCCGCGCGGTACTGGGTCCTGAAATCGCCAAACCGGTCGCGCCGGTGAGAACACCGTAGGAGATCCAAGAGACTGGATTCAAGGCATAGTCTCCGGCCATTCCCACCGTGTCGCGCACGCTTCTCGGGCCGATGAGAGGCAGGATTATATAGGCTCCATGGCCGATGCCCCACTTCGCAAAAGTCTGGCCGGTGTCGGCCGGAGGAATGTTAGCCAACTCGGGTATGCGGTCGCTGACGCGCAGGATTCCTCCAACGCCGGCCACCGAGTTCACCACAAATTTGCGCGTCTCCAGATCGGCCCGCTTGAGCTCGAATTGCAGGACGTGATTCACCACGCGGACGGGATACTCGACATTGTCGAAAACATTGTGAATCACCTTTCTGGCGGGTGAGGGCAGAATGAACTCGTAGGCTTTGGAAAACGGACGCAGAAGGTAATTATAAAGCTGCTGGTTCAGCCAGAAGGTACCCCGGTTCAGGGGCTCCGCAGGGTCAGCGATGTTGGCGATATGGCTGTATTCATCCAGATCGTCATTCGAAGGGGACGGTGAGGTTTTTTTCTGGATTTTAATGCTGGGACTTTTCGAGTCAGCGGCGGTTTTTGGAGCAAGTTTGATCGGTTTGGGCTTTGAAACGGGTGACGCTCGAGTTGCTTGTGGCTTCAGGGTGGATTTCGTACTCGGCTTGGGCGAAGGCTCCACAGTTCTTCTTAAAAAGAGCGTTCCGCTTGAGTTGTTTTGGGTTTTTCCAACTCCTGTTGGTGCGGTCTCTGTGCCGTGCTTGGTGATGACGTCGTTATCGGAAGGGCTGCTGGCAGAGGCCATTTCCAAGCCAAAGAAGGCGAGGGCTGATACGGTCAGAATCAAGAGGAATTTTTGCATGGCAAGAGGGCTGTTGCTATGGTGCGGAAACCGATTTTGTAAGAGCTCCGAGAACGGCATCCACGCCGCCCTGTTTGAATTCGGCATCGAACTGGGTGCGGTAATTCCCGACCATGCTTACGCCCTCGATGACTACATCCGTAATGCGCCAGCCATCCATTTCTTCGAGGCGATAGATGACGTTGTATTTCGAACCTTTGTATGTAGTTGAAGTTGAGATTTCAACTCGCTCAGGCGCTGGTGAAGTGGCTGCTTTGTAGGTGATGTCAGGCAATTCACCGGGAGTGAATTTGCCTGAGTAATTGCGGATGATCAATGTGCTGAAGAGTCGGGTGGCCTCTTTCTGTTGCTCAGTGGTGAATTGCTTCCAGCCTTGTCCCACGGCACGCCGCGTCATGGCATCGAAGCTAATGGCCTTGAGTAAAAGCGGGCGCACGCTATTGGCCAGAGCGGTGCTGTTTGGTGAAGACTTGGAGATATTGATAACTTCATTCACAGATTTTTTAAGAAAATCCTCAGCTTCGGCAGTTGAGGTGGCAAATGAGCATGGAATAGCTGCCAGAAGGGCCAGTGCAATGAGAACAGGTAGTGTTTTCAAGATGGTGGATTACTTGGTTTCTTTTTCGACTTTGTCTTGGTTAACAGACCCAAAAGCCATCTTACCAATGAGGGATTCGAGGTCCACTGCGGATTCGGTAAGCGTAATGCGCATACCCGGCTTCAAATAGGTTTCATCCGCTCCAGGAGAGATGGAGACGAACTTGTCCCCGATCAGACCTGTGGTTTTGATCGACGCTATGGAATCGGTGGGCAATTGCAACCCTGCGAGCACGCGCATGGTCACGATGGCGCTGAAATCCGATGGTTCGATGCGCACTCCTTCGACCCGGCCGGCCGTGACGCCTGCGACCATTACACTGCTGCCGGGGTGGATTCCGCCGGCATTTGTGAAGCGGGATTCGATCAGATATGTATCGCGGCCGACCACGGATCCCGTCCCGACTTGAATCGTGAGGTAAGCGATGGCTGCTATTCCGAGTAGCACAAAGAGGCCAACGGAAAGCTCGAGTTTCGTGTTTTTCATAAAATTAGGGTATTGGATGGCTGCAGCGGATTTCGGCTAGGGACTCTCCAAGAGCCTGGGCGCTGTCGCGGAAGAGCGAGACCACGGGGTTGCTTGAAGAGGAAAACTCGGCAGGTGTGCCGACAAAGGCAATGCGCCCTTGGTTCAATAAGGCGACTCGATCGCTCGCGACCAGCGCTTCCGGAACATCATGAGTAACGATGAGCGCTGTGAAATGAAAGTGGCGTTGATACTTGGCGATCATTGCAAAAACGGCATTCCGGCGCAGAGGGTCGAGTCCAGCGGTGGGTTCATCGAAAAGAACCAGTTCCGGACGCGTTACAATCGCTCTCGCCAAGGCCAATCGCTTCTGCATGCCGCCTGAAAGTTGGGCCGGGTAGTGGTGGAGGAAGTCTTCCATTTCCAGTTGTTGCAAAGCATCCCGGCAGCGATTCAGGATTTCCATCCTCCCCAGAGTTGTCGTTTGCTCCAAAGGCAGGGCCACATTTTCGAGAGCCGTGAGCGAGTCGAAAAGGGCGTTGCTCTGAAAGAGAAAACTGCAGCGCCTGCGGAATTCATCGCGCGCGGAGGAATCACCAGCGCTCAGTTCCAGTCCGTCAAAGCGGATTCGCCCAGCATCCGGTTGCAGGATGTTTGCAAGGCATTTCAGGAAGACGGATTTTCCAGTCCCGCTCGGGCCGAGAACGCTGAAAATGCTTCCGCGCGGAACTTTCAGATCGATCCCACTGAGAATGGGCTTCCCATTGAAGCCTTTTTGCAGGTCCTCGACATGAAGGGCGATGGGGTGCTTGGCAGTTTCCATGCTCAGACAAAAAACGAACTGATGATGTAATCCGCCACGAGCACCGCGATGCTCGAAAGCACCACTGCCCGAGTCGTGCAGGCGCTCACGGCTCGTGCGCCAACGGCCGATCCATTCCTGTCGGCGTGAAATCCCTGATAAGCGCAGATGCTCATCGACAAAAGCCCGAACGCCGCCGCCTTGCTGAAGCATTCCATTAAATCCCTCACCTCAACCGCCCGGTGCACGGCGGACCAGTAAATACCGGAATCCACGCCGAGCAGCACCGATCCCGAAAGGCTTCCTCCCCAAATTCCGAGGATGACAAAAAGTGCCGTTTGGATTGGAAAAACAATCAGAGCCGCAACGAGGCGTGGTGCCACAAGGTAGCCATGACTGTTCACTCCCATCGTCTCCAATGCCACGATTTGCTCGGTGTTTCGCTGGATTCCCAACTCCGCCGCAAAAGCCGATCCCGCTTGCCCGACGAGCATGAGCGCAGCCAGAACGGGTGCCATTTCCCGCACCAGACTCAGCGAAACCAAAGTTCCTAACAAACCCTGCGAACCAAAACGGCTGAGCACATGGTAGCCCTGCAAACCCAACACCAAGCCGGTGAAAACGCCTACAATCAAGATGACCGGCAGACAAACCGTTCCCTGCTCGTGTACAGCCCTGGCAATCCTCGTCGCCAGTCGCTTGGTCTGCGCCAAGGCGATGAACGACCTCCCGGTGAAAAGCGAGAAGTCGCCCATCTCAAAAACAACGCGGAGCGTCCTTCTACCGAGCCAGTGCAACATCAGGCTGATAATTGACATCAAAATGCCGATTTTACAACTGCTCCCGCCAGTCGGATTTTGGCGGAGGCCAGCACCCGCGATTAAAATTTCTGCTTCAAGAAAATCCTCCGCAGGGGGTGCTCGTCGAGGACATTGGCTTTCAGACCTCCGAGTTTCGCGGGGTCGTAGAGCTGGATGCCCACATAGTAGTAGATCGGGCAGACGGGCATGGCTTTTTGTACAAGGAGATCTTCCGCGCACCGGAGAATCTCGAAGCGGCGCCCTGGATCGAGTTCCCGGGAGGCCTCGGCAATGAGGGCGTCGTAGTCGGAACTGGACCAGCCCGTGCGGTTATTTCCGCCGCCGGTCAGGAACATGTCGAGGAAGGTATTCGGGTCCGGATAGTCGCCGACCCAGCTGGACCGGGCTATGTCATAGTCCAACAGCGAGAGGGAGTTCAGGTAAACTTTCCATTCCTGCCGCTCGAGGTTCACATTCACTCCCAGAGCCTCGCGCCACATACTTTGAAGCTCCACGGCGATCGCCTCGTTGAGTTCACTTTTGCTGTAGAGGTAGCGTGCGTTAGGAAATCCCTTGCCGCCCGGATATCCCGCCTCTGCCATCAGACGCGCGGCTTCCTCGGGATCAAATGCCACCCCTTCGGTTCCCTCATAGCCGGGGATGCCGGGTGGAACGAATCCAGGCGCGGGCAACTCGCCGGCGCGGGTTATTTTTTCGACGATGCGTTTCTTATCCACCGCCAGCGAAAAAGCCCTCCGCACCCGCTGATCGCGGAAAGGCCCGCGCTCGCAATTATAGCGCAAAAAGTAAATCCCCAGAAACGGTGCAGCATGGAAATCCTTTCGCTTTTTCAGGTCGTCCAACAGCGCCGGCGGGGCGAGGCCTTTGTCCATGAGAAGGTCCGCGAGACCGCTTGCATAAAAATTAAACGCCACATTGGCATCCGAGATCGGCAGGACATCGATCGTTTCGAGTTGCACCCCGCCCTGATCCCAATAGTGGGGATTTTTTTTCAAGCGGATGCGATCGTTGATCCTCCAGTCCTCAAGCGTGTAGGCCCCGTTTCCGATGAGGTTGCCAGGCTTCACCCAATCATCACCCAAGCGCTCGATGAGCTTCACTGGCACGGGATGAAGGGTGGAAAAAGCACAGAGCTGAATGAAGTAAGGCGTGGGATTTTCTAACTCCACTACCATCGTCCGGTCGTCCACTGCGCGAACTCCTACCTGCGCAAAGTCTGTGATTTTTCTTTCCGCAAAAGCCTGGGCGTTTTTGATCGGGAAGAGTTGGTAGTTGTATTGCGAACCGGTCTCCGGCGTGAGCGTGCGTTTCCAGCTTGCCACGAAATCCCTCGCCGTCAGCGCGCTGCCATCGCTCCATTTGGCAGTCGGCCTCAGATGGAATGTGTAGGTTTTTCCATCCGGCGAAATGTCCCACCGCTCCGCGACGCCCGGCACGGCTTGCCCGTTCTCGTCATAGGAGCAGAGGCCTTCGAAGAGGGCGTTCACGACCCGTCCCTCCGGTTGGCCGGTGATGATCGCCGGGTCGAGCGTCTCGGGTTCCGCGCCATTTATGAAAACCAAATCCGCACGCTTGCCGTTGCGCTCGCAGCCTGCAAGGGCGAATCCAAGAATTGCCATGCAAATCCAACGGCCGAGGCGTAACATCATTCAACTATGAAAGCGGGAATCCTTTTCTCTGCAATGTTGATCACTCTTCTGCTCGCTGGGTGCGCCTCGCGTCCACCGCTCCCGACAGTGCCTCGAGTGGATCTC
>JBIJCR010000037.1:0-19469 GCA_044344595.1 Terrimicrobiaceae bacterium
GGTGTGTAGTTTGGCTCATAGGCTTCCATTCTACACCATCGATTATATGCGCCTCAGAAGCTCAAAATGACCGCAGAGCTAGGCTGCAAAAGGCTTTCATGTCATCTGACCCCCAGTTCCCCAGGATTCAGTTTGCGAATGGGAATCCTGTTGCCCAACCACATCTTCGTTTTCAAGATGAATAAAAAACAGACAGGCATTCTTCTGGTGATGCTCGCTCCGCTATTGGGCGTAGCTGCATATTTCTTGTTTCATATGTGGGCTTTTTGGATAGCTGGTGATGCCACCGATCCGAACCAGTCTGCATTGTTTTTTGGAATGCTCGTCCTGCTGTTCGTTTGGCTGGGTTGCGTTGGTCTGCTAATTGTTGGGCTAGTTTTTCTCATAGGAAAAGAAAAATAAAAGGGGTCCCGCGTAATGACGCTTTTTAAAGAATCACCCGCGGTGTTAGGCACTTGAAAATAGGAGAAAATAAACTTTACCCTAGCAGCATGTGTGAACTGGGGGTCAGTGTGAACTGGGGGTCAGTGTTCATTTTCATTCAAAATCCACCTGAAAATAAGGCTACGCTATCGGATAAAACCAAAACGCCGAACCTATAAATGAAAGAAAATGAACCCTGACCCCCAGTTTGAATTTAATTTTCACGGAACTGTTCCGCTAAAAACCAATCAACAATGAAACTTTTTCCGATAGTTTTTTGTCTGTGTTGCCTCCTATTGGGTTGCGAAAGAAAGCTGCTAACTGAGACGGAAGCTCGGAGTGCTGCAACAGATCTTTTCATAAAAGTCTGTAAGTCCTCTCGCTTGGACCCTGCTTCATTTGATGGCCCTATGGCGTCAGGTCCAGACTCTACGGCTAACGGCGGTTTTTGGTTTTCATACGAGTGGATGCATAAATCCAAAGAGTGGGGGACACTAATTTGGGTAAGAGATGATGGTGAGATGAATGTTAGCGGTTTAGGTAAAAGACCTTTTAGTGAACAGTGAATGTGTCTTTAATGGGCGCGAGGTTTCCAGTGAGCGGTGCGAGAGGTGGCGGGCAGACGGTGACGCATGATGCGGATGGCAACATGGTGAGAGGACCGCTGCCGACTACGGGAGCGATTGGCAATTACACCTACGACTCGCGTAATCGGCTCACAAACGCGGGCGGGTTCGCCTACCGCTACAACGCGGAGGGGAACCGCGTGGGCCTCACGAGCGCGAATGAAACAACGACGCTCACGGCGGATGCGGAGGTGGTGCCGGGCGTGAACACGATCCCGGTGGTGGCGACCGACGGGGAACTGGGGGTCAGTGTTCATTTTCATTCAAAATCCACCTGAAAATAAGGCTACGCCATCAGATAAACCCGAAAAAGGATTTTTAGACAGGAGGGCAGGATGGAGAGATTTGACAGAAAAGGCTTTGGCTTTTGTTTGATATCGCACAAATCATTTCAAACCCATCGCATCATAAACAGATCATCCTCTGTGTGCTCTGTGCGCTCTGTGGTTAATTCTGCTGTATTCGGGATAAAACCAACACGCCGAACCTATAAATGAAAGAAAATGAACCCTGACCCCCAGTTCCCACCGTGTGTTCATGCTGTGCAATCAAGCGCACCACCAGCAAACGCTTGCGCGCCCAATCCGCCTGCGGCTTAGCCCAGGCCTCTTCGATTGTTCTACGATTTCTTGTCCAAGTTTCGGAAGTGTTCTCATGCCGACCACGAGATTCTGCTCAAATCCCTAAGCTTTAAAGTCAAAAAGCTATTAGACTTTGGTATAAACTGCCCGATAATCGATGGCTACACGAGGCGTAAAGCGGGTACACATTCGGTGAATCGTTGGGCAGAAATATTCAAAAAGCTCCCCGCAGTCTCGTTTCAAACATAAACCGCATACTCCCCGCCTCCGCCTTACAAAGCGGGCTTGTTCAACCATGGGTGCAGTCGAAGGGCTCGTTCCTCGCCTCCGGTACACCCTTTAACGTTTGGGCATATTTTACATATTCATTAACATGATGTTCAGATGTAAGAATTAATTTATTGCCATGAAATTCATTATAGAGACGCTCATGACCAGTCAGTGATCGCAAATCTGTCCTTTGATAATATAAAGATGCCCAATCTATTAATTTTATTAATCCATTACTGGATTGTTCTCTTCCCAAATGTTGTTTACTTTCGAAACCACGTATTTCCAGACGATATTTGCAAATTTCCCAATCTATATTAAGCCATAACAGTGTTTGGGCAGCGTCGAAATATTGTTTTGCTAGTTCACCAAATACACCTTCACAGATCCAGTTGTCGGCTAATTTGCTATTTGAAATCATTATTTCTACTTCTTCTTTTGTTCGCTTAACATCAAATCCACCAGGCATCCAAAAAATATTATCAAGATGTATTATTTGGTGATTACTATTGGCCAATTTATTCGCCAACCATGTTTTTCCACTTCCTGAATTTCCGATAATAATTGTTCTCATAATTCTTCCTTGTTTTTTGAGAGACGCCCAACGTTGTTTCGTCACACAAATTTCCAATTTAACTATGAAGACAAGAAAGCGAACAATTAAAGTGCCTTCATCCTGCGATACCTACGGATGAGCGAATTGGTGCTGCTGTCGTGTTTTAGAACGGGCTCACCTGTGGATTCGAGTTCGGGGATGATGCGTTGGGCGAGGACTTTGCCGAGTTCGACGCCCCATTGGTCGAAGGGGTTGATATCCCAGAGGACGCCTTGGGTAAAGACGCTCATTTCGTAGAGGGAGACGAGGCTGCCGAGGATGGCGGGGGTGAGTTTTTCGGCGAGGATGACATTGGATGGGCGGTTGCCGTCGAACACGCGGTGTGGGGCGAGTGCGGCGGGGGTGCCTTCGGCTTCGACTTCGGCGAGTGTTTTTCCGAACGCGAGGGCCTCGGTTTGCGCGAAGACATTCGACATGAGGAGGTCGTGATGACGACCGAGCGGGTTGAGGGAGTTGGCGAAGGCGATGAAGTCGCAGGGGATGAGGCGGGTGCCTTGGTGGATGAGTTGGTAGAAGCTGTGCTGGCCGTTGGTGCCGGGTTCGCCCCAGTAGATCGGTCCTGTTTCGGCATCCACATGGTTGCCATCGAGTTTCACATGTTTGCCGTTGCTCTCCATGGTGAGTTGCTGGAGGTAGGCAGGGAAGCGTTTCAGGTATTGGTCGTAGGGAAGGACGGCAACGGTTTGCGCACCGTAGAAGTCGTTATACCACAGGGCCAAGAGACCGTGGAGGACGGGGATGTTTTGCTCAAACGGCGCGGTGCGGAAGTGCTCGTCCATCGCATGGAATCCGGCAAGCATTTCGCGGAAGTTGTCGGGACCGAGGGCGATCATGTTGGAGAGGCCGATGGCGGAATCCATCGAATAGCGGCCCCCTACCCAATCCCAGAAGCCGAACATGTTGGCGGTGTCGATGCCGAACTCGGAGACCTTCTCGGCATTTGTGGAAACGGCGACGAAGTGTTTGGCGACGGCGACGTTGTCACCACCCAGACCGGCGAGCGACCACTCGCGGGCCGTGGCGGCATTGGTCATGGTCTCCAGCGTAGTAAAAGTCTTGGAGGAAATGATAAATAGCGTCTCGGTGGGGTCGAGGTCGTGGGTGGCCTCGGCGAAGTCGGTGCCGTCCACATTGGAGACGAAGCGGAAGGTGAGCGAGCGGTCGGTGTAGTGGCGCAGGGCCTCGTAGGCCATCACGGGCCCGAGATCCGAGCCGCCAATGCCGATATTGACGATGTTTTTGATGCGCTTGCCGGTGTGGCCTTTCCACTCACCGGAGCGGACACGGTTGGAAAATTCGGCCATGCGGTCGAGCACGGCATGAACCTCTGGAACAACATCCACACCGTCGACTTTGATGGACGCCGTGCGCGGCGCGCGGAGGGCAGTGTGCAGAACGGCGCGTTTCTCGGTGATGTTGATCTTGTCACCACGGAACATGGCATCAATCTTCCCGCGCAGCCCGGCGGCATTCGCGAGATCGATGAGGCAAGCAACTGTCTCGCTGGTGATTAGATTCTTAGAATAATCAAAAAACAAGCCAGAGGCTTCGAGTTGGAACTTCTCAGCGCGGGTCGGATCCGAGGCGAAGAGCTCGCGGAGGTGAGGAAGGGATTCGGATTGGATGGAGAGGGTTTCCCAGGCGGGGTGTGTGGTGAGCATAGGAGTTTTAAGGATTGAGGATTAAGTTTTAAGTTGGTTGTAATTTGGGAGTCGTTGGGAAGCGGAAGCGGTTGGCAGGGATTGACCACAGAGGACACAGAGAGCACAGAAGGGAATTTCAAGCTTTAAAAGGAACTTTTCCTCCTGTCCTCTCCTAAAAAAACAATATCAAGCTCTTCTATCCTCCTTCACGCTCTCCATGTTGGTCCGCGGTTAAATTTTTATGCTTTTTAGTCTGATTATGAGGTTTTAACTGTGAGTTTTTACACATTAGAATTAACTCGACATCCCCTCCTCTGTGCTCTCTGTGTCCTCTGTGGTCAATCTTTCTTTTCGAGGTGGCCACCGAATTGAAATCTCATAGCGGAGAGGAGCTTGTCTTGGAAGTCGGCATCGCCACGGGAGCTGAAGCGTTCGTAGAGGGCGGTAGTGAGGACTGGGACAGGGACGCCTTCGTCGATGGCGGCTTTGATGGTCCAGCGTCCCTCGCCGGAGTCGCTAACGCGGCCGGCGAATTCGGTAAGGGCGGGGTCTTTCACGAGGGAATTGGCAGTGAGGTCGAGGAGCCAGCTGGCTACAACGCTGCCACGGCGCCAGACTTCGGAGATGTCGGTGAGGTTGAAGTCGTATTGGTATTGCTCGGGGTCGCGGAGCGGGGTGGTTTCGGCGTCAATCATTTGGGTTTTGGTGCCGATATTGGCGTTTTTAAGGACATTCATGCCTTCGGCGTAGGCAGCCATGATGCCGTATTCGATGCCGTTGTGGACCATTTTCACGAAATGTCCAGCGCCGTTTGCTCCGCAGTGGAGGTAACCGAGTTCGGCAGTGCCTTGATTTTCAGGGCGTCCCACGGTGCGGGGGATGTCGCCGATACCAGGTGCGAGTGTGCGGAAGATCGGATCGAGGCGCTGGACGATTTCCTTCTCGCCGCCGATCATCATGCAATAACCGCGCTCGAGTCCCCAGACGCCGCCGCTGGTTCCGACATCGACATAATGAATTCCCTTCGGCGCAATATGGTTGGCGCGGCGGATATCGTCGATGTAATAGGAATTGCCACCGTCGATGATGGTATCACCTTTTTCCAAGAACGGAAGAAGTTCCTCGATGGTAGAGTCCACCGCAGCTGCTGGCACCATAAGCCAAATGGCGCGAGGGGCTTCAAGCTTGGAGACGAAATCCGCAAGGGAAGTCGCACCAGTGGCGCCTTCTTTGACGAGGGAATCGATTGCTGCTTGGGAGCGGTCGAAGACAGTAGCTTTGTGGCCGTTGCGAAGGAGACGGAGGACCATATTGGCCCCCATGCGGCCGAGGCCGATCATACCGAGTTGGGACATAGGTGGTTTGGAGTTTTAAGTGGGTGGTGGTTTTGGAGTCGTTGAGAAACGAAAGCGGTTTGTGGGGATTGACCACAGAGGACACAGAGAGCACAGAGCGGGAGATGTCGGCTAGAATCTTTTTTTGTTTATCGGGGATTGTTGTTTGGGAAATGCAATTAGAGGTGGTGGAAAATGGAGATTTTAATCTTGTGTGCAGAAACTTAGATTTATTTTTTTACACATTATTTTCTCTGTGCTCTCTGTGTCCTCTGTGGTTAATCTTTCGGTTTGCGTGGCAGGGTGGTGTCGCGGGCGGGGGGAATGCCTTCGGGGCGGAGGGAGATCATGTATTGGGCGAGGGCTTCGACTTCGCTGGGCGAGAGGTTTTGGCCGTAGGCGGGCATGTTTCCCCCACCCTGCACGACTTGACGGACGAGTTGGGGCTTGGTGAGGCGCAAGCCGACATCGCTGAGGGAGGGCCCGCGTTCGCCGCCGAGGCCGTCGATGGCGTGGCAGTTGCGGCATTGTTTGTATTGGAGGGTGACGGCGCCTTGGAGTTCGAGGGGCGTGCGGTTGAGAATTTTGGCGTCGGGCGTTGTTTCGGCGGACCAACCATCCATCACGGGCGACCATGGGGATGTGACGCCGAGGTAGGTTAGCATTCCAAGGGAAATCCAGACGAGGAGCGTGACGATGACGGCGACGGGGCGGCGGCGCCAGCTTTTCTCACCAGTGCCGTTGACAAATGGCAGGGCGACAAGGACAAGGCCGATAACGGCTGGGCCAACGAGAAGGGCGAAGGTCTCGATTTCCGCTGGCATGAGAGCAGCGATGGCGAAGATCCAGAGGAACCAGAAATCAGGGCGTGGATTTGCGTCGATTTGAAGGGGGTCGGCAGGACCGCCTGGACCTTTAGGACCGAAAAAGAAAGCACAGGCCACGATGCCTCCGATGACAAATGAGGCGGCGATGATGTCTTTGTCAATGGCTTTGGGGAAAAACGGTACGCCCTCTTTTTTTAGGATGGCAGCATATTCCTTGTCGTAAGTATCACGACGAACGACCATTCCTGGAACGGGGTATTCGTTGATACCTTTCGTAAGGACCATGCGGAGGTGGAGACTCACCAGGGCAATGACGGCACCCGGCAGAACAAAAACATGGAGCGCGAAGAAGCGCGAGAGGGTCTCAGAGGCGATGATCTGCCCGCCGAGCATAAAATCCACAAGTTGCTGGCCGATGAATGGTACGCGCCCCATGATGGCAGCACCGATGCCAAGCCCCCAGTAGGCGTCCTCGTCGAAGCGCATGACTTGGCCGGTGAAGGCAAGGCCGAGGGTGCAAACAAGGAGAGCGAGTCCCGAGAGCCAAGTAATTTCGCGAGGGTATTTGTAAGCACCAAAGAGGAAAACTTGCGTCATGTGCAAGAGCATGATGCCCACCATGAAATTCGAGCCCCAGTAGTGCATTCCGCGCAGGAACCAGCCGAGTTGCTGGTGGTAGGTCAGATACTCCAGGGTCGCGTAGGACTCGTCAGCGGACGGCACATAGACGAGTGCAAGCATGATGCCAGTGACGAGCTGCAGCATGAAGCAGAGGAGCGTGGCGCTGCCGAAGACATAGAACCAACTGCCGGCACTCTGCGGAACATGGTGGCCTGCGGTGGATTCCCAGATTTTTTTGACATGCAGGCGGTCGTCCACCCAGTTGAAGATGCCGAGACCGAGGTCGGTAAGTTTTTGAATCGGAACCTTCATGCGTTGGGCTGTGCGAGTGTGGGCAGGGCTCCGGCGAGAATCATGAGATTACCGTTGTCGATCTTGAATTCGTAGGTGAAAAGGCCACGAGGCGGCGGGCCGGCGGCGCGTTCCCCGTCCTCGTAGTAGGCTCCGCCGTGGCAGGGGCACATGAAAAGTTTGGACTCCTCGAACCAGCGGACCGGGCAGCCGAGGTGGGCGCAATTGATGGCGAAGACTTGGAACTCATTGCCTTTGATGCGGCGCACCCAGCAAGGGATATCGGCTGTCGAGCCATCCCACGAACGGTGGAAGGGATTTTTGTAGTTGCCGAGGCGGGTTTTGCCTTCGGGGAATTTCTCGACAGGTCCAAGACTCACCCAATCGAGTTGGCGAGGTTTCAAGAAGGAGGAAAGAACGTAACCAAGGAGAGGAATGCCTACTGCGGCGCCCGCGACGGCATTCAGGCCGAAACCAAGAGCCAGCATGAACTCACGGCGGGTCTTTTTTTTCGGATCCTCGCAGGGTGAGGAACCGGAGCAAGCGCAAGGGGCCTGGTCTTTAGGATCTTGAGCGGGGTCTTGGTTCATTTTTTTGCGGGAGCTGGAGTGATGGGTTTATTGAATTCGTTGACGCGCTGGGAGACCAGCCAAGCGGTGATATCCGAGACGGCGGCAGGCGCCATGGGCGAACCCGGTGTGCGATGGGCGAAGTCCGGGCAACCGAGTTCGGGTCGGCCTGCTATGGTCACGGTGCGGAGGTATTGGTTGCTGACGAGGTTGAGGTAGTCTCGGTCCACAACGGATCCGGCTTTTGCACCTGTGCCATCGGCGCCGTGGCAGGCTGCGCAAGATTGGGCAAAGGCGGCCTTGCCTGCGGCAACATCCCCGAGCGGGGCGCTGTAAGGCGGGATCGAAGCGGCGGGGAGTTTCGAGTCATCCTTCCAAGCCATGAGGCCTTTGACGAGGGTGTCGATTTGCTCATCCGAGAGAGATCCGCCATTTTCCCTGGCGAATGCTGGCATGTTGTAGCCGGGGACGCCGTTTGCGATGACATCGCGAAGTTTTTCCTCTGGAACGGTGGCGAGGTAGAGGGGATTTTTGAGCGTGATCGAACCGGCGATGGATTTTCCATCACCATGGCACGCCACGCAGTTTTGAGCGTAGAGCTGGGTGAAGCCTGTGACATCGGCTGGGGATTTCCATTTGTCAGCGAGGGTGGGTTTTCCCGGAGGCTTGCAGGAAACGAGAGCGAGGAGCGGAATTAAGAGGAAGAGGGCGCGATTCATGAGTTTTCCTCCGGAGCTTCGATGCCGAGCTTGGCGGCGAGTGAGAGCGACTGCATGGTTTCCACTTTTTCCTCCTTGAAGACGATGTAGCCGCAGACCATTCCGAAAGCGACTTGGCAGACGATGAACCATGGCCAATCGACATGCACAGCGAGCGCGGGATTGATAAAACGGATTGTAGCAAAGAGGAATCCGCTCCAGATGAGAGGGGTCATGATACCGCCCCAGAACCACTCAAATTTGGCGGGAAGCATGGGAAGGAGAACGATGTAAAGAAGTCCGATCATGATGGATACAGAGCCATGGCTGATGACCGCCACGATGAATCCCACGAGGTGGAATTGGGATAGCGCAGCCTGCGAGGCCTCCGCGAGCGAGGGCACGGCTGCGGCCGCAAGGAGGTTCACCGGATACCAGATGCTGTTGTATTTAAAAAATCCCCAGGCACATGCCAATATGGCCATGGCCACTGCGCCCACGATACCGCCTTTGATGCCGGCCACGAGCGGCGGCACTTCCACGGGGAGGCGCATGCGGTGGCCGCGATGACCGATCTTGAGGTATTTAATGGAGCGGGCTGTGGTCTGAGGTTGCGGTGCTTCCTCAAGGGCAACGGCGTAGTGTTTTGGATATGGAAAAACATCAAGGAACCAGCCTGCGAATCCTGCAATAGCGATAAGAACACCGAGGAAAGTGATGAAGAAACTGGTCACTAAACCTGCGAAGAGAAGCACTAAGCCAAATGCGGCTATGATGGGCCAACCGGTAGGTTCGGGAATTTCGACGAATTTAGGGTCTTCCGAGTCAGGAGTTTTCATTGTGGGACGCGGACGCTGAGGATGTAAACGACGGTGAGGACGACGATCCAGATGCAATCGACGAAATGCCAATAGTATGAAATGGCTTCAACATGCTCGGTGTGGTCGGAGTGCAGGCGCCCGCGCAGGGCGGAAATAAGGATCGCCAAGAGGAGGAGAACGCCGACAATGACATGGAAGGCATGAAGACCTACCAGCGAATAAAATGTGGTGCCAAAGGTATTTGTGGCGAGGGTGAGATTTTTTTCAAAAATGAGGTGATACCATTCAGCTCCAGTGAAGTAGAGGAAGTAAATACCGAGTGCCGCCGTGACTCCCCACCAGAACGAGAAGCCGGGCTTGTTGCCAGCGCGGAGGCAGCGTTCGGCCAAGAAAATCGTGCCGCTGCTGCTGAAGAGAGCGATTGTGCCGAGGAGCGGGAATTCCAAGACCTCATGCGGATAGGGTCCGTTGAGACTTTTCCCAATGTAGAAGAGGTAGGCTACGACGAAGATCGTGAAGAGGGCGGACTCGGCGAGGATGAGTGTGAGGATGCCGAGTTTCCTTGGGGATGGCAACTTCCAGTCGTCTGGATTTTCTGTGGTGGCGTAGTTCATTCGTGTTTCCAGTCTGGATCTTCTGGATGCTTGGCATCCCAGAGCGGGCGGCGGCTTTTAACAAGTGGGAATTTTGCGAAGTTGTATTCCGGCGGCGGAGATGTGGTCGCCCACTCGAGCGTCCAGGCGTCCCATGGATCATCACCCGATTTCTTACCCCAGATGTAGGAATAAATCAGGTTGTAAACGAAAAAGAGAATGCCGGCGGCTTGGATGGCCACACCGATCGTGGAAATGAGGTTCATCGTATCCCACCCACGGTCACCTTGGTAGGTATAAATACGGCGGGGCATTCCAAGGAAGCCGAGGAAATGTTGCGGTAGGAAGGTAATATGGAAACCGATGGTGAAGAGCCAGAAATGCCAGAGACCAAGCTTGTGGTTCGGCATCTTGCCAAAGGCTTTCGGATACCAGTAGTAGATACCAGCGAAGATCGTGAACAACAACCCACCGATGAGCACATAGTGAAAGTGGGCCACGACGAAATACGAGTCGCTCAACTGCCAAGTGAATGGGGCCACGGCCAGCATGACCCCTGTAAGGCCGGCAATGAGAAATTGAAAGAGGAAGCCAATGCAAAAAATAAGTGGCAGCTCGAAGCGAAGTTTACCGCCATACATCGTTGCCAGCCAGTTGAAGATTTTAATGCCCGTGGGGATGGAAACCAGAAGCGTCGAGGTGACGAAGAAGGCATTGGCGAGGGAAACCATGCCGACACAGAACATATGGTGTGCCCAGACGCCCAAGCTGATGAATGCGATAGCAACAACAGCAGCCACCATGACAGGGTAGCCAAAAATGGGTTTGCGGGAGAAAACTGGAATGACCTCGGAGGTAATCGCAAAAGCAGGCATGATGAGGATGTAAACCTCGGGGTGACCGAAAATCCAAAAGAAATGCTGCCAGAGAACGGCATCACCACCAGACTGAGTGTCGAAGAATTTCGCACCGAGGTAGCGGTCCAGCGAAATCATGATTTGGCAAGCCGAGAGGCAAGGCAGGGCCAGAATGACAAGAAATGCCAGCACAACCATGCACCAGACGAAAACCGGTAAGCGCCCGAGTGTCATTCCTGGACAGCGCATGCAAAAGACGGTGACAAGGATATTGAGCGCTGTTGCCACACTGCCGATGCCGCCGAGGAGAAGTGAAAGGGTCCAGTAATCCGTGCTATGGCCTCGAGAGAAGGCTTTTGTGGTTAATGGCGAATAGGCAAACCAACCGACATCCGGCGCGGAACCTGCCGCATAGAGCCCGGGGGCACCGACATAGCTGAAATATAGGAATAAACCGCTGAAGAAAAAAACCCAGAAGCCAAAAGCATTCAGGCGGGGGAATGCCATATCCCTCGCACCGATCATGAGTGGAACGAGGTAGTTGGCGAAGCCAAATGCGAGCGGCATGCCGACGAGGAACACCATGGTCGTGCCGTGCATGGTGAAGCTCTGGTTGAAGACGTCCGGCGGCAGGAATTGGTTGTTGGGAAATGCCAACTGGATGCGCATGAGCGCCGCGAGGCAGCCGGCGATGACGAAGAAAAGCAACCCCGCCCCGATATACATGAGGCCGAGTTTTTTGTGGTCAACCGTGAAGACCAGTTGCTGGAAGACGCGGGTCAGCGAACCCGTTTCCTCCCCTACCCTCACAGGTTCAGGCATGCGGTAGTTCTCGTCGATGTTGATTTCTTGAGACATGGTTCTTGTGGGTGGCTACTTGAGAGTTTGAAGGTAGGCCACGAGCGAGTCGAGTTGCTGAGGCGAGAGTTTCATATCCGGCATGTAGCAACCGGGCTTAAGGGAGTCTGGATCATGAAGCCAAGCATGGAGATTTTCCGGCGTATTAGCAGCAACACCTGCACCCAGGGTCTGGCGGATCGCGAATTTTGTGAGATCTGGACCGAAAACGCCTTCTGCGGGTGTCGCGTCGATTTTATGACAGGAGACGCAGGAGAGTTCAAAAAAATCCTTTTTACCCTGGATGGCGATGGCATCCTTTGGTTCAGGAGGGAGTTGCTGTTGATTTTCCACCCATTTCTGAAAGTCCTCCGGCGTTTGAACAATGACGCGCAGGAGCATGTTGGCGTGTTGGGTGCCGCAATATTCGGCGCAATTCCCGAGGAAGACGCCGGTTTTGAAGGGCTCGATCCAAGTGTGGTTGACGCGATTCGGAACGAGGTCGGTTTTTCCTGCGAGTTGAGGCACCCAGAAGCTGTGAATGACATCCGCTGATTCGAGGATGATGTGCGTCGGCCGCTGTTTTCCATCTTTGCTACTCACTGGCACATGGATTTCATTTGCGGTGATGATGCCGAGGTCGGGATATTGGATTTCCCACCACCACTGGTGGCCGATGAGGCGGATTTTCAACGCGCCCTCCGGCATGGGCTGGTCTTGAATCTCCACGATCGAGCGGGCGGAAACGAGGACAAGGACGAAAACGATCAGGCAGGGAATGACCGTCCAGGCCATTTCGATATTGTAGCTGCCGTAAACCTGCGGAGGCTCTTCGAGATGGTCTTCCGGTCCGCGCGGTCGGAATTTGATGAGGACGTAGACCAGCACGGCAATAACGACGAGAAAAATGCCAAGGCAGATGAGGAGGACAAGGTGTGTCGGCTCGAGGAGCAACTCAGCTGGTCGAGAGAGCGGTTGAAATATGTCAGCGATTCGATGAATCTCAGGAATCGAGCCACTTTGTGGTTCTGCAGCGGAGGATGCGGAGCCCGCAATATAAAAAAGAAGCGCAGCTGTCGCAAAAGAGATGAAATTTTTTCGGAAACCCGGAATGTAGGACCTAATCGGCGACACGTAAGCAATCCAAATTGGGAAAACTCCGTGTGGGAAGTATTTTTTTATAAAATAACCGACATAATCAGCTGCGAAAATTGGAAGGGCGCGTCCCCTGTATTCTAAGGCTTGAGGATGGCGAAGGTTTTTTGGCCTGAGCGCTCCAAGAGAAGCAGAATGCCACGGTCGTTGTTCATGCCCGCCAAGATGGTTTCAAAATCCTTTTTACTGTTAATGGGGCGACCGCCCGCCTCAGTGATGATGTCTCCCCGCTCCAAGCCAGCGGCAGCAGATGCGCTGTGGGGAACGACCTGTGTCACGATAACTCCTCCGCTGGATTTGCGCTTGATGTTCATTTCCTGAAGCAGCGCGGGAGTGGCGTCGCTCACGTCTAAGCCAGGGCCGACAGGAAGCTCGGCGCCATTTGCCTTTGGAACTGGAGCAGGGCGGGAATTTCTGCTTGACGAGCGCATCGAAGCCCGAACGAATTTGTCAGGCTGCTCGCCGGTTTGCACTGTAACGCGGAGCGTGCGGCCTTTGCGCCAAATCTCGAGTTCCACAGACTGGCCGATTTTTTTACCAAGAATCTCGCGTTGGAGATCGGCCGAGACGCCAACAGACTTGCCATCCACTTTGGTGATAACATCTCCTGGGATGAGATCGCTGCGATGGGCTGGGGCTCCAGGCTCGATGCCACGCAGGACGACGCCTTGGTCGATACCGGAAAAGAGTTGGCGAAGTTGGCTATCCTCTTCAAGACTAGTTATAGAAATCCCCAGCCAGGGACGGCTCACATGGCCTTTGGTGATGAGCTGCTCAGCGATGTTTTTTGCCGTATTGATAGGAATGGCAAAGCCAACACCCCGGTTGATGCCGCTGATGAGGGTATTGATCCCCACGACGCGTCCATCTATATCGCAGAGTGGACCGCCACTGTTGCCGGGGTTGATTGAAGTGTCTGTCTGAATGAACTCGTCATAATACCCGCCGAGGGCGAGTGTGCGGCCTTTGGCACTAATAATGCCAGAAGTGAAGGTGTAGGGCAGCTCCATGGGGGTTCCAATGGCGAAGGCGAGCTCACCAACGCGTACGGCATCACTATCACCAAGAGTTGCCACGCTTAGATTCGGAGCGTTGATTTTGATCACGGCCACATCGCTGCGCTCGTCGGCTCCGATGATCTCAGCATCGAAACGGCGTCCATCCCGAAGCTTGACCCTTATCTCGCTGGCGCCGGCGACGACATGGTTATTCGTTACAATATGGCCGTCTTTGGAGAATATAAATCCGGAGCCGATATTCGGTGGTGTGTCTGCGTTGGCACCTGTCTCGGGAACCACGCGGTAAGGGGCGCCATTAGGGCCTCGAAAAAAGAACTCCAACCCTCCTGGAAGACCCGAGACGGGATTTTCTCCGGCTTGACGGGATTCGATGACGACGACGGAGGGCGCCGCTTTCTCAAAAACAGTCGCAAAGGAGTTGCTCAACTGCCGCAGAGAGGAAGGCGCGGATGCCGCTTGCTGAACAATAGGCTCTGTGGACCGGGCGGTGACCACGGGGAGACAGAGCAACGTAATAAGCCATGTCTTTTTCATGCAGGCGAAAAATACATTCGCTTTAGTTGAATTCAAGGGGGAGGCAGCTTTTTTTTCAAAAAAAAGCGAACCGGGATTGCCGATTCGCTCTCAGGTTGAATACGTGTGTGATTTTTACTCGTCTTCTAAAACTACATCCACCAGCTCATCGGCTTTACGGCTGAGGCGGTTTGAGAGAATGAAGAAGCTCGGGACCCAAAGGCCAATGAAAATGCCAAAACGTTCGCCGTAGGCGCGGTTCTCGCGGGATGCGGTGAACCATGTGGCCACTGAAGCAATGATCGAGAGGAAGCCAAGATAAAGGCAAACATCTGAAAGCAGGCGAAGATTTTCGCGATTGTAGCTGTCACGGGCGGGTTGGAGGTATTTGGTGAATTTTGTTGTATCCATAGGCTGAAACATTGTTTCCAGCGCCTTGCCGTGTCAATGGATTTGGGCTTAGTTGATCGCCCCATGAAAAAAATCATCATTGGCCTTGTTATTGGGGCCCTCCTGATCTTTGTCGGCATTGTGTTGTTCAAAGGCTCTGGCGGCGAGACCCAGGCAGCAGCACTTGCACCAGAGGACACCGTTTTTTTTGTCAATATCCCGAACATACCCCGGACCGGTTTTCGGTGGATTGGGACAGCGCTGGCGCAAATCGCGGCCGATCCGGAAATGCAGGCCTTTCTCGAGCTACCGCTGAAAAATCTGAAGGAGTCCCACTCTACTGGCGAGGCCACTGGAGTGCTGGTTGGACTCAAACCAGGTAATATCTTCCTCGCCGCAACACATGCCGACGGCCAGCGCGCCGAGGGATTGCTCGGCTTTCAGTTTTGGGGAAACCGGAAAGACTACGACAACGCCATAGCTCGCCTGCGCAAAGAGCTTCCAGAACCTGATCAGGAGGTAGTCAAAGACACTCACAACGGCTTAGAGATCTTGGTGACACGGCACGGTGACCTCACAGTCTACTCCGCCGCCGCCGGACGCTGGGGATTTCTCTCCACAAATCTGGAACAAATAAAAACCGCTCTCGACCGTGCCACGGGAAACTCGCCACTGACCTCGCTGAAGACGAATCCACGCTTTGTGAAAGTCATCGCCCAACTGCCAGTAGACCCGGAACTATTATTTTACTTCGAACCTGAGAAAATGCTGGACTCCCTGCTCGCCGTCAGCCGATCGGTCGCAGCGAGCCAAGTCCCCTCGCAGATAGAGGAACTCAAATCCGCCGAAGCTGTCGGCGGCATGCTCAAGATCGATGGACGCCTGCAGCGCGATGCCATTTTTGTGCTGCGTTCATCGCGTGAGGACTCGCTACCCAAGTTGACCCACCCTGCCATGGCGCTCACCAACCGGGACACAACGGTGTTTTTTGATTTCGCCCTGAATTTCACTGCCATTCCGAGTCTGGTGGAGGGGCTTGCCGAAGCATATCCGAGAGCAGCTGCCCACTTGGGACCGCTCACCGAAGCAGCGGCTCAAATCTACGGACCCGAGTGCGCGCTCGTCGCAAACTGGCCCGATGGCAATATGACGCCCACTCCGCTTCTTGCCGTGACGGTCAAGGATGAGGCGCGGTCGAACGATTTTCTGGCACAGACAATCGGCAACGTGCCAGGCACGACCCGTCAGGATTTGAAGGGGAACACCGTTTATTCATTCCCTACCGGCTACACCTCATTGTCAATGGCTCAAAGCAATGGGTTCCTCCTGCTTGGAATGAACCCGGACGCATTGGTCCAAGCCGGGGAGATCAAAACCAGCGGAGGCACACTGCGTGACGCGCCGGATTTCAAAGATGCTATTTCTGCATTCCAATCCGCCAACGAGGCCTTCTGCTACATCGACACGCGCACGGTGTTCACCCGGGTCTACAACTCCTTCGTGCCGGTTATTCGTTTTGCAGGGGCCATGATGCCGGATTTGAAAACACGCATCGATGTTTCCAAACTGCCGAAGGCCGAGACCATCGCCAAGCACCTCCCACCCATCGTGCTTTCTCAGAAGCGCACCACTGAGGGAACCCTCATCGAGTCCAGCGGCCCGGTGAGCATGACGCAATTTCTCATTTTAAGCAGTGCGGGAACGATGCTCGCGAATCAAAGCCTCCTCGGCAACTGACCTCACCGCCACTCGTCACTACTCAAGAGCGCGTTTATTTTGCGACTTGAAAGTCGTAAGTCATAAAGCATAATGTTCTCTGATGAGGATTACCCTTTCCATACCCGATGCGATAGCCTATCGGTTTCAAGCGATCGTCCCCCCTCGACAGCGCTCGCGCCTCGTAAGCCGCCTCTTAGAAGCCAGTTTGGCAAGTCACGAAGACGCTCTTGCCGCCGCTTGTCGGGCAGCCAATGAGGATAGGGAGCTTGAACGCGAGATTGATGACTGGCAGGCATTTGATGATGGAGAAGAAGTGCTATGACACGAGGCGATGTCTGGTGGGTGGCGCTTGATCCTACCCAAGGCTCGGAAATCAAGAAAACGCGACCTTGCGTTTTGCTCTCGCACGACACATTGAACAAACTTCGCAAAACAGTTGTCGTGGTGCCTCTTTCTACCGCAGCCAAGCCCCATCCACCAATTACCGTTGCTGTGACTTGTCAGGGGCAGGCGGCCGTTGCCGTGATCGACCAGATTCGCGCTGTCGCCAAGCACCGGCTTCAGTCCAAAATGGAAACCCTCGCTGCAAAAGACTTGGCGGCAATTACAAGAGCCATATCAACTATTCTCGAAATCCGATAGAGCGCCCTTTCACCAGGGGTTCCATAGATAGGAGCGGGGTATTTTTTTGCGGAAGGGGCTGGTTCGCATAATAGTGCCTCGCCGCCCAATCATTCACCGCCACTCGTGCTTCGGATACTGCCGCTGGAGCTGTTGTTTCAGCCCGGGGTAGGTTTCAGTCCAAAAGGATTTCAGGCTGCGCGTCACTTGAACCGGTCGATGGCTCGGCGCCAAGATGTGCAGCGTGAGCGCATGGCGACCGAGTGCGATTTTGATATCGTCCGTGACTCCGTAGAAATCCTGAATCCTGGCTGAGAGAAATGGATCCGCAGTCTCGGCATAAGTCACCTTCGCGCGGCGCCCACCGGGAAGCTCGATCCGCTCAGGAGCCTGCTTTTCGACGAACTGCTGCTGATCCCAAGTGAGGAGCGATTTTGCGTGGGACAGCACCTGCGCGTCCTTGATGTCACGGTAACAAACCGCACCTTCGCAAACCAAGAGGATGATATGGTGTCGCTCGTCCTCGCCCATGAAAGGGAGATTTTGCTCGGGGCAGAGGCGCGCAAGAAAATTCACGCGGTGGAGCCACTGCTCCACGGCATCATCCCAGGCATTCAATCGCAGGTTGCCTTCCAGCACCTGTTCGGCAAGACATGAGGACGCTGCCAGGCCAGGTTCGGCATCGCGGTCTCGGTTCTCAAGGATCAGATCGCGAAAAACCTTCGCACGCCGCACCACCACGCGGTTCTGGCTTTTATCGAAGAAATGATCCGCCTTCTCCGAGAAATCCAGTGGGAACATTTCGCGGAGCCAGGCTTCTTGGATTTCCGTGGCGAGGCTGAGCAGTACGCGTGCATCGCCGACACGGCCCTCGATTTCAGCAATCTCAGCGGCAACGAGGAGGGAACTTCCACTGGCCACACTCTGGCGCGAAAGAAGTCCCCTGCGGCCATGGACAATATCGCAGATGAGTGTTCCTGTACCACGGCGCACGGCCACCTGATCCGCAAAACCCGCCAACACGCACTTGGCGATATGGGAGTCATTGGGAGGTGTATCCTCAAGAAGCAAAGCCTCGGCGTAAGCGATGTCGAGGAACTGATTAAAAAGTTTTTCCACCTGCCGTGCGGAGTCCGAGTGAATGCCGAGAGTGCGGCATTCGTTCATTCGAAAATCCCGCGACCGCGCCCACTCGAAGACGCGCATGAGAACAAGGAAATCGGAGGTGCCACCACTGAAGATTTCCGCGCGTTCGTCCTCTGTTTTTTTATCCACCCTCATCAGCATGGAGCGGGTTTGCGTAATCGCGGCAATGAGCGCTGCCGCCCTCACACAGCCAAGTTCCTCTGCAGCGATGAACATGCGGGCGTAGCGGGGATGAACCGGGAAATTCAACATCCGACGGCCGATGGTGGTAATGTCACCAAAGGAATCCAGAGCGCCCAAATCGCGGAGAAGGGTCTCTGCGCGTTCGAGTGCCTGAACCTCAGGTGGCTCGATCCAGCGGAATGCCTGCAAATTCCCTACCCCAGCGGCCTTGAGGCTCAAGAGGGTTTCGGCAAGGTCGAGCCGTTTGATTTCGGAGAGTTCGCGCAGCGGACGGCGTGTGTGGTCACGCTCAGTCCAGAGGCGCACGCAGAGGCCAGGCGCGGTGCGTCCCGCGCGGCCTGCCCGCTGGGCTGCCGATGCCGCGCTGATTTTTTCGATAAGAAGCGTATTGATGCCGCGATTCGGGTCGTAGCGGGCAACCCGCGCGAGGCCGGAGTCCACCACCAGAGTCACGCCATCGATCGTTAGAGATGTTTCGGCGACATTAGTGGAAACAATAACCTTTCGCCCTTGCGAACGGTTCACAGCACGGTCCTGCTCGGCGGCAGGAAGTTCTCCATGCAGCGGCAAAACTGCGCACCGACCGCCTAAGCGCCCCTGCAGCTCGCGGATGGTGCGTTGGATTTCATAAGCGCCGGGCATAAATACCAGCACGTTCCCTTCAGTGCTTTCAAAGTGCTCGGCGACTGCATCCGTCGCCGTTTCCCAGATGGGATCGTCCTTGGGATCATGCGAGAGATGTATGATTTCAACAGGAAACATGCGCCCCTCGGAAGTGAGGATTTCGGCCGGTTTGAGGTATTCTTGCAATTCCGCGCCGTCGAGAGTGGCCGACATGACGACGATTTTCAGGTCGGGCCTGACTGAATCCTGGAGATCCAACGCCTTGGCCAGCGTGATGTCGCCGTAGAGGTGCCGCTCGTGGAATTCATCGAAGACCAAGGTGGAAATGCCCCGCAGTTGCGGGTCGGCCAGCATCTGACGAAGAAGAATGCCCTCGGTGACGAAGAGGATTTTCGTTTCCTTCGAGGAAACATTATCGAGGCGGATTTGGTAGCCCACCTCGCCGCCAAGGCGCACTGAACGCTCGGAGGCCACACGGGTCGCCAGCATGCG